>CABXNH010000001.1 GCA_902513495.1 uncultured Gammaproteobacteria bacterium
TTCATCAAATTTGGCATTATCTTCGGGGTAAAGTAACCACTCAAAACCTTCGCCATGATTTTTAACTATTTGCTCTTCATATAATTTAAATGAATGTTTCACCTGAGAACGAAGACTTTCTGGAGCATCTTTCATCTCAGCAATAAATCTTTTGATTCCTTTCGACGTAAAATTAGCGGGAGTAAATTTTGATTTATGCAATCCAGGAGCTAGTATCTCGCTCTCGACATCAGTGTAATAAATTTCCTTAATAGCTAGTTCATATTTTTTCTCAGAATAGTGATTAGGAAAATAATAGCGCGCTATATCTCTTGTTAATTGAAAATAGTAAGGCCAACGTTTTAAAGTTATTCCTTCACTTTCACATAGAGCATTTTTCCTTTCATCTCTTTCATGATTTGCAACCTTATCATAATGATCCGGGCCATCGTATTCGAAAGCAATTCTTTCATCTGGGAAAAATATATCTAAATGGAAACGCGCTAATTTATGTTCTGAAATATTATCCCTTTCAAGAAATATTTTAGAAACAGTCTTTAACCCAGCAACAGTCATTCCACCGATTTTTTTACTCACTTTTTTTCTCAAAGGTTATTCAAAATTTTCGATATCTTCTTCTATATCATAATCAAGCACTAATTGCAGCAAGAACCATTTACTTGTCAATTAAAAAGGATTCAACAGTAGGATTTTGCTTTACCGCAGCCATAATGATATCATTGTCCTTGTGGAGCGACTCATCTGAGTGCTCTATTGCCCAACCATGCTTCTTGACAGCTGCCATGACTATCTCCTTATCTTTTTTAAGGGACTCGTCAGCCTCCCTCAAAGCCAAACCCATCTGTTTGACAGCCTCCATGACGATCTCTTTGTCTTTTTTAAGGGATTCGTCTGCACACTGGAGAGCCATGCCATAGTTCTTTACTGCGGCCATGACAATCTCTTTGTCTTTTTTAAGCGACTCGTCGGCTTCACTCAAAGCCCAGCCATCTTCTTTCACCGCCGCCATGACTTCATCTCTGTCTTTATTGTCTTTCATGTTCTATTTCCTTTTTTATATTTATGTCAATGTATCAATTTGAACTCTAGTATATAACTATCGGGGATGAAAGTCCAAATTTCGTTTGATGTGTGAGGGAGGGTGTATACATCTATCTACGATGTCGAGAGAGGTTAAAAAATGAATCCAGTATTTTTAATAAAATATTACTTTGTGAAATTTTTCACAGCTTCATTATATTGCATAACTATTGTTTCACGGCCTTCCTTGGGATTATAGCTACCATCATCGTCAATATAGCCATATGTGTATGCTTCTTCATTATCCATATTAAAATAACCAGTGTTATATTCACCTTCGTAATATCCTTGATTTATGAGTTCACCATTGCTTGGAAATATTGCATAAAATCCATAATCATCCATCGATAAGAACAAACCGTTTAAATCATCTGCTGAAATTTCATTTATTAAGAATATATAAATTCCACCAAGCATTTCAGAATTTTGAATTACATTTGTCCACTCTTCTAATTCATGTAAATCTTTACCATCACTAACTAGAATCTTTTCTCCAATGAGGATCTTTTCTCCAAAGAACTCTTCAGCTTTTTCTTTAAAATCGTCAACGAAATTTTTAATTGCAACATTTACAAGATTTCTATATTCTGGGACCTCATCATAAAATTCATCTTCAAGAGTAAAATCGCCATAAGGAAAGAACACTGCAGAGCCATTCTTTTTCTTTACTATATCTGCTTCTTGTATTTCTCTGTCTTCTGTTTCTGACAAAAAATTATGTAATTCTTTAATTAACTCATCTTTACCTTCCGGGGTCCCCTGAAAGGATTGGCCGTTGCTAAATATGATTTCCAGTCGAAGCTCACCACCTCCGCTAGCATCATTTGCAGTAAGTTCAACACCTGAATAATCCCGGCGTGTTAAAACTGCTTCGTCCTTGAATGATTTAAACTCAAAACAGATATTATTGAAATTCTCGTTTTTAGTGAGAACATAGTCTGCATGGTCATAGTAGTAGAAGAATACGAAAACAACCTCACCTTTCTTTGGATTTTCAATTAATTTCCCTTTATTTTCAGAAGTCCAGTTGGAAATATCCACATCTGGGCCCTCCATTTCAAGATAATCTAAGTCTGAGTGCGGGTTTTTATAGTGGCCTAGTTTTCCAAGAACCAGATGCGCTGTTGAATCGCTCTCCCCACCTGAAATGACATCGTCAATTGCGTCACTTATTTTTTCAATAGAATTTAAATCATCTACCTCAACAGTTAAATCATAATAGGTCAATTCTGGACAAGTAAAACAGGCTTCTGACCACTCATTTTTTAAATTTTTTTCTTTCATAATTAACTCTCCTTTACCCCAATTTTATTTATGAACTTCTTGATAACCCTTCTTTATTTTCCCATTAGCTTGCTTTTTTGCTTGCTTTTGAGTAGCCTCGGAAGAACTCATCTCCTTGACCGAAGTCTGTCCATTGGTTCCAATCTTTCCATACTGGGTAGTGATAGTACAGCCAGATACAGAAATCTCCCAAAACTTCTTAGAATGGGTGTCCTTAAATTCAAAGTATCGGGAGTTAGGATCTACTGATTCTAAAATGTTTTGATTTTTTATAATCAAATTAAGTAGTTCTTTTTTTGTATATATAACTTCATTATTTTTATATGTGCCAGCATAAGAATCAGAATTCAATTTTAATTCGATTTTTTCAAAGAAAAGACTTATTGAAACTGGCTCATGCTCATGACTCCAATCACAATCTTCTGAATCAAGCTCCTCATAATCTTCAAATTCTTCATAGTCATAATCAATAGAACTGCCTTCACCAGAAAAGTTATCAATAGATTCTGGAATAAATTGTGACCAGCTATTTTCCATAAAACTCTCTATGAAGTCCTTCATTGGAAATGGTCCTGAATTGTTCAAATTATGGTTTTCAGCCTCCATATCAGAAAAATAGATATCGCCACTCAAATAATTAGTATTATAAGAATTACCTTCTTTTTCTGTTCCATCTTCAAAGAAATAATTTGCAGTCATAGTTTCAATTTCTCTTACTTTTCTGAGATAAATAGAGAGTTTAATAATTTGTTGCTCAGGCAATTGATTTTTTAAATTACTTTCCATGAGTTACTCCTGTATTCATAACGAAATATTGCTTTTTTAAATTTTTCTCAAATTAATTCTACTCCATAACTACAAATTCATTACAGTTTAATTTTTGGGAAGATATACCAGCACATTATTTATAAGAGAAAATATCTATAGAAAAATTATCCTTTTTAGCTAGACTATTAATAAGAGATAGTTTCGATTTTGATAGTGTATCTTGTGACCAGACAACGACTTTACTAAATTTCTTTTGATTTGCGTCATCAACCATTCGTATCCACTCTGTTTGCTCTTTGGAAGCTTTTGATTTTGACGCTTTTTCAATATAGAATTTAGTAACATACCACTTATTATCTTCACAAATATCTGCAAGTTTATAAATCTGATTATCCTTAGCTTTGCCCGATGGAATGGCATCAACATAAACTGCAACATCTAATAACGAATCAGATGGTCGCGAGTAATCATAAGGATTAGTTTCATCAACATATGAAGAAGCAATATTTTCTATATGCATTTGTATCTCTTCTTGGCTTAAAACGGGCGCTTTAAAATTAATTTTTTCTAATATTATTTCAACAAATTTTTTGAAAGGACTAGGCCCTAATTTATTTTCATTTATAACTATTGAGCATTCATCTGCATAATCCTGGGGTGGCCGATAAGTTTCCAAAAACCAACTAAGAAAACAACCAAAACCAAGAAGGTCTGATTTAATTGTGACAGTATTACTCTGCATATCATCATGATGTATATAAGGCCTAGTACTCATCCATTGCTTAGCATGGTTTTTGATCTGCAATAAAGATGGCTCAAAATCTATTAGGTTTAATCTACTGTGTGAATATATTATATTTTTTCGATTAATGTCTCCGTGAACGAAGCCTTTAGCATGAAGCCTATCAAGAGATTGTGCAAATTCCTTGGCAAGGGTGAGTTTTTTTTCAAAGGGCTCAATTTTGTCTAGCCGCTCATCCTTTGTCAATTTATTTTGTCTCATAATTAGCAAATCATTTTCATAGGTATAACTTATCTCAGGAATAAAATCCATAGAAGAAGAAAGTTCAACTATTTGACTTAACCTTAAATCAAGATCTGTTGCACTATCAAGGAGATTTTCTTTTTTATAGATTTTATAAAGAATTTTATTCTTTTGATCAAACCAATGAACCCGCCCAGTTTCTTGAATTCTATTTGTTTGCTTTTTATTTAGAATCATAAATATTATTTATTTTTAATAATTTATTATGATAATTCCTTAATAGCATGGTTATAAGTTTTTAAAAGTTCGTCATAATATGGCTTTTCCTCATTTTGCTTGTAACTCCCATCTTCATTAGCAAAACCAATAATATAGTTATCTTCAGGAACCCAATCAGCAAAATAACCTGTATCGTGCTCGCCCCAATCATATAACTGAGTTACGAGCTCAACATGATTTGGAAATATTGTCATAAATTGTCCAAACTTTGGCATATCCAAAAATATATCATTAAGCTCACTAGCTTCTATTTCCTTATTTATTGGAATAAATAGGCAAACGTTATCCCAATCGTCACAATTAGCTTCTATTAAATTTGCATTTAATTCATGGAGTTCTGGACCTCCAATCACCCCAGATCCTGCTTCGCCTACTAAAACTTTTTCACCAACAAATCCATCTAGCTTGTTTCTAAAATCTTCTACAAAATTCAGCATATGATTTACAGTAAATTCTTTGGCTTTTTGAGTAAGGTTGCCATCTTGATCAAATCCTGCATCGTCCCAATCATCTAATTCAATTCGTATGTTATCCGTTCGAACTATAACTATTATGCTCATAACTTTTCTCCTATTATTTTTAAAAATTCTTGTGAACTAACATATTTGAAGAATTAGTAGCCGTATCTCCATTAATATTGAAATCTCTTGTCCCGTAGGATACTTTGTACAAAATTTTATAACCCTGAATTACCTCATAGTGGAATTTTAATTTTTCAATTATTAATTCATTTCCTTCTTCAGCAATTAATTCATCTAAATAATATATTCCTTTTTCAAAAGCATGTCCAATAAAAATTGGCTTATTATCAAGGCCTATATCTTTATTTTTGGCTTTACTAATACAGTCTATTTTGATTTTAAATAAACTTTTAAAATCAAAATCAAACTCTTGTCGAGAAATCTCAAGGCTATTTATATCTGTCTGGATAATAGCAAAATTTAGATTATCTCTATCATTAATAAAGGGGCCATTGACATGTGTAATATCATCAATTTCAAACCAATCTTGTTCGATTTGGGCATTTTTAGGTATGCCTTCATTGTTATGATTAAACACATTAAGATATTCACTTAAGTTATCAGTATTTTGAGACCAATAATTATATTGCGATTCAGATATTGTACCTATAACAGATTCACTTCCATAAGGCCCAAATTCAAGATTATAAAATTTCACTCAATATTGAAATTTAAATTCCACTCATACTGAATATCATAAATGTAATCCTTAGAAGCCCCATCACTATAACATTCTATGTATCCATCTTTATTTGAACGAGAGCTTTTTAAGAAATTACGCCCTTCCTTAGAAAGTCCAATCATATTTCCCTCATCGTCATATTCTTCAAAATCACTTCTAACCCCCTCAAGATTTGTATAAATATTAGCTACATCTTGATAGTCCCCAAGTAATAAAGTTTCAAATTCATCATAATCATCAGAAACAGAAACCTCATGGTCTTCGTTAACATAAAATAAACCACCGCCACCTCTATTACCAGAGAACGCTCCGCAGACTTCCTTATTTATTTCAACATAGACCATATTCACTAGAATCTCATCATTTTGCGCAATCAATATTCGATATGTGTTATCGCTTGAAGTTTTTGTACTATTTTTAGATTTTGAAGAAACTTTTCCTTTAGAAGAAGGCTTGTTTGATTGAGCTTTTTTTTGAGGCTTTTCATTTTTAACTGATGAAGATTTATTTGGAACAGAAGTTTTCTTTTTACCTCTAAATCTTCTTCTTAAGAATGGTATCAACGCTATGACACCTATGCCCATTAATATAGAATCATTTTCGGAGAATCCAATAGCAACAAAAAGAATTCCAAATAGCGTAATTATAAGTCTAAATAAACCTTTAATAAATTTCATATTTTTTAGGTTTTAAGTTTAAAAAAATTATTCTACATCAAATATTTAGAACAATTTGGACTATTTTCTTAATGCTATCATTTTTCTAATCATTAAGTCGATTTTGGATTTTCATCTCATTAAAATAACATTTTTTTTATAATGTTATAATGTTTAATGGAAAGATTTTATTACTGTGAATTTCCTGATATGGAGGCAATATGAAGCAATTTAAAGTTAGTTATTACTTTGAAAATGATGAAGATGAGGTAGATTTTGTAACATTAGATTTTGATTCAGAAAACTTAGAATCCCTGTTAACAAAACTTGATAAAGGCGATCATGGTGATTATGAACCTGACGAAATTACTGATCTGGATGGCATTACTGATTGGGATTTTTTTTATATAGAAGATTCAGATGGTAATGAGGTGTTTTGTGGTGATGATGATTATCGTGACATTATGCACAGCTAAGAGCAAAGAGCTCTCTATATGATTAGATAGAGGAGCTAACTAATTATCGAGATCTCTAAAATTGAATATTTTTGAACTTAACATTTAGCCTTCAGAGGCCTTTATTAAGATTGGATCATTTTGTAAATTATCAGAAGCATGATTAATTGCATCAGGATTTTGTTTGATTGCAGCTAAAACAACTTCTTTATCATCCTGAAGGAGCTCACTCGCACAGAATAGAACAGCGTTACCATCAATACAAACAGCCTTTAGAACAAACTCCTTGTCATTTTTAAGAGAAGCATCAGCATATTCAAAAGCTTCTCCATTTTGCCTGAGTGCTGTCATTACAATTTCTTTGTCTTTTTTAAAAGATTCATTAATAAACTCAAGAGCATTACCATTTATATTTAGAGCTTCCATTACAAACTCTCTATCTTTTTTAAAAGAATCATCGGTATCTTCCATCGCAAAAACATGCTCGTGTAGAGATGCAAGAAGAATTTCCCTGTCCTTTTTAAGTGTTTCATGAGCATATTCAAAAGCACCCCCATATTCATTGATTGCTGCCAAAACAATTTCTTTATCTTTTTTAAATGCCTCATCAAGACCCTCGAGAGCAAAACCATCATTTGATACTGCTGCAAGTGCTTGATCTCGATCCAAACTTTTATCTTCTGAAGTAACAAGAACACCGCCTTCATAATAGCTTTCATCTTCAATATTTCTATTTTTATAAACTAAATTAAATTCACCGTCTTTAATCTCGACAATGTGTACTTCTCGATCAAGTCCTCTATCAACCAACTCTGCATCATAATATTCGTTTATTGACTCGCCCTGGTATTGAAAATCAGAAAGGACTGTAAAATTAAGCTCGCCATACAAATCATCACTCAGTTGATTTAAATCTACTTTTGTTAATTGAACAACTAGCTCATTTATATCAAAGCTTCCTCCAGCTGGCTCAAACTCAAACTGTATTGATCCTTTTGATAGTGCTGTGTGAACCATATACCATCCGTCCTCATAGCGACGGTTTTTAAGAAAGCTTATAGTTTCAGTAATCTGATATTGTGGTAATTCTCCATCAATTGTATCCTTGTCACTAATAAAAACTCCATAAGCAGAGTCTTGACAGAAATTATGAGGGCCTTCAACATAGTCAGAATCCTTCATTTCTTTAGAATTGATAAGAGATTTTATTGCCTCTATATCATTTTCATTAAGCCGCCCAAAACCAATCTCTCCAGCTGGCTCAGTTTTAAAATATATCTCTTTCATAAGAATTTCTCCATTCAAAAATTAAAATTCTATTAATCTTTTTTTTTCCCACCCCTTTTTAATATTTTTCTCAAGCATTTGATCACCAATACTGGAGGCATTTTTTAAATTTGAAGCTAGTCGAACCTCTCTTTTTAAAGGGTCCTTTCTATCTGAACTATAATCAGTCCAGTGAACAACAAAAGTTGGATAATTCTTGTCAATCTTTTCCTTATTCGTTTTCCAGATTACTAACTTCCTAACAGATATTTTTTCCTTAACTGTCTTTGTATAAACCTCTCTTCGAATCATTTCACTAACTGGTAATTTTATGTCTTCAGCCCTTTTATCTTTTTCAACAATAAAACATCTATCTGTAATCTGCTCAATACGAAGATCTAGGGTATTCACCTGTTTATCTGAACGATACTTAACAAAAACTGGATTATGAATACTAGCGAGAGGTAATTTTTCAAGTGCTTTCCATTGGTTTTCTTTGAAAGAAAGAACCATCTTACGGATTAGTTTTCCAGATGAATCTTCACTTTGAACATCAGCTGCACTTATTTCTACTACAATCTCTGGCTTTACAAAGCGATATATTGCGCCGTCGCCACTTGTGTATCTCCAGTTAGAGTCCACTTGCGATTTTTGAATTTTTTGCATCATCTCTTTTCTAGATTTTGCATCTCCAATTGAGCCACAGGAACCAAGGAGTTGAAATGACTTATCTTGACGCATTAAAGCAAGCATTATTGATCTAACCTGAGAACTATCTTCGCTTTTCTCAGTATATCCAATAATAACTGCATCAATTGTTAGCGAGGGCTTAACCTTGTAAATCCTTTCTTCTCCAGCTCTGATAATTATTCCTTCACCCTTTCCATCTGTTACCCATTGTTCAAAATAGCTTTCTGCTTCCTTAATACTGCTTATTGTTTCTGTTTTGATACAGCTAACTCTTTTTCCATTGTCAAGGAGCCTCCGCATTAGTTCAAGACGATCTTTATAACTCGGCCCTGGTATAGCTGATTTTGCATCTCCACCTGAAATAATATCGAAAGCAGCGAAACCTAGCTTTTCTACTTCTGCTTTAGCACCGCCACCAAGAGCACTTGCAAGATCACTAACTCTTGCCCTACCTTCTTTAGAAGCAACAAATAACTCTCCGACAAGGATAACTCTGCTCAAAAATTTATGTGACACTTCCCTAATTTCATTTAGCAGAGGTATATCACCAGCTATTAATCTTCCTCTAGTATTAGATAACGCAACTTCGCCATCTTCGATAATCATAAACCAAAGTTCGCCATCAATCTTTGGCGAAATATGCATTTCCCCTGGTGTTAAATCTGAACTTATCTCATCAACCAAAAGAGATTTATATCCTGCAATAACTGTCTTTCGATAACCTAAAAGCTTAGATAAAACTTCTGGTGAACCAATACCATTATTTTCAACAGTTTGGCCCTTGCCCAAAACTTTTGAATTATTAAGATTAAAAATAGTCATTATTTAGTTGCTAAGTTTATTTTTTTAAGCTCCATATTGCTGAGATGAAGAAGTAGTTGATACTTCTTACCATTAACTCTTCCCTCTAAAAAACCCCTATAAGGCATTCCATTTGCCTGAAAAATAAGTGGGTCTTTGCCTTTGCTACCTGCGCCTATTAAAACCATTACGTCCTCATCATGCAACTCTTTAGCCATATCAAAGAGGTAATCAAAGGTTAGTCCATCCACATGCTTAAGCTGGATAGTTCTTTTAAATGCAAAACTAACAGTAACTTTTGATTTTGGCATCTTTTTACCTGTCCACCTCACTGGTAGCTCATCATCAACGTTGCCAGGTATATTTTTTGGCTCTCGCCTTTCTTTTTCTTGTCCCTCAGGTGAGGTTATTAGCTCAACTGTTTTAGGAGGGGAATAAAGCAAATCTCCTTTATTGCTAATATAGACAACATCAGTATCAGAAACAAACTTTCCAATAACTTCTATATCTATCTCAGGATCCTGCTCAATGAGCTCTTTAGCATAGTTTTCACCATATAAAGCCGAAAGTTTTATATGAAGATTATCCTCAGTAGCTGAAAGGTATCTTCTAAATTCAACAGTTTTATTTGGCAACCCCATCTCAAATGGCTTTTCATATTTCAATGTAGAAATAGCTATTTTTGCATCTCTATTATCCTTATTCATTAAATTTATTTTTCTCATGAACTAATCCTAGAACATTTCAAAATCAAGTTCATCACTATCATCTATCACCGCATCTTCAAAAGTTTCTTCTATAACCTGATCAAGCTCCATCCAAGATGGCTTTGTAGGATTGCCGATTAAGAGAAAGTAACCCTCAGTATTCATAACCAGGTAAGCAGATTCAGCATGATAATCTTCTCTATAATTAAAAGGAAAGTTTAAAACTTTTTCAGATTCTAAGATTGACTTGATTGAGTCGTGCATTTCTTCAGGTTCTAATTGATAAATTGAGTCAACTGCCAAATCTAAGAGTGACTCCGGTTCTAAAATAACTGCATCTTGAGCTACTCCTAGGGTTGAAGGAATTTTATCAAGCACCTTACCTTTAAGACTTATTCCAACTAGCTCTTTATTGGGAATCCAATTCATATCAATATCAAAGTAACCTTGTGAAGTCATTCCCGACAATATAAGATTTGAACCATCATCACTTAGTTCACATCGTAAACATTTTTCTCCTTCACGATCTAATGGAATGCGTTTTCTTGAACCATAGAGCTTTGCACGATTGATTTTTTTATGGCTAAATTTTGCCTCTTCACCCTGGCAGTTAATTACTATTGATTTTGCCATTTTTAGACTAAAATTTTATTTTCTGATTCGTACATTTCTAGGTTAAAACTTTAATAACTAGCTCAATATTACACTTAATTTAAAAAAGGTTGAGTATTTTTTAATAAGATTTAAGGCTTATATGGATTAATTTTAGAAAGAATTCCTCGTAATATGGCTACCTCTTCTTTTTCAGGCATACTTCTTCCAAAAAGTCTCCTTAAGCGCCTCATTAACAAACTCTGTGGTTTCTTTGCATCAAAGTAATCAATATGCTCAAGTGCTTGCTCAAGATGCTTATAAAAGCTGTTTAAGTCATCAAAGTTTGCTAATTCTCCAGGAGCATTTTCAAATCCACCCTCTAGAGTGCTTACATAATTCTGATAGGCAAATACTTGAATTGCGGATGCTACATTGAGTGAAAAATACTCAGGATTTCCAGGAATTGTCATTAAAGTGGAACATAAATCTAGCTCCTCATTAGTAAGGCCAGAATTTTCAGTTCCAAAAACAACAGCAACTTTATGGTCTTCTTTGGAAACGATCGATTGTATTTCACTGCATGTCTCAATAACATCCAGCTGCCTCCATTTAATATTTCTTTGACGTGCACTTGCACCAATTACGAGATTAACCCCCACCAAAGCCTCCTCGAGTGAAGAGCAAACTGTTGCGCTTGATAATACGTCATCCGCACCACTTGCTCTGGCAGTTGCAACTGCTGATGGAAAATTAGATGGTGTTACAAGATATAACTCAGAGAGCATCATGTTTTTCATGGCTCTAGCAGCAGCACCAATATTCCCTGGCTCAGTCGTATTCACCATGACAATCCTTACTTTATCAAAACTCGTCAAGGTATAATCTCTCTCTTTATTTATTTGACTCATTTACCATGCATCCTACCGTCAATATTGCAGTTAGAGCTGCCAGAGCAGCTGGTGATGTTATTTTAAGGTATCACAATCAGGTCGATATACTTACCATTGAAAACAAGTCTATTAATGACTTTGTTTCAGAAGTTGATAAAACGGCCGAAAAAGCCATTATAAACGAGATTAAAAAAGCCTTTCCAAAACATTCTATTTTGGCTGAAGAGAGTGGCAAAACTCTTGGTGATGATGATTTTCTTTGGATTATCGATCCATTGGATGGAACTACTAATTACCTTCATGGCTTTCCTCAGTATGCTGTCTCAATAGCGCTTCTTGAAAAAGGAGTTACTACCCATGCTGTCATCTATGATCCATTCAAGGAGGAACTCTTTACAGCCTCTAAAGGAGAAGGTGCTTATCTCAACAATGAAAGAATTAGGGTAACTATATCAAACGGACTAGAGGAAACCCTTATTGGAACTGGTTTTCCATTTAAACACCCTCAACATTTAGATTGTTATCTTGATACATTTAAAGCAATATTGCCTCACGTGTCTGACATTCGAAGAGCAGGTGCTGCAGCTTTAGATTTGGCTTATTTGGCTGCAGGCAGACTTGATGGATTTTGGGAGATTGGGCTTAACTCTTGGGACATGGCAGCTGGTGCTCTCCTTGTTAAAGAGGCTGGAGGATTTATAGGTGATTTCTCAGGTAGAGATAAATACATGGAGACTGGAAACGTTGTCGCTGGAAATGCAGGCGCCTATAAAGAAATACTCAAGAAAATTCATCCGCATCTTAGTAGTGACCTTCAGAGATAAATTAATCTGAGATTGTTAACTGTTCTCCATTTATCTTTGGACTTGAGCTTGACAACAAGCGAACAATTGCCTGACTCTTCTCCTCTGGTAAAGGCACTGTCGAGGAATCTTCAGCAGGATATGCTGTCCTTCTCATCTCCGTTCTCATTTTCCCAGGGTTGACCGTGTTTATACTAATTTGGGTTTGTTCAAGCTCCTCTGAGAGTATTTTAGCAAAACCTTCTATTCCAAACTTACTGACGCTGTATGCTCCCCAATAAGCTCTTGCCTGCCTACCTACTGTTGACGATAAAAATATAATCCTTGCATCATCCGATTTTAATAGAGCAGGAATCAGGAACTGGGTCAGCATGAATGGAGCATTCAGATTAATTTGGAGTGTTGAATACCATAATTTAATATCATACTGCTCGATCGGCATCTGAGTGCCTAATATTGAAGCGTTATGAACTAGCCCATCTAGCTTTCCGAACTGGTTAAGCAGGTTATCTTGAAGTTCTTGATAATTTTCAGGCGTTGCGCCTTCTAAATCCAAAGGGTAAAGAATAGGCTCTTTCAGGCCAGCGTCAACAACCGCGTCGTAAGCATATTCAAGTGAACCTAAATCTCTTCCTAACATAATGACGGTAGCACCAGCCCTAGCAAGGTCCATTGTTATGGCTAGTCCAAAACCTCTATTTGCTCCAGTAACTAGAACGACTTTACCTTCAAACTCATCATGTTTTATACTGTGCTCTTTAGCAACTATCATTCACTTATTTCCTTATTTGATTTAACCCCAAGCGCTTTCAGTCTTTCTGCTCTACTAATTAAGTTACCTTTGCCTGTTGATAACTTATTTCTAGCGCTTGAGAAGCCTTCTTTAGTTTTTTCAAGTTGACTCTCAATCTTATCTAAATCCTCAACAAAAAGTGCTAACTTGTCATACATTCCAGCTGCCTGACGCGCAATCTCGTCAGCATTTTTATTTTGTTTATCCGTTTGCCACATAAAGTTGACTGTCTTTAGACTCATACTCAACATGGATGGTGAGACCAGCATGATATTTTTCTTAAGAGCGTCGTCAAATAAACTATGCTTATGTTGAAGAGCAATAAGAAGAGCCCCCTCAATAGGAATAAAAACAAAAATAAAGTCTAGGCTCCTGACACCTTCAAGGTTTTCATACTCTTTAATGCTAATATTTTTTATTTGGTTTTCAATCGAAGCAATATGTTTTTTTAAAGCTAACTCATTAGACTGATCAGCGACATAGTCAACGTAGTCTTTTAGTGACACCTTAGAATCAATAACGACATCCTTTCCCTCTGGCAGATGAAGAATAACGTCAGGCTTAAATTTTTCACCCATTTCATTTTTATATTGCTTTTGAAGATCGAACTCGACCCCTTCTTGAAATCCATAACTTGATAAAAGAGAGCTTAATATCTCTTCTCCCCAGTCACCCTGAATTTTGTTGTCATAGGTTAGCGCATCCGTCAAATTCTTTGCTGACTGCTGTGTTTCAAGGTTTGCAACATGAAGAGACTTAATTTGCTCTTTAAGGGTAGTTCTTTCCTCAACCTGTTCTTTTGTAATTGTCTCAATCCTATCCCTAAAGCTTTTAAGCTGAGTTTGAAGCGGCGTCAACAAGTCAGAATTATCTACCTTAAGCTTATCACGGTCTGTCTTCAAAATATCTGTCGCGATAGTCTTAAACTCATTATTAACTTGGCTCTTTAGATGTTCGACAAGCTGAATTTTTTCAGCATAATTCTTTTCTTTCTCATCCAGTTTTGTCTCAAGCTGAGTATTTTTTTGAGAAATTGAGAATAATTTCTTATTCAGTACATAGTAGCTAAATGCTGCACCAATGAGTAGAGAAACTAAACCAATTAAAATATTCATAAGGTTACATTTAAATCAATAATTAATGGATGTTTAGTAGTAATCATAAAATAGACAAACACAGTGGGTTATAAACTTAGTAAAATTTTATATAGAATTATAACGCTTAGACATCTATAAGCCATGATACTTTTTAGATCACTATTGTACTTTGTTGGTTCAATTATTAGTTTAATTTTGATCGCTTTGATCGGCTTTTTGCTCATTTTTTCAAGTTATCCAACCCGTCAAAAATTTCTTTCTCAATGGGCTATATTTTGCATATGGTGGTTAAAAGTCACTGTGAATATTAAAACTAAAGTGATTGGTCAAGAAAATATAATTAAATCCTCTTCCATCATAGTCTCCAACCATCAATCTACATGGGAAACCCTGGCATTTCAAACAATCTTTCCAGCCCATACTTGGGTGTTAAAACGTGAACTTCTATGGCTCCCTATATTTGGATGGAGTCTTGCGCTATTAAAGCCAATTATTATTAATCGTGGTGACAAACTAAATGCTATTAAAAAAGTGATAAATCAGGGGGCAGATAGACTCAACAATGGAGTCTCGGTGGTTATTTATCCCGAAGGAACAAGGCAGCCTTATGGTGAATTAGGTGCCTATCAAAACGGGGGTAGCGCAATTGCAAAGAAAACGGGTTATAGTATTACACCAGTGTATCATAATGCTGGCAAGCTATGGCCTAAGGGTAGCTTTTTAAAAAAACCTGGAGAAATTACTGTAGTTATTGGAGAGGCAATTCCAAATTCTAGATTAAAGACTTCAGAGGTTACTGAAAAAATTAGGCAGTGGACCTTAAAGCAAGAAAATAAATTTAAATAATCGTGATCAATTAATATATAAATTATGTCTGAAACAACCTCAACCTACAAAATTTTTCATAATAGAACAGCTGAAAACATCAAGTTTGAAATTTGCAGATTAAGAGAGTCTGCACTCAATACGAACAGTCGAATAGATGAAAGGAATAACCTTGAGTTTATCGAAACCTTGCTAAACGAACAAATTCTTGACTTTAAAGCGCTAAATCCATCTAAAAGACAATTAACAACTAGATCTGATTGGCATAATTTTTTAGTCAATAAAACCAAGCTAAGCTTTAATGAATGTCTTTTGATACTTCTAGGTATTAATCCTATTCATGCTAAACAATTAGATTCTGATTTATATAAAACTAAATTGAATGATGTAACCAATATGAAAAAAGACTCATTAAATCTAATATTTTTTCAAAGGGTAGAAAATCACCTTTTAAGAGAGAGATTCCAAAGCGACTCTATTAACAAAGAAGAGTTTATCAAATGGGCTATGGATTACAAATATTTAAGAAAAATTGAAGATTAATCCTTCAACATTAGCTTATGTGAATTAAATATTTTACAAAAAAGTTCTGATGTTTTTTGCGTATCGTAAAGCGCAGAGTGTGCCTCATTATTATCCCACTCAATGTCCATTTTAGATATCGCTTTAGCGAGTACTGTTTCACCGCAATAAAGGGCAGATAAGCTTACGGTATCTATCGTTGAAAATTGATGGAATGGGCTTTTTAGGGCTGTTCTTAGTGTAGCTGCCTTTAAGAACCCAAGATCAAAAAATGCATTGTGGCCAACGAGAATAGATCGAGAACACTCTTCTTTGGCTAATTCTTCGTTAATGTGATTAAATATTTCTGATAATGCTTTCTTTTCACTAACAGCGAGCCTAAAAGGGTTATCAATATCAATGCCATTAAATTTGATTGCAGAGGGCTCAATATTTGCTCCTTTAAAAGGCTCTACATGATAGTGCAGCGTTGTTTTTGGAAAAAAAGAGCCTTCATCATTTATACCTAGGATAATTGCACAAATCTCCAAAAGTGCGTCAGTATTTTCATTAAAGCCGGACGTTTCAATGTCTATGACAACTGGAAGGTACCCACGGATTCTATCTTTAAGTTTCATCAATAAGCAGGACTAAAATATAATTTAATCAGAATAAATCTAGATACGCCTAGAGTAAATAATAGATTTTCTTTCACAATCATAACTCTTTTGTCTTGAATTAGGAAGGGAACTTAACTCACTCTCAACAAACTCAAACCTAAAGAAGAATCTTCCACCATACTTGGATAAAGCAAAAATTGAACTTAAATTTAGTCCAGAAGCTTTATCGATTAATAACTCCATTAATCTTGTTGATGTATTTGTATTATGAAAATTTTTACTTACAACGAGCGCGTATATTTCGCCAACATTCTCATCTTCATATAGTTTTAAACCAGCACAGGCAATAATTTGATTGTTCTTCTCTATAAAAACAAAGTCATTAATACTATTATTGATAGTTTCATGGCTTCTTTCTAATAACCTACCTTCATCTACAAAAGGTTGCATTAACTCAATAATTTGTCTTACTTTACTCAACTTGAAGCCTTAATTGGTATTAGAAGCGAGTTATTTTAGTCTAAAATTTGTATTTTTTTGGTAATTTAAAATAATGTCAAACACAAGAAAATATTCCTCCGTTGTAATTGATGGCTATGAGAGAGCTGCTTCCAGAGCAATGCTTTACCCTGTTGGCTTTAAAAAAGAAGATTTTAATAAACCACAAGTTGGTATTGCGTCGACCTGGTCAATGGTTACGCCGTGCAATATGCACATCAATGATTTAGCCAGTGAAGCCGAAAAAGGGGTAAATAGTACTGGAGGAAAAGGTGTTATATTTAACACGATTACTATTTCGGATGGAATATCAATGGGATCAGAAGGCATGAAATACTCCCTAGTTTCCAGAGAAGTGATTGCTGATTCAATTGAGACAGTTACAGCTTGCCAGGGCTTTGATGGGGTTGTTGCAATTGGTGGGTGCGATAAGAATATGCCTGGATGCGTAATGGGACTTGCTAGACTGAACCGCCCTTCTGTTTTTGTTTATGGCGGAACCATTCAGCCTGGTGCTAATCATACTGATATAGTGAGCGTTTTCGAGGCTGTTGGTAAAAGAGCGAATAATGATATCAGTGATATAGAGCTTGAACAAATTGAGTCCACTGCGATCCCAGGTCCTGGTTCTTGCGGTGGAATGTATACAGCAAACACTATGGCTTCTGCAATTGAAGCTCTTGGTATGAGTCTTCCAAACTCATCCTCTCAGGATGCAATCTCCGATGACAAAAATATAGATTGTTCTAGGGCTGGTGAGGCCGTGTTAAACCTACTGGAGAAAGATATAAAGCCGAGTGATATTATGACTAAGAAGGCGTTTGAAAATGCTATCACTCTAATTATTACGCTTGGCGGATCAACGAATGCAGTGCTTCACTTAATCGCGATGGCTGATGCTATTAATGTTGACCTAACTATCGATGACTTCACCCGAATTGGCACTAAAGTTCCTGTTCTTGCAGACCTTAAACCATCTGGTAAATACATGATGAGTGAACTGGTCCAAATTGGTGGAACACTGCCGTTAATGAAGATGCTTTTGGACGCCGGCATGCTACACGGAGAATGTATGACAGTGACCGGAAAAACCTTAGCTGAAAACTTACAAAATGTTCAGCCGTATGATGCAGGCCAAGAAATTATCATGCCTTTAGATAATCCGATCAAAAAGGACTCACACCTAAGAATTTTAAGGGGTAATCTTGCTACTGAAGGCGCTGTTGCCAAAATCACTGGCAAAGAAGGCTTAACTTTCAAAGGTAACGCAAAAACATTTGCATGTGAAGAAGATGCTCTTCAGGCTATTCTGAAAGATCAAATCGTTGAAGGTGATGTTATAGTCATTCGATACGAGGGACCTAAAGGAGGCCCAGGAATGAGAGAAATGTTAGCTCCTACCTCAGCTGTTATGGGGAAAGGTCTTGGTGGAAAAGTGGCTCTCATAACTGATGGAAGATTCTCAGGTGGTACACACGGCTTTGTGGTAGGCCATATTACACCTGAAGCTTATTCAGGCGGAACTCTTGCTGTTATTGAGGATGGTGATGAAATTCTAATTGATGCTGAGAATAATCGCCTTGAACTGATAGTTGATGAGTCGATCATTAACCAAAGGCTTTCAAACTGGAAGCAGCCCAAACCTAGATACACAAAAGGCGTTCTTGCTAAATACGCTAAACTTGCTCAATCGGCTTCTCGCGGAGCAATAACTGAATGATGTTGGGAATGATTAATTAGCTGGAATGAACTCTATCTTTCTGTCGTCAAGGTTAACGGAAGCCACCTTAACTTTAATTGTGTCTCCCAAGCGGTAAATTTTTCCACCTCTTTGTCCTTTAAGCTGATGATGAACATCATCAAAGTTAAAGTAATCCTCCTTTAAATCGCGAACGCTCACTAAGCCCTCAACAAAAACATCTGTAAGCTCTACAAACAGACCAAACCCAGCAACACCGGAAATAACGCCACTAAAGCTATCTCCAACCTTATCTCTCATATATTCACACTTAAGCCATTGCTCAACATCCCTCGAGGCATCATCAGCTCTCCTCTCAGTCATTGAAAGATGGGCGCCCATTTCAGCCATTCGATTGGACTGCTCACGATGATTGTTTGACAGCGACCTTTTAATGGCTCGGTGAACTAGAAGGTCAGGATAACGACGGATTGGAGACGTAAAATGAGCATAATCTTCAAATGCTAATCCAAAATGTCCTTCATTATTAGGGGTATAGGTCGCCTGCTTCATTGTTCTTAGGACGACTGTTTTAATAATATTCTCATCCTCCCTGCCAGTGGCATTTTTAAGTAATTTGGCAAAATCACTGGAATCAGGCTCAAGCCCTCCATCCAACTTGAGATCAATTGCATTTAAAAATTGCCTTGTAACCTCAACCTTTTCTAGGGTTGGTTTAGGGTGAACGCGATACAAAAAATCTTCGTTTTCGCTTTGAAGGTATTTCGCTGCAGCTTGATTGGCCATTAACATGCACTCTTCGATTAGCTTATGGGCATCATTCCTTTTACGGGCAACAATGTTTTCAATTTTTCCTTTGTCATCGAATAGAATTTGGCTTTCAATCCTGTCAAAATCCATAACGCCTCTTTTTTGTCTTGAAATCCTAAGGGTTTGATAAAGTCCATATAAATAGTTGACATTTTCTTGAACGTTTCTGTACTTTTTTCTTAGTGGACTCTTCTTATTCTCCAGAATCTCATTAACCTCTGTGTAGGTTAAACGGGCATGGGAGAGCATTACTGCTGGATAAAACTTATATTCTAAAAGAGACCCTAGAGAATCGATTTCCATTTCACAAGCCATACAAAGTCTTTCAACTTTTGGGTTAAGAGAACATAACCCATTAGAGATAACCTCAGGCAGCATTGGTACAACTCTGTGAGGAAAATAAACAGAATTCCCTCTCTCTAAGGACTCATTATCAAGCTCAGTGCCTTCTTTAACATAGTGTGATACATCTGCAATAGCAACGATTAACTTCCATCCCTTCTCAGATGGGATAGCATAAACAGCATCATCAAAATCTCTTGAATCTTCTCCATCAATTGTTATCAGCTTTAAATTTGTGATATCAAC
Organism: uncultured Gammaproteobacteria bacterium; assembly: GCA_902513495.1. Classification (GTDB taxonomy): domain Bacteria; phylum Pseudomonadota; class Gammaproteobacteria; order PS1; family Pseudothioglobaceae; genus Pseudothioglobus. The sequence continues at coordinate 19,893 of CABXNH010000001.1, forward strand.
ACGATTCTTTTTATCCTTCGTCATAACTTTAGTTGGCAGTTTGGCTGACTCTTTTAAAGCCTTGTCTCCAAAAGTAGATGGAATTTGGTGACGATGTATCGCAGAGTCAACCTCTACGCCTTCATCTAAATAATTTCCAAGTATTGAGGTGACTCTTCCGGTTGCATTTTTTTCGAGGGTTGGTGAGGTCAGCACTTCGACCACAACGACTTGGTTGTCATTACACCCTTCTAAAAGCTTTACAATATCTATTTGGTGCTTGATGCGCTTATCATCGACAACGACGTAGCTCCCTTGATGATCGATATGAAGCCTTCCAACGAGGGTATTAACCGTCTCTGTAACTTCAACAATTTCCGCATCAAGTTTACGATTTAGAAGGCGAACTTTGACTTTGTCGCCATGAAAAGCTAGCTTCATTTGTTGACTAGAAAGTCTCAAATCTTTGCCTCCCTTATCTAGGGAAACGAAACCAAATCCTTTAGGGTTTGCGATAACAGTGCCAGATAAAAGCCCTCTGTTTGAAAAGGGACGATAAACTCCGCTTTTATTACAGCTTAACTGTTTATCTCTTACCATTGCTCTTAAACGCCTTTCAAAGGCTTTTTTTTGGTCATCTTCAATAGAAAGAAGTTCAAAAAGCTGGCGTTTACTTTTGGGTTTTTCTTGAATAAAACTTAAAATATGTTCACGAGATGGAATCGGGCTTTCATATTTTTCCGCTTCACGAAGGTAGTGAGGGTCTGACATAATGTGCTAAGTATAAAGCAAGCTTAGTCTTTTTTAAAACTAATCAAATGGATTTTTTAGTATAAGGGTTTCATCCCTGTCAGGACCTGTTGAAAGAATATCTACTGGAATTTGACTTAACTCTTCAATTTTTTTAATGTAGTTCTGAGCCTCTAGAGGCAAGTCATTATATGAATGCGTTCCAATGGTTGAAGTTTTCCAGCCAGGCATTTCAATATAGATTGGCTTTGCAGCACTGTAACCCTCTGCTGAGAATGGTGGAATTGAAGTTTTTTCGCCATTAATTTCGTAAGCAACACAAATCTTTATCGTATCTAAATCATCCATTACATCAAGCTTAGTCAGGCAGATGCCACTCACTGCATTAATCCTAAATGAGCGGTTTAATATAACCAAATCAAGCCATCCACATCGCCTTTGACGACCCGTTGTTGCTCCAAACTCATGCCCCTTAGAGCAGAGCTCTCTTCCAACAGGATCTCCCTCATCCGTATTTACATCATAATCGAGCTCTGTTGGGAAGGGTCCGCCGCCAACTCTGGTTGTATAAGCCTTAACAATGCCTAAAACGTAGTCAATATCTCTAACACCGACACCAGACCCAGTTACTGCACCTCCAGATGTTGTATTGGAGGATGTAACAAAGGGATAGGTACCTTGATCAATATCCAAAAGGGCTCCTTGAGCGCCCTCAAATAGGATGTTTTCAGAGTTATTCATTTGCTGATGAAGTTCATCGGCAACATCAAGAATCATTGGTCTAACCGTCATTGCTTGATCTAAGCACTCATACAAAACTTTTGAATAATCAACGGGTGGCTGATTGTAGTAGTTTTCCAAGCTAAAGTTATGATAATCGACAACCTCTTTTAGTTTCTCTGAAAACAATGCCTCGTCAAGCAAATCACCGACTCGAAGCCCTCTTCTTGCGACTTTGTCCTCATAGGCAGGCCCTATTCCATTCCCGGTAGTTCCTATAGCAGCCTTACCTCTATGAACTTCACGTGCATTATCAAGCTCGATGTGATATGGGAGAATCAAAGGACAGCCCGGGCTAATTTTTAGGCGAGATTTGACATCAACACCTGAAACCTCAAGCTCAACCATCTCTTTCAAAAGAGCGGTCATCGATAAAACTACACCATGGCCTATGTAACAATTGACATTCCTTCTAAGAATGCCTGATGGTATTAAATGTAGAACGGTTTTTTTGCCGTCTATCACTAAGGTATGGCCTGCATTATGTCCGCCCTGAAAACGAACTACAGAGCTTACTTTATCAGTAATCAAATCAACTATCTTTCCTTTACCTTCGTCACCCCACTGAGTACCAATGATTACTACATTTTTTCCCATACTATTACTTTAATCTCCATTTTCCGTTTTCTTGAATAAAATCAACTTCAGTTGAACCATTTAAATCTGTTTTAATAACATGGCCCTTGGACCTAAGATCATTTACAAATTGAATAAAATCTGGATTATCAATGTTTGGCGCATTTAGCACTTTACTTTTGTTTATTGAATTTTCCTGCTGATGAATTAAAAACTTAAGGTCAAAAGAGAAACCTGTGGCCTCCCTATTTGAGTCAAATGATTTACTTAGTGCATTGTACCTACCACCTTGAGCAATCGCCTTAGAAAACTTATCGCTGTATGCAGCAAATACAACTCCATCATGGTATTCATATGCCTTCACCTCACCCAAATCAAACATGACATCAATGTTTTGATCTTTGAAAAATTCGTTAAGTTTAGCTAAATCATTAATTGAATCAACTATAGCAGGAATACTCTTAAAGATACCATTGGCCTTTTCAAGTACTTCTTCATTGCCATCAAGCGAGATAAGGGATTTAAATTTGTCTGCGTCTTTAATCTTGTTTTTACTAAGAAAACTTTCAAGATCCGGGGCTGATTTTCTTCTGAAAATATCTCTTAGCGCAGTTACATCTTTAATTTCAAGATTTGCAGATGCGCAGAGGGCGTTAAAAATTGCTGTATTACCAAGACTTAATGTTATATTTGTTATGTTTAACAATTCCAATGATGAGAGCATTAAGACAATCACTTCAATGTCTGCATCAATACCCTTGTAACCATATAACTCAGCTCCAGCTTGAATTGGAGACCTAGAGGCATAGAAGTCATCCGCCTTTGTTTGAAGAATTGCATTAATGTAGCAGTAACGACTAATCCCATTAGGTTCAGCGTTTTTAGAGTCAATTCTTGCAATTTGCGGTGTTATATCAGAGTGTACTCCAAGCATACGCGTTGAAGCTGAATCTAAAAATTTAAAGGTTTTGTCATCTATAGACTTTGAATTTAACACCAGAGTATCAGAGTACTCAATCATTGGAGGAACAACAATGTTGTACCCCCAACTTTGATATAAATCTAGTAATTCTCTTCTAGTGATTTCAAAAGCAATGGCCTCATCACCGGTGAGCTCGTCGATGCCCTCAGGTAATTGCCAATTACTCATAACCCGAGTTACTTAGATGGGTTAAAGTAACGGAAAAACTCAGACTCTGGATTAAGGACTAAAATATCTCCCTGATCACTGAAGGATTTCTTGTAAGACTCAAGCGAGCGATAGAACGAATAAAAGTCCACATCTTGACTGTATGCTTCGGCATAATTACTGGCAGAAATAGCATCGCCCTCACCACGAATCTTTTCAGAATCACGGTAAGCGTTGGCCAAGATAATTGTTCTTTCCTTATCTGCAAAGGCTTGAATTTTTTCCGCTTCCTCTGCGCCCTCAGAGCGGTACTTGTTTGCTAGACCTTTTCTTTCAGTTTCCATTCTGCTGTAGACTGAATTTCTAACTTCTTGAGAGAGTTCAATTCGCTTAATACGAACATCGATAACCTCGATACCATATTCATCTTCAGCAATGGCTTTAAGCTTCGTTTTTACACTTGCCATAATAGCCTCACGCTCATCAGAAACCACCTCAATGATTGTTCTCTTAGAGAATTCACTTCTGAGAGCATCCTGGTTGTTTTGAGCAAGCCTAAGGTTTGCAGATGCCATTGCGCCACCAGTTGAGATATAAAATTTCTCAGTGTCAACGATACGCCATTTAACATAAGAATCCACGACAACGTTTTTCTTTTCGACAGTTAAAAATGATTCTGCAGCAGAATCTAGGGTTTGAATACGTTTATCGAACGAGACGACGTTATTAACAAATGGCGTTTTAAACTTCAGACCAGGTTCGTTTTCAACAGAGACAATCTCACCAAGTCTCAATTTGATTGCGACCTGAGTTTCATTAACTGTATAAAGACTTGATGAAAGAAGAATCGCTAATAATGCAACTACTACAATAATTAATCTTTTCATTATCTATTCTCCCTTGAACGTAAAACACTTTGGTCATTTGAACTTCCGGATGGCGTCTGCTGGAAAGAATTACTTGATGAAGAAGATTTTGGCGTTCTTGATGAGTTAATAAGTTTATCAATTGGCAAATACATCATTGAATTAGAACTTGAATCAACAATAACCTTATTTGTTGAACTCAAAACTTCTTCAAGTGTCTCCCTATATAAGCGCTCTCTAGTAACATCCGGAGCTTTCGTATACTCAGTAAGAATTTGGTTGAAACGGTATGCCTCACCTTCAGATTTTGAGACTACTTCAGATTTGTATGCTTCAGCCTCTGCAAGAAGTCTTTGGCTTGCACCACGAGCCTTAGGAACAATATCATTTGCATAGGCCCTTGCTTCGTTTATATATCTCTGTTCATCTTCGCGAGCCTTAACAACATCATCGAAAGCTGCTTTTACCTGGATAGGAGGCTGAGCATCCTGCATAGTTACCGCTGTAATCATAAGTCCTGTGCTGTACTCATTTAAAAGTGCCTGAGAAGCAGTTTTGACTTCTTGAGCCACTTGCTCACGACCTGTTGTTAAAACATAGTCCATCGTGTTGTCACCAACCACTTGTCTTATAACACTTTGAACAACATGACTAAGGGTTAACTCTGGATTGTATACATTAAATAAATATGACTGAGCGTCAGCAATCTTGTATTGAACAGCTAATTTAACATCAACCATATTTTCATCTTTAGTAAGCATTAGTGACTCAGAGCTAACACCACCGCTATAGGAGTTTTGTACATTTCTAAACCCAATTTCAGCTGCTCGAATTTGCTCAACATTAACCTTATATACTGACTCAATTGGATAAGGAATATGCCAATGAGGTCCCTGAGTAGCTGAAGCTTGAAAGGCACCAAATCTCAACACTACACCCCTTTCAGCTGGATCAACAATATAAATTCCTGTAGCAAGCCAAACAATTACTGCAAGGATTATGATGTACTTAAAACTTCCTTTTGCAGCTTTGCTTGCACCAGAGTTACCTGATGATTTACTACCAAAAGTTGTATTAAATTTATTTTTAAAGTCTTTAATAACCTCGTCAAGCTCTGGAGGAGTTTGATTATTATTATCATTCCAAGCCATTGAGGCTCCATTTTTATTATTACTCACGCAGTTTCCTTAAATAATTTAAGTTAATGTAAAGATATGGTCAAAGATAGAAAAAACAAGTGCTTTTTTATACCCCCAAAAAAAAATTAAGTTTTTATCACAAAAACCAAAAACATATTTTACCCAATAAAGATAACAAATAGACAAATTCAAGGAGTAATAAAGTTTGAAAATCTGATGCAGTTTTTAATTATATATAGTGATAAAATATCATTTTCTATTGACGCTAACTTTATGAAAAAGTTCTTATTTTTTATTATTCTAATGTTAGGTCAATTCTCTGTTAGCGCTGAAGGGGTAAATCTAAACTGCTCTCCAAGTCAACCTCTTTGTGATAATTGTCCAGAATACCAAACTCTATTTCCTTTAGAGGAATTTTCAGAAAGTTCAGGCGCCCTTGATATTGAGGCAGATGAGAGTGAAATTCTTGAGGAGAAATATCTTCTCTCAGGAAATGTAGAAGTAAATTCAGAGAGTTTATTTTTATCAGCAAATGATGTCGAAGTGACCTCAGCTGATAGCTCTCTCTTAGCTACTGGAAATGTGAAATTTCAGGATAATTCCTTTCTTATAAAGAGTAATTTTCTCTCTGCCTCAAGAAAAGATGGCGAACTCATTGCAACTGCAACTAATGCCAATTATCAAGACTATTCAGCTGGTCTTAGGGGTGCAAATGGCTTCACAGAAGTAATTGAAAAAAAACCAAATAGCGTATTACTTACCAACTCAACCTACAGCCTCTGCCCAGTGAATCAAAATGATTGGCATATTGATGCTGATCAAATAGAATTAAAACTTGATAAGAATAGAGGTGTTGCCGATAATGCAACAATCAAGTTTTATGGCGTTCCAATATTTTATACGCCTAAGTATAGTTGGGTTCTTGCTGGTCGAGGCTCAGGCTTTTTAACTCCGGATTACTCTAGATATAATGAACCTGACTCTAGATATAATGAACCTGGACAAGATGATGACGCCTATAGTCTTCGTGTACCCTACTACTTCAATCTAGCACCTGATCGTGATTTATTAGTTGCGCTGACTTATATGTCTAGTAGAAGATTTATCTATGAAGGTAAATACCGCCAACTAATTGCTCCAAAAATTTCTACAGATCATGAAGACTCTATATATTCAATTGAGGCAAAATATTTACCCGAAGATAAAATCACAGGCTTAAAAAGATGGCTTGTTAATTTTTCAGAGGAATTGGATTTATCTGACAAAATTCATCTAAGTGCTCAATATCACAGAGTGTCTGATGCTAAATATTTTGAAGAAATTGCTAGAACAAATACAGATACTAAAACACTTAAGTCGTCTTTAAAATATTCATATGATGATGAAGACAGTAACCTATCATTAGCCGTTTTAACTGAGGATGAGCAATTAGTTAATGCTGGAACCCCAGTCTATACAAGAGCATTAGAAGGATCAGTTTCTAAAACGCTCAATGCAAATCAAAAAATGCCTATACAGGTTGATTTAGTTAGTACTCGTTTTGCTCATGACACAGCAACTAAAGAATCGGGAACAAGAACTCATGGAAATCTTGGAATCTCAAGAGAGCTTAATATTAATTACCCTAAAGTAACGCCTAAGGCCAGTGTAGCCATAACTAATTACTCCTTAAAGAATAGCCCAAATATAAACAGAACTATTTTAGGTTCAGGATTAGATGTTGACTTTACTGTCAATAATGAAACTAACCTTTTTGGTTATCAAGTTAACCATCAAATCACCCCTTTAATCAGCTACAACTACAGAGCTAAGAAGGTTCAAGGAAATATTCCATTATTTGATAGTACCGACAAGTATGATGATATCATCAGTTTTGCCGATCTTACGTCTGGTGAGAGATATACCGGCCTTGACAGAATTACAAATGCTAACGACATTACATTAAGTCTTTCGTCCACATATCGAGATGTAAATGCTTTAGATGATGATAAAAATTTGCTAAGTATGAAAATAGCTCAAACCTATTTTACTGATGATGAGGTTGTAAGTGATACAGCAAATACGAACTATGAAACTAGAAAATCTTACTCAGATATTGCTGCCTCAATAGATATGGCAATCAATAATTTTTCACTTAGCTCTGCCGCTCAATTTAATCCAGGCACCTCTAAAATAGTTAAAAAGGAAAACACTATAAGCTATAGCCCATCTTCAAGACAATTTATATCTTTAAGTTTCATTGATGAAGGCACAAAACAAACAGAAAAGATTTATGGTGCTTATCCACTTACTAACACAATTCATATTTTCGGAGGACGAGATAAAACCACTTCAACTGGAGTATTAAACAAAGAAACTTCAGGAATTGCATATGAGTCATGCTGTTGGGCCTTCCGTATTGCTCACTTCAAAGAAGATAATCAACTTGGCAAAGGGGGACACAATTACAGCACTGGCATGGAATTAGTTCTCACTGGGTTAGGCTCAACATCATCCCCATTAAAAGGAAAAATTGAAAACAACATCCCAGGATATGCAGCAAAACTTAGAGAATGAAAAATATCTTAGTTCTCTTTCTTGTAGCTTTTACAAGTTGTGTATTTTCAAATAACACGATAATTGCATTAGTCAATAACTCTCCTATTACCCTAAATTCAGTCCAAATTAATTGGAAAGAGGCTAATACAAAGGATGAGAAAATAATGATTATCAACAATCATATTGAAAACATTCTTCAAATACATAAAGCAATAGAACTTGATTTAACGCCAACTAGAAGAGAGATAGACAATGTATTAAATGATATTGCTCAAAGTAATAACCTCTCTCTAAAAGAACTGATGGATTTTGAGAATTTTTCTTCCATCGAGAGAGAACTAATAGAAAAATTATCAATTTTAAATCTACAAAGATTTATCACTAAGGATTTAAAGAAACCTAAAGAACAAGTTTTTTATGTTTGCTCAAACGAAAACTCAATTAAAGATCAAAAACAAATTAAGATTGCTCAAATAATCATTTCAGAGATTGATACTCAAGCAAATGAAATGGATAAAAAAAACTCACTAATAAAAACTTTCTTAAATAAACTTGCAGACCACATAAATAAGGGGGCTTCATTTGAGGCCTTTGCAAAACTTCACTCACAGCATCCAAGTTATCAAAATGGCGGTATTACAGACTGGCTTCCAGTTAAGGGTCCAACACTAAAGATGCTAGATTCACTTAATAAGAAAGAAGTTTCAGAGGTCTATACGACTGATTTTGGACTTGCAATAGCAATAAAAGTTGATGAACGTTTTATTAGTAGTAAACTTAAAGAATGTAAAGAAAGAGTGATCTATGAGCATGCTGAAATGTATTATTCAGATTGGCTAACAAATCTCAGAGAAGAAGCTAATATAGAAATTTATTATGACAAATTACTTTAAGACATAATTTTAATGTCCAAATCTATTAATTTATTTGGCTTCCATAGCATTGAAAGTTTACTTATAACGAATCCTGAATCGATTATCAAGGTTTCGATTCAAAGTAACAGGAAAGATAAAAGAGCTGCAGAATTAATAAACACATTAACAAGACAGAAAATACCATTTTTAACTTCTGATAGAAATGACTTAGATCGAATTGCCAAAGGTGAAATTCATCAAGGTGTGATTTCTGAAGTTATACTTCCTCCGCTGATGAATGAAGAATCCCTATTAAATTCAATCAGTGAAAATTCTACAAAGCCGTTAATCTTAATTTTAGATTCAATCCAAGACCCTAGAAACTTAGGGGCCTGCCTGAGAAGCGCAAATGCTGCTGGCGTTGAGCATGTAGTAATTAACAAAGATGGCTCAGCCCCCATTAATGCTTTGGTGCATAAAACCTCTGCTGGCGCTATAAACACTCTTAGAATTTATCACGTAACAAATCTATCAAGAACAATAAAAGATTTACAGAAAAGAGGTGTATGGGTTATAGGTTTAGATGGTAATTCGCAGTCAACTATTTATGATGTCAACTTAACAGATACTACTGCAATAGTTATGGGCTCAGAAGGCAAGGGGATAAGGCAGTTAATAAAAAAAACATGTGATCAAATTGTAACTATTCCAATGTCAGGAGATATAGAAAGCCTTAATGTTTCAGTTGCAACGGGGATCGCCCTTTTTGAAAGCAAAAGACAGAGAGAAAGCACTTAACATTCATTAAAGTTTTGGGTATAATTTTCGGCTTTATAATTTAGATAATGAAAAAAAATACGCAGCTTCCAAAAACTATTAAATTATTTAACTTTGCTAAAAAAGAAGTTAACTTACATGGTGAATATAAAATTTCAAATGTACCTAGAGTTTCAGAAGTGGCGAGGAATGTCGAGGACAATTTAAAAGTTAATTTATCTTTTAATTTAGAAAATGGAAAAACACCCTGTGTTAAGGGGATAATTGAATCCAAAATTGTATTAGACTGTCAACGATGTCTAGACACTCTTGATTTAAACTTAAAGGTTCTTTTTAATCTTGCCTTTGTGAGATTTGAAAGCCAAGCAGAGGAGTTAGATAAAAGTTTTGAGGTATATGTTATTGGAGAGGATGAGGAGTTAGACACATTGAACTTAATATCTGATGAGATTCTTTTATCTCTCCCAATGGTTCCTTCACATGAATTTGATTGCAGTTTAAGCGAAGACAATGAAACAAAAGTTGAGAAGGTTCGTAAAAACCCTTTCGATGTTTTAAAAAATATTAAAATAGCCGATTTTGGCAAGGAGTAAAAAATGGCAGTTCAAAAAAGCAGAAAAACACCTTCAAAAAGGGGGATGCGTCGTTCTCACAATGCGCTAAAAAATCCTGCGTTGTCGGAAGATCAAGAAACTGGTGAAACTCACCTTAGACATCATATTACTGCTGATGGTTACTATCGTGGTAAGCAGGTAATCAAATCTGCAACTGATGATATCGAAGAGATAGAAGCCTAAAAAAGACATGTCTATCAAGGTATCAATAGATGCCTCAGGTGGTGATTTTGGGCTCTCAGTCACTATTAATGCTGGTATTAATGCTTTAAAAAGCTACGATGATCTAAATGTAATTTTTGTGGGTGATCAAACTGGGATTGAAAAAGAGCTCCAAAAAAACTCATCTTATACAAAATTTTTTGACCGTATTAAAATCACTCACGCCACCGAGGTTATCAATATGAGTGACTCGCCTTCTGTCGCCTTAAGACATAAGAAAGACTCCTCAATGAGGGTCGCTATTAATCTCGTTAAAAATGGAGCAGCTGATGCTTGCGTTAGCGCTGGCAATACTGGTGCTTTAATGGCTATTGCAAGGTTTGTTTTAAAAACTATAAAAGGAGTCGATAGGCCTGCCATTATGTCAGCCGTCCCAACTCTTTCAGGAGCAACTCACGTTCTTGACTTGGGCGCTAATATTGATTCAAAACCAAGCACTCTTCTTCAATTTGGAATCATGGGGTCAATCGCAGTTCAAAATACTGAGAACATAGAGAGTCCTTCAGTGGGACTATTAAATGTTGGCTCTGAGGAGCTAAAAGGAAACGAAAAAAGTCAAGAAACATCCGAACTCTTTAAAAAATCATCTCTCAACTATATTGGATTTGTTGAAGGCGATGATATTTACAAAGGAAATATTGACGTTATAGTTTGTGATGGCTTTGAGGGAAATATTGCTCTTAAAGCAAGTGAGGGAGTAGCTAAAATGTTCTCATATTTCATCAAGAAGTCATTTAATAAAAACCTCTTTACTAAGCTTATTGCTCTCATAGCACAGCCAGTCATGAGAGACTTTAAATCTAAAGTTAATCCTGGAAAATATAATGGCGCAAGCCTACTAGGCTTAAAAGGTGTTGTTGTAAAGAGTCATGGTAATGCGGATGTAGATTCATTTTTGCAGGCAATCAAAGAGGCCTATCTAGAGGCGCATGCTAAAATAACGGATAAGATTTCAACGCAACTGACGCGCGAATTAGAAGATCATAAATAATTACTGAATAATGAAAAAATTTGCAAGAATTATTGGGACAGGAAGTTATTTACCTTCAAAAGTTGTAACTAATTTTGATCTTGAAAAAACGCTTAATACGTCTGATGATTGGATTACCGCAAGAACGGGAATCAAAGAGAGAAGAATTGTAACTGACCAAAGCACTTGTGATCTTGCTCTTGAAGCAAGTCTTAAGGCTCTTTCAATGGCCAAGCTTAAGCCCCAAGATATAGATCTTATTATTCTTTCAACAACCACGCCAGACAAAATTTTTCCTGCAACAGCAACAATGCTTCAAGATCGACTTGGAGCATCATGCCCAGCCTTTGATATTCAAGCAGTATGCGCAGGTTTTGTCTTTGCTTTAACGACTGCACAGCAATATATTGAAAACGGAAGTGCAAAAAATATTTTAGTAGTTGGAAGTGAAACCATGTCAAAAATTGTTGATTGGAGTGATCGCTCAACTGCCATTTTGTTTGCTGATGGCGCTGGAGCAGTTGTTTTAAGTACAGACAATACAACAGGTATAAAGCATTCAAAAATATGTAGTGATGGTAGTTACCTTTCTTCACTTCACGTTAATAATAATGGCATTAATGAACTAGGAACAATTCAGATGGAAGGCAACGAGGTTTTTAAAATTGCTGTTAATAGACTTTCAGACCTTGCAGAAGAGACGCTTAAAGACTGTAATATGACTTCTGAAGATTTGACTTGGATGGTTCCACATCAAGCAAATATTCGAATCATTAATGCTGTTGCTAAAAAAATCAAACTTCCAATGGATAAGGTGATACAAACTCTTGACAAACATGGCAATACCTCCGCTGCCTCAATCCCGTTAGCACTTGATGAAGGTGTTCGAGATGGAAGAATTAATAAAGGAGATACGCTCTTATTTGAAGGAATTGGTGGTGGCTTCAGCTGGGGAAGTATTCTCTTAGAGTATTAGAACGCCCTATTCATTAACCTTTTGGTTAGTAATCTTAATGGCTCACTATCAACACTTAAATCCGATAATTCATTGAGGGCACTTTGGTATAGATTTTCAAAAGTTTTGATAGACTCATCCAAACCAATAATTACAGGATAAGAAGGCTTATTTTTAACTGCATCTGAGTTTTGACGCTTACCTAATACTTCATCAGAAGTGGTTACATCTAAGACATCATCTTGAACCTGATAGGCAAGCCCTACGAGATTTGCAAATGATTCTAATATTGATAAATCATTTTCACTAGCATTATTTAGCAGTGCACCAAATTTAATAGCGCAATTAAGAAGCGCACCAGTTTTCTTTTGATGCATTTGATTAAGAATATTCTGATCAACCTTTTTGGAAACAATAGATAAATCAATTGATTGACCCTCTGCCATAGCATAAGAAGAAATTGATAATAGCTCTAAGAGCTTTATTTTTGTATCAGCATCAACGAGAGGATCACTAGAAATAATGCTAAATGCTAAAGCCTGAAGACCGTCACCAGCAAGAATAGCCTGAGCCTCACCAAAAACCTTGTGGTTAGCAGGCTGATTATGTCTAATATCATCATCATCCATAGCAGGTAAGTCATCATGGATTAGTGAGTAAATATGAATTAATTCAATTGCACAGGCACTTGAGTCAGCTTTTTCAATGTCTGAGTTAAATAAACTAGCAACAGTATAGGTGAGTATTGGTCTAAACCTCTTTCCTCCGGCTAAAACGCTATATTTCATAATATCCTTAAGCTCACTACTAATAATTGAGCTTGAAGGAATCGAGCTTAAATAACGATCTAAACGGGAGTTAACTCTCTCCCTATATTGATCATGAATCTTCAAAAGATTTTTCTTCGTTATAGTTGTCACTTTCACTTAAAATGCTGATGCGTTGCTCTGCATCTGAAAGCGCAGTATGGCATTGCCTATGAATCTTAACACCCTCCTCAAAATATTTCAGCGAATCCTCTAAACTTAACTCACCCGACTCCATCTTATTGATGATCTCTTCAAGTTTTAACAAGCCCTTATTGAAATTAAATTTTTCAGCCATCATTAAAGCCTTTAATTTATGATTGATTTAAAATATAGTCCATCCATTTGCTAGGTAATATGTTACCTAAAAAAGCAAAAAATTTTGTTGGAAAGGTGACTCGATAGTAATTTTTTGGATTGCTTGACTCTAATGCATGGATTGCACTCTTTAATACAGCCTCAGGAGGCAGAGTGAATTTAACATTTTTGCCTGATTGAAGCCTCTTTATCATAATTTTGTATTGATCCTGATAATGACTTGAAGAAATATCAACGTTTTGCTTGAACGCTAAATATGCATTTTTCCTGAACTTTGATTCAATTGGACCAGGCTGAATTGAAGAGAACTTAATATTTGTATCGCTAAGTTCTAACCTTAATGTAGCAATAAGGCCCTCAATAGCGAACTTTGATGCAACATAAGGGCCTCTAAAAGGCATTGCAACAAATCCTAAAACAGAGCTGATATAGATAATCCTTCCAACATTAAGATCTCTCATTCTTGGTAATACTAAATTCGTTAACTCATGCCATCCAAAAACATTCGATTGAAATTGCTTTTCTAAAGCATCTCTAGAAATATCTTCAAGAGCACCAGCTTGTCCATATGCACCATTATTGATTAATGCATAAAGAGTATCAGTCATTTCATAAAGTTTAAAAACTGCGGTATTTATTGACTCTGAGGAGGATAAATCTAGTAGTAATGACTCAAAACCAAGATTTTGAAGGTTTTTTACATCATCAATTAATCTTGCTGAAGCAAAAACACGATATCCTTTTTCTTTAAGTCCCTTTGCAATGCAAAGACCAATGCCACTCGAACAACCTGTAATTAATACTGATTTTATTTTTGAATGTTTGTCCAATACTCTGCCTTAGCTTTTAAATCTTTATCGATACTTTCTGATCGCAATACAAGAAAATCATAAGCCATTCTAAAACGCGGGTTTCTAATAAGAGCTTGTGATTTTTTTGGATTATAGTTCTCAAACTGGTATTGCATTAGCCATATATCCTTAACACGTGATGAAAGCCATCTAGGCATCATAACTTGTTGTGTTTGTTGTTTTATTACATCCTCTGAAGCCTGAAGCATTAACTCAATGCGAGATTTATTTTTTTTACTTATTTGACTCAATCTTTTATTGACTGCAGACCATAGAAAGACTGCAAATAAAAATGCAGGAGTGACACTGTTTCCATTTTTAATCCTTTCTGAGGTATTAATTAAAGCAGCACTAACAAATGCATTTTCCTCAGTTTGAGAAAAAAGATGCTGTAAAAGTCCCAACTTAGCTAATTCACGAAAAGTTTTAATCGAATCTTCATTATGAAAAAGCTTTATTACCTCCTCATAAAGCCTTGCTGGAGGAATGTTTGAAAGCAGTTTAGCGTTTTTTTGAATATCTTTAATAAGCTTTGGCTCAATTGTTGCATTCAATTTTGCCTGAAATCGAACAGCTCGAATCATCCTCACTGGGTCTTCCTCAAAGCGTTCTGAGGGATTACCAATCATATTGATTTTTAAAATCTCTAAATCCTTAAGGCCGCCCACATAATCAATAACCTCAGATTTATTGATGTCATAATAAAGGCCATTTACAGTAAAGTCTCTACGAAAAACATCATCTTTTAAAGTGCCATAATAGTTATCTCTTAGGACTAAACCATCACCTGACGTTTTGACTTTACCAGCACGAAAAGTTGCTACTTCAATAAATTTTCTGGCTGAAAACATAATATGAACTAGCTTAAAACGCCTTCCAATTATTCTAGAGCGTTTAAAGAGTTTGTGGATCTGTTCTGGTGTTGCGCTAGTTGCTATATCAAAGTCCTTAGGTTTGTGACCAAGGAGTATATCTCTTATACAACCCCCGACTAGATAAGATTCATAGCCTGATTCAATTAGTTTTTTTAAGATCTTTAAAGCATCTTGATCTAATAATTTTTTGTCAAATTTTACCTTTTGACGAATTACACTCATAAACTAACAACTTCTCTTGGGGACCATCCTTTTTTTCTATGTTCACATTCAACATTTGTATAGACGCCGCCCCTGACATTAAAGACAGCTTTTAATCTTATAAAACGAGGATCCATAGCTTCAACCAAATCATCTAAAATCTTGTTGGTTACAGCCTCATGAAAAGCACCTTCATTCCTATAAGACCAAAAATAATTTTTCAATGCCTTGAGCTCAACACAAAATTTATCGGCAATATACTCAATATGAATATCAGCAAAGTCTGGTTGACCTGTTAATGGACAAAGACAGGTGAATTCTGATGAGTCAATTCGAATTACAAAATCTCTCTCAGAATTTGGATTATCAAAAACTTCTAATATTTTACTTGGTGAACTAGACATTACTTTTCTCTGGTTTATTAAAAGTTGTTATTTTATCAATAAAATATAAGGGTTTTCCTTGTCTAAACTGATAAAAAATTAACAAAAAAATAATAAACATTATATGTATTGACCACAGGCCTATTAATGGGTTTAATTCTCCATTCTCAATTGAAGTTTTTGCTACCAACAATCCATTGTTATAAATCATAAAAATCCCAACGCCTATTAATAAATTAATGCCCTTACCTGTTCTGGGGGAAGTTTTACCTAAAAGAACCCCAATAACAGACAAAATTAAAACTGATAGGGGTTGGGAAAAGCGCCATTGCATCTCAGCATTTGCTAACAAACCACCATCAGTTAATAAATCAATTGAAGTTTTTTCTTCAATTTCAGAAAAGTTAGAGAGTGATTGTTGAACTTCACCAGAAACTATCTCTAAATCATACTGATCAAAATCTAATATATTTACATTTAAATCGCTAGGCAACCCCTCATAGCGAACTCCGTCCTTTAGTCTTAGGTAAATACTTTGGCTTATTGAGTCAGTATATTTTGTCGCTTCAGATGCTAATACAATAACTGGACTTTCTTGACTCGAAACATAGATGAATACCTCTTCCATGTTTTGCTCGCCAGCTGCATCTATGACTGATGATTCTGATGCATAAAAAACAATTTCACCATCTTTAAAACTTTCAAACTTACCTTCGGTAATAAAGGAGAACTCAGAAGCATTAACAGTCTCATCTTCAGCATAACTTTTTTGCTGTTTAGCCCATGGTACAGCATAAATAGTTAGAATAAAAACTACAATAAAAGAGAAGATAACTATCGGTTGAATATAGTAGATAAAACCTTTATCCCCTATTCCAACTGAATTCATAACAACTGCTTCAGAACTCTTATACATCTGAGATATAGAAATGATGATGGCTAAGAAAAGAGAAAGTGAAAATATAACAGGTATATCGCGAAGCATATTAAATCCAATGATTGGCATAAGTTCCTGAAAAGGAATACCATGCTCAACACTCTCTTGAACCGTTAATACAAATTGATTACCAAAAACGATAAGCCCAATAATAAAAAAAATAGATACTAGAAAAACGATTAGATTCTTCAATAAATATCTTGAAAGGATTGTATTTGGAAAGTTAAAAATTTTAGACAGCATTAAGTTAATTATAAAATACTCTAGCTGATAAGAGAGTCTTTACTTCTTTTGTTTCATCGAATCAAAAAACTCATCATTAGTCTTAGTAAACCTTAGTCTTTCAATTAAAAATTCAGCAGCTTCGACAGTATCCATAGGATGAAGAATCTTTCTTAAAATCCACATTTTTTGAAGTTCTTGCTCATCTGTAATGAGTTCTTCACGTCTTGTACCTGAAGCATTGATATTAATTGCAGGGAAGATACGTTTTTCAGATAATCTTCGCTCAAGATGAAGCTCCATATTTCCTGTACCCTTAAACTCCTGATAAATAACTTCATCCATTTTAGAGCCAGTATCAACAAGCGCTGTTGCGATAATAGTAATGCTACCACCATTCTCAATATTTCGTGCTGCTCCAAAAAAACGCTTTGGTCTTTGAAGTGCATTAGCATCAACACCGCCAGTTAAAACTTTGCCTGAGGAAGGGGCAACAGTATTGTAAGCTCTTGCGAGACGCGTTATTGAATCAAGTAAGATAATGACATCTTTACCTTGTTCGGCTCTTCTTTTAGCCTTTTCAATAACAATTTCTGCTACTTGAACATGTCTTTTAGCGGGCTCATCAAATGTTGAAGATATAACCTCACCTCGGACTGTGCGCTCCATTTCAGTAACTTCTTCGGGTCTTTCATCAATTAACAAAACAATCAATTCACACTCTGGATGGTTAACAGCAATTGAAGAGGCAATATTTTGCATAATCATTGTCTTACCAGCCTTTGGCGGAGCAACTAAAAGCCCCCTTTGACCCTTACCAAATGGTGCCACAAGATCAATTACTCTTGCAGTAATATCTTCTGTACCGCCGTTACCTAGCTCAAGACCAAGCCTTTGATTTGGATGAAGAGGAGTTAGAGAGGAAAATGGGATTCGGTTTCTTACATTTTCAGGTGAATCTTCATTGACTTCAGAGACTTTTACGAGCGCAAAATATTTTTCACCTTTTTTTGGGGCTCTAATCTTTCCAGTAACAACATCACCAGTCGAAAGATTAAATCGCCTAATTTGATTAGGTGAGACATATATATCATCAGGACCTGAAACGTAAGAATCATTTGAAGACCTTAAAAAGCCATAGCCTTCTTGCAAAATATCTAAAACACCATCACCCAGAACTTCCTCTTCGTTATCGGATTTATGTTTAAGAATTGCGAATATGAGGGTTTGTTTTTTTGCTCTAGAAATGTTTTCGATGCCAAGTGATTGAGCAAGATCAAGAAGTTCGGCAGGCGTTTTAATTTTAAGTTCTGATAGTTTCATATAGATTTATAAGTATTTTTGAGAGTTGGCATAGTACCAAATGAAACAAACACTTGATATAAATGTTTGTTTTTGAATTATTTTTTAAAGTTTAATTATATTTTGTTAAAAAATTGGGTTAATAGTTAAATATTTGAATCCAAGAAAGCATTTAGATTTGCCTTAGAGAGAGCACCAACCTTTGTGGCCTGAACAGCTCCATCCTTAAATAACAGCATCGTTGGAATTCCTCTTATGCCGTATTTCGGAGGTAATTGAACGTTTTCATCAACATTGACTTTAGCAATTATAATTTTGCCTTCATATTCATCTGCAATTTCATCTAAGATAGGTGCAAGAGCCTTACATGGGCCACACCACTCAGCCCAAAAGTCTACCAATACAGGCTGTGATGAATTTACAACGTCCTCCTCAAAAGATGCGTCACTAACTACGATAATTTTGTCGTTCATGTACTAAATAATGGAATGTATACATAGAGTTGAAATAACCTATGGTGACATTATAACACTTCTTTTCTACAAGTCTATTAATTTAAAAAAGATTATTAGAATGTTATAAATAAGTAATGAAAGTAAGTATTGCAGGTATTGTTATAAATGACATCGCTACCTGTGTTGAAATTATACTTGTCATTAACTGAGAATCAGCTCCAAATTGCTTTGCTAATGAAAGTGATGAAGCTGCAGTAGGAACTGAGGCAAAAATAACTGCAACAGTAATTTCTAACTGCCCAAGACCCATAAAACTTGCCACTATAAAGGCGGATATTGGAAGCACAATTAATTTAAGTGAGTTTGATATTACGATTGGCATGATTTGTAAAGTTAGATCTCGAACCTTTATTTTGGCTCCTATAGTTAAAAGCAATATGGGCAGCGCTGCCGAACCTAGCATATCAGTGGTTTCACTAATAATAATCAATTTATCTGACTCAATTAAAGAAAAAAGCACGCCTAAAACCATCGCAAGAATGAAGGGGTTTTTTGCAATTTCAGTAAATATATTAACTATATTTCCTTTTGCATTAGTTTGAGCTGAAGATTTTAAGCTGGCCGTCAAAATCGATATTATAAGCATGTTGGCGGAAGGAATATATATAAGCAGGAACAAGGCACCAATTGCTAAAGCTTCATCTCCAAAGAGACTTCCAGCTATTGCCAGAGAGATAAATGCATTATGTCTTACTGTCCCTTGAAGCATTGACGTCCATATTTGTGGCGAATATCCAAGGAGCTTACTGATCAAGAAAGTGATTATCGTGACTATCAATATCCCACTTATTATGACGACAACGTAACTATATATGATCGAAGAAGAGATATCAATCTGCGATGTAAAATGAAAAAGAAGGGCCGGTATCAACACCCAATAAAGGAGTTTATCATTAATCTCCCAAAATGAAACATCTAGAACTCCAATCCTCCTAAGAACATTACCCAGAATAATTAGTATAAATACTGGAGAAACTGATATAAAGATTTGAAAGAAGTTTGAAAGCATTTAGTCTTTAATGCGAAATAGTATTTTCTAACTATGATTATCAATCCAATCAATAGCTTTTTCTAGTCTAGCCAAGGTTCTTTTTTTGCCAACAAATTGAGCACTTATATCAATACTCCCAGACCTACCATCACCGCTTAGAGCCAACCTAAAAGGCTGACCAACCTTACCGAATCCTACTTCACGTTCGTCACAAATACTCTTTATGACTGAATGAATGTTATCAGCAGTCCAACTATCAACTGAATTGAGATTGGAAACTAGATCCTCTAGAATTGACTTTGACTTGGTGTTGAAAGCTTTATTTGCCTGAACTGGATCAAACGTATCAAAATCACAATAAAACATGACGCAGCTCTGCGCCATATCAACAAGTGACCCTGACCTTTCTCTTAAGGAATCAGCAAGTTCAACAATACTAGGACCATTATCTAAATTAATATTAAATTTACCTAAGTGCCATTTAAGGTTTTCAACAAGATTATTTATATCTGTCGACTTAATGTAGGATTGATTGATCCACTCTAATTTTTCTTGATTAAAGCTAGCTGGTGAATTATTAATGTTTTTCAGTTCAAAGAGTTCAGTCATCTCTTTTATTGAAAAAATTTCTTGATCGCCATTTGACCAGCCAAGCCTAACAATATAGTTCAATAGTGCTTCAGGTAAAAAGCCTTCGTCCCTGTAGGACAACAGGTTGAGTGCTCCGTGTCTTTTTGATAAACGAGAGCCATCAGAACCGAGGATCATTGGTACATGCGCAAACTCCGGAACAGTCCACCCCATAGCCTCATAAAGATTAATCTGTTTAGGGGTATTATTTATATGATCATCACCCCTTACAACGCAGTCAATTTCCATATCATGATCATCAACCACAACTGTTAAATTGTATGTGGGAGAGCCATCTGTCCTTGAAATAATTAAATCGTCTAACTCAGAATTTGCAATACTCACCTCACCCTTTACAAAGTCATTAAAAGTGACCAATCCTTCGTCAGGATTCATAAATCGAATAACACCATTTTTCAATGACTTATCTCTGCAACAACCGTCATATTTAGGCTTGTCTTTGTTAGCGATCTGATTCTCTCTCAGCTTCTCTAAACGATCTTTCGAGCAATCACAGTAATATGCCTTTCCATTTGAAAGGAGCTCATTAATGACCTCGTTATATCGCTCAGTTCTGTCGCTTTGATAGATTGGTCCTTCATCGTAGTCTAGACCAAGCCACTCCATTCCATCTAAAATGGCATCAACAGAAGTTTGGGTTGATCGCTCTTTATCAGTGTCCTCTATTCTAAGAACAAATTTACTGCTTGTCTTCTTAGCCCAAAGCCAAGCAAAAAGTGCAGTTCTAGCACCGCCAATATGCAAATAACCAGTTGGTGAAGGTGCAAATCTTGATTTCATTAATTACTCTTTAAAAAATAAAAGATAAGTTTCGAAATAATATAAAAATAAATTGATTGTTGTTGATTGCCTAAAACAAATCAAATGTTAAGCTAATTTTACACTGTTATAATATTCCTCCAACACCCAAATATACTTGTAAATTAATGGAATTCACACAGCAAAACGCGAATACAAACACCATTATTTCAGTTGCTGAATCTTCTATATCACTCTCACATATCAAATTAAATAGACCGTGCTTTATTTCAGCTAATAGCTCTAATGAAGTCTCAATCAAAGATTTAGAGGAGGTTGGAAAAGAATCTCTATTTCCACTCGTTGCAAAAGACTCTATTGACCTTTTGATTATTGGCACAGGTGATTCACCAAAATTTCTCTCTCCTAAAC
Organism: uncultured Gammaproteobacteria bacterium; assembly: GCA_902513495.1. Taxonomy (GTDB): domain Bacteria; phylum Pseudomonadota; class Gammaproteobacteria; order PS1; family Pseudothioglobaceae; genus Pseudothioglobus. The sequence continues at coordinate 41,264 of CABXNH010000001.1, forward strand.
AGCAAATTGAACTTTCAGAATTTGGCATTGGTGTTGAATGCATGAACAGTTCATCCGCCTGTTCAAGCTTTAACCTTCTCCTGGGAGATCTAAGAAAGGTTGGTTTGTTACTACTATGATTTCTTTTTTATTAAAAAAGCTAGTTATCTTTTATAAATTCTTCAAAATCGACACTCCTCTTCTTATTCTTCTTATACTTCTCTCATCATTTGGATTGTTGATTCTATATAGCAGTTCAGGAGGCTCTCTTAGTCTTGTCTACAGGCAGATGATTCATCTTGGCCTTGCCACCTCTGTGATGCTGGTTATTGCTCAAATTCCACCAATCATCATGCTGAGATTTGCCCCAATATTGATGCTTTTGGGTATTCTCCTATTGATACTTGTTCTATTTTTTGGAAGTTCAGGGGGTGGCGCTCAACGCTGGCTTGATCTTGGCTTTGTTCGCTTTCAGCCTTCAGAGCTAATGAAGATCATTGTTCCAATGACTATTGCAGCTATACTGAGTAAAAAAACGCTCCCTCCAAGAGCGTTTCCAGTCGTTATTTCACTTATCACAATAGCGACCGTTGCCCTATTGATTGCAAGTCAGCCTGATCTTGGAACCTCTCTATTGATTGGAGCTTCAGGGATATATGTTTTGTTCTTCTCTGGATTTAGAGTGATGCTGGTTAAAAATATTTGGCTGAACCTTGTTATTTTATCGAGCGCTCTTATAGGATCACTTTATTTTGCATGGAATTATCTGTTGATCGCTTACCAAAAAAAACGAATCCTTACTCTATTTAACCCTGAATCAGATCCGCTTGGATCGGGTTACCACATCATTCAATCAAAAATTGCTATTGGTTCTGGCGGCTTTACAGGTAAAGGAATCGTAATGGGATCTCAGTCTCAACTTGATTTTGTACCTGAGCAGTCTACAGACTTTATATTTTCTGTCTTAGCTGAAGAGCTTGGATTTCTTGGTTTCATATTACTTATCATAATCTATGCACTTATTATTTATCGTTGCATGAGTTTATCTCTTAGATGCGAAGACAACTTTTCTAGACTTCTCGGGGCGAGCCTGACCTTCGTATTTTTTACTTATATTTTTGTGAATATAGGTATGGTATCTGGCCTTTTGCCAGTTGTTGGAGTTCCACTGCCTTTGGTGAGTTATGGTGGCTCTTCTTTAATTACCCTTATGGCTAGTTTTGGAATTATTATGTCAATTCATAAACATAAAAGTCCAAGATATTTACAGTAACTCGTTATAATCAAACTGTTAAATACAATCACTAAACTTCAGTTCACTTTTTCAATCAATCAAATACTGGGCACATACAACTTCATGAAATCAAATTTTCTCATATTCTTAAAATCATTCTTATTTATATTTCTATTCTCAAATGTGGCTGCTGAGGAGCCCCGTTTTTACATTCCTGACTCCCCGCCAATAGCAGCCAAAGCTTATGTCTTAATGGATCATAACTCTGGCAAAATTCTTGCGGGTGAAAATGAAAATGAAAGAAGATCGCCCGCAAGTTTGACCAAGATAATGACCTCTTATGTTGTCTTTAAAAGATTAAAAGAGGATTTTATTTCTCTGGATGATGAGGTCAAAATAAGTGAAAAAGCATGGAAAACTGGCGGCTCAAGAAGCTTTATTGAAGTTGGTAAAATGATTAAGCTTGAAGATCTCCTCATGGGAATGATTATTCAATCAGGCAACGATGCGTCGGTTGCTCTTGCTGAACATGTAGCTGGCTCAGAGGGGACATTCGTCTTGTTCATGAATGATTATGCTCAAGAAATTGGTATGACAAACTCACGCTTTGAAAATGCATCAGGTCTGCCTCATAAGGATCAGTATACAACAGCCAAGGATATGGCTCTCCTATCCTCTACAATCATAAAAGAATTCCCTGATTTTTATGAATGGTACGGCCAAAAAGAATTTACCTATAATAACATTAAGCAAATTAATCGTAACAAACTTTTGTTTACGGACAGTACTGTTGATGGCTTAAAAACGGGCTGGACTGAGAAGGCGGGCTATTGTCTTGCCACGAGTGCAAATCGCGTCGATATGAGGCTTCTTTCAGTTGTGCTAGGGTCTGCAAGTCCTGCCATTAGAACAGCTGAAACTGAAAAGCTGCTTGACTATGGTTTTCGCTTTTTTGAAACACAATCAGTGAATGACATATCACACCAAGTTCCTGTATACAAATCAAAAATAGGCAATATTAAAGTGGGTGTAGCTGATTCTAGCTACTTAACATTGCCTCGAAACCAGTTTAAATATACAACCCAAACAATCAACCTTACAGGTGACTTAATAGCCCCAATTAACCAGGGTGATCAAGTTGGTACTCTTGCTATTAGCTTTAATGATGAGGACATCGCTACGCTTCCTCTTATAGCCCTAGAAAATGCTGAGGAAGCAGGCTTTGTGTCAAAAATGATTGATACTGTGAAACTTATGTTTAGATAATTTTGGTTTATTTAAACGGTAACTTTATACAAAAAGATAAGGCTTATATATCCATTATGGATCGAGGATTCCTCTTTGGGGATGGAGTCTACGAAGTCTTCCCAGTTTATGGTAATATAATTCTAGGACTAGAACCTCATTTAAATCGACTCCAAGATGGTCTTGATGCAATCAATATAAAAAATCCTCATTCTAAAAACGAATGGATAAATCTCATCAATAAGATTATTACTCTTAACGATAAAAATTCGAATCAAGCGATATATTTGCAAATTTCTAGAGGCTGCGATGAAAATAGAAAGCATACTTATGGGCAATTAAAACCAACTATTTATATACAATCAAGCGGCATTGAACAAAGAGATAAAAATGATCTACTTAAAGGGAAATCGGCGATCACCAGAGAAGACATTAGATGGTTAAAAAGCAACACTAAAGCAACCTCTTTACTTGCAAATACTCTTTATGCACAAGAGGCCAAAGAATGTAATTCAGAAGAAGCCATTCTTTACAGAGATGGTATAGTCACTGAAGCTTCAAGCTCTAATGTCTTTATTGTTAAAGACGACTGCTTATACACCCACCCAAAAGGGCCAAACATTCTCCCAGGCATTACCCGAGATGTTGCAATACAATGTGCTAAGGATTTGGGAATTGAGGTTAGAGAAGAAAAATTTACTAAAGAACAATTGATGCAAGCTGATGAAGTATGGATTAGCAGCTCAACTAGGGAAATTCTTCCAATCACAAGAGTTGATGGTGTGTCGATTTCGAATGGACATTCAGGCCCATTTTGGTCGTCAGTCTACGATCAATACCAAACCCTTAAATCCTAAAAAAAATACTTAATCATTCAATATAAAATAATAAGAATAATCATTTCAAGTAAAATCTTACTTAGTGTCGAGGGTAAACCGACAATAAATAGTTATGAACCCCGCCAGGCCTGGAAGGGAGCAACGGTAATAATTTTTTTATGTGTTGGATTCTATTCTCGGCACTACCTTAATTCAATCAACTAATTAGAAATGAGTGAACACTACCAAGTTTTAGCTAGAAAATATAGACCTCATAATTTTGAAGAACTAGTTGGTCAAACTCACACCATAAGAACTCTTGTTAATGCATTAGACAATAACAACCTCCATCATGGTTTTTTATTTACTGGAACGCGTGGCGTTGGAAAGACAACAATTGCAAGAATTTTTGCAAAATCAGTTAACTGTGAGGAAGGTGTAAGCTCGAATCCATGTGGAAAATGCCCTACCTGCATTGAAATCGACAAAGGTCAATCAGTTGATTTAATTGAGCTTGACGCTGCATCTCACACTGGCGTGGACCATATGAGAGAAATTCTTGACAATGCGCAGTACACGCCTACCAAAAATCTATACAAGATTTACCTTATTGATGAAGTCCATATGCTTTCAAAGAGTAGCTTTAATGCGCTTTTAAAAACTTTAGAAGAGCCGCCTTCTCATATTAAATTTTTACTCGCCACGACAGACCCCAAGAAACTACCCATAACAATCCTATCACGCTGCCTGCAATTTAACTTAAACAAGCTTTCTCATGATGAGATTCTTAATCATCTTAAGTTTATTATGAATGAAGAAAAGCTTAAGTTTGATGACAATGCGTTATCAAAAATTGCTGAACTTGGAAATGGCTCAATGAGAGACGCTCTAAGCCTTCTTGATCAGTCCATATCTTTTGGAAATGGCAGTGTTATAGAAAAAGATTTAAAAGAAATGCTTGGGCTTGTTAATCATGACGAAATAACTAATCTTGTCTCATTAGTGTGTGAACGAAATGCCGAAAAAATTTTATTATTTATAAAGGAGCTGGCGCATAAAGGAGAAAACCTTTCAAATGTGCTAAAAGATTTAACTTCACTATTTCACAAAATTTCCACAGCCCAAATAATTAATGATCAAAAGCAAACCTCTCCTGAAATATTAGATCTTGCTAATAGGTTCACTGCTCAAGATTTGCAGCTTTACTATCAAATAGCAATTAATGGTCAAAGAGATATAAACCTTTCTCCTAGCGAGCAAATTGGTCTGGAGATGACTCTTCTGAGAATGATTACTTTTCATCCTAATTTTAAAGAAGGTGAAAAAAAAACTCTAAATCCTTCGCCGACTAAAACTTTAAAGAAAAACCCAAGCACTGGTAGTCCTGTTGTCACTTCGACACCCTCTAAAGAGCTTAATGATATTTCTAATAAAAAGGTCAAACATTTAGATATTAAAACGCAAGAGGAGTGGGAAGAAATCATCACCAATCTTGACTTTAATGGTGCGGCGAAAATGCTTGTGAAAAATACAGTATTTAAATCACTCATTAAACAAAACCTTACACTGACGCTAAGTGAGGAATTTATCAACTTACATACGACTAAAACTGAAGAATCAATTAAAAATGCGCTCCATAAGTTATACCCAGCTTTAGAAATAATGATTGAGCCAGGGGAGACTAATGGCAACTCTTTATCACAAAAAGAAGCATTTAATAATGAGCAAATACAAAAACAGACCGAGAGTCAATTTTTAAGTGATGATGGCCTTAAAGAGCTTCAAGAGGTCTTTAAATCTCAGGTCGATCTAAAATCTATCAAATCAATTAAGGAGTCTGATAATGTTTAAAGGTGGAATGGCAGGAATGATGCAAAAAGCCAAGCAAATGCAGGAGGATATGGAGACCATTCAAAAAGAAATTAAATCACTCACTTGTGAAGGTGTATCAGCCTCAGGAGCTTTGAAAATCGAAATGAATGGTGACTATCAAGTTACAAATATTTTTGTAGATGAAACAATTATGTCTGACAAAGACATGCTTGAAGATTTGATAATGATGGCTGTAAATGATGCGTCATCAAAGATAAGTGAGATTTCAAAAGAAAAAATGAAAAATGTAACTGGTGGACTTAACCTGCCTTTCTAGTTATTTAATTCTCCAATATTATGATTGAAAAACTAAACAAAGCGTTCAGTAAATTACCAGGAGTAGGCTCAAAAACTGCACAGAGATTTATTTATCATCTCCTTGAAAGAGACCGCCTAGGAGGATTAGAGCTTGCTAAAGCGCTGACAGATGCAATGGAGAATGTTAAAAACTGTGAAAGATGTAGAACATTGACAGAAAAAAACATTTGTGAAATATGCTCAAACGATCATCGTGATGACTCACAGCTCTGTATCGTTGAAACCCCCTCAGACATTCACGTCATAGAGCAAAGTGGTGTCTACACTGGAAAATACTTTGTCCTAAGTGGTTATCTCTCGCCAATCGACGGGATTGGCGCGTCAGAATTAGGGCTGGATGAATTAGAAAAACTATTAGGGAATCAAAGTGTCAACGAGTTAATCTTAGCCACTAACGCGACAATTGAAGGTGAAGTAACTGCACACTATATACACAACCTTGCAAAAAAATATCAAATAAAAACGACAAGAATAGCGCATGGAATTCCCCTTGGCGGAGAGTTAGAATATACAGATATTAATACAATTGCTCACGCTCTGTCTGGACGAAAAGATTATAACTAGCTAGTCTTTAAAGGGTTATTTCAATCCAGGTAGTTATTGTATAATATGTCAGTTTTATCCGACACATCGCCTCCATGGAAAAAACATACAACCCAGAACTTATCGAACAAAAGTATCGTGATTTATGGGAGACAGGCGACCTCTTCTCTTCAAAAACGAATTCCTCGAGTGAAAATGCATACAGCATTGTTCTGCCTCCACCTAACGTAACAGGAAGTCTTCATATGGGTCATGCATTCCAGCACACCATAATGGATGTCTACACTCGTTACAATAGAAGTAAAGGAAACCAAACACTCTGGCAACCTGGAACGGATCATGCAGGAATAGCCACTCAAATGGTTGTTGAAAGGCAACTGGGACTTGAAAATATTTCTAGACATGATTTAGGTAGAGATAAATTTACTGAAAAAGTTTGGGACTGGAAGTCAAAGTCTGGAGGAACTATTACCTCTCAAATGAGACGTTTAGGTGCTTCTGTTGACTGGGAAAGAGAGCGCTTTACAATGGACGAATCTCTTTCTAAAGCCGTAAGAAAGGTGTTTGTTGATCTTTATAACGAAGGTTTAATTTATCGCGGCAAAAGACTCGTCAATTGGGACCCTGTTCTCTTAACCGCAGTATCAGATCTAGAAGTCATTAGTAAAGAGGAAAATGGGTTTTTATGGCACATTAAGTATCAAGTCGTTGACTCTGATGAAACACTAGTTGTTGCCACTACGAGGCCAGAAACAATGCTAGGAGACTCTGCTGTTGCAGTTCATCCAGAAGATGTGCGCTATCAACATTTAGTTGGAAAGTGCATTAACCTGCCTCTTTCTGATAGAAAGATTCCAATCATAGCCGATGACTATGTCGATATGGAGTTTGGTACTGGATGCGTCAAAATTACTCCTGCTCATGACTTTAATGACTATGAAATTGGACAAAGGCATAATTTAGAAATCATTAACGTTTTAACTGATGACGCCAAAATAAACGCAAACGCCCCAACTAATTATCAAGGTTTGGATCGATTCGAAGCAAGAAAAGTCATTGTCAGTGACCTAGATAAGCAAAAATTAATCGAAAAAATAGATCCTCACACGCTAATGGTTCCAAGGGGTGACAGAACCAATAGTATTATTGAGCCTTACATGACTGATCAATGGTTTGTTAAAGTGAAGCCATTGGCTGAGCCTGCAATTGAGGCAGTAAAAAATGGAAGTATACGTTTTGTTCCTGAAAACTGGGAGAAGACATACTTTAACTGGATGGAAAATATTGAAGATTGGTGCATCTCTCGTCAAATTTGGTGGGGCCATCGCATACCCGCATGGTACGACAAAGAAGGTAACTATTATGTCGCAGGTAGTATTGAAGAAGCTCAGGAGCAAGCTGGTCAAGATGCTGAATTATCACAAGATGAAGATGTATTGGATACATGGTTCTCATCTGCATTGTGGCCCTTCTCAACCCTTGGATGGCCTGAAGCAACACCAGAAATGTCTCGTTTTTACCCAACCAGCGTTCTTGTAACTGGATTTGATATTATATTTTTCTGGGTTGCTCGCATGATAATGTTTGGACTTAAATTTGCCAATGATGTCCCATTTAAGGACATTTATATTACTGGACTCATTAAGGACGGTAATGGCCAAAAAATGAGCAAATCTAAAGGAAATGTGCTCGACCCGATTGATCTGATTGATGGCATTAGCCTTGAAAATCTTCTTGAAAAAAGAACACTCGGCATGATGCAACCAAAACTTTCTGAAAAAATTCAAAAACAAACTAAAAAAGAGTTTCCTAATGGAATTCCTTCATTTGGTACTGACGCTATAAGGTTTACATTTACTGCACTTGCATCTTTTGGGCGTGATATAAAATTCGATCTTAAAAGAGTTGAAGGTTACCGTAATTTCTGCAACAAATTGTGGAATGCCTCTCGCTTTGTATTAATGAACCTTGATTCAAAATCAATCAACTTTGATGCAGAAATATCTATCCAAGATAAATGGATACTTTCAAGACTGCAGCATGTTAAGATAGAAGTTGAAAAGCACTTGGTAGATTATCGATTAGACCTCATGAGTCAGACACTTTATGAGTTTGTTTGGCACGATTACTGTGATTGGTATCTTGAATTATCTAAGCCTCTTCTAGAGAACGATAAAACTAAACAAGGCTGCGAGGCCACACTGCTGAAAGTTTTAACTGAAATTCTAGTTTTACTTCACCCAATCATTCCATTTATTACTGAAGAAATATTTGAGCAATCACAAAAATTACAATCTAATTCAACTGGTAAACTAATCTCCCAACCCTTCCCAGAGCCAAATAAAGAGCTTTTTAATACCGAGGCAGAGACTGAAATAGACTGGTTAAAGAAATTCATCCTAGGTATAAGAAAAATTAGAGGAGAGATGAATATTTCTCCTGCCAAGCCACTGCCCTGTTTTGTTAAGAGTTACAGTACAAGAGATCAATCCTACATCGATAATAATAAGACCATGCTGTTTGCATTAGCCAAGCTCGACAGTGTAAATCTTCTCTCACAAGACGATGAAGAGCCAGAGTCTGCAATAGTATTGGTTGGAGAAATGAAAATTCTAATACCACTTGCTGGTCTAATCGACAAGGGAGCTGAACGAGAGAGACTTAATAAGGAAATTGAAAAGTTAGCCAAGCTTAAATCTCAATTTGCAGCCAAGCTTAGCAATGAAAAGTTTATTCATGGTGCACCTCAAGCAGTTGTCAATAATGAAAAAGAAAAGTTAGCATCAACTGAAAATGCTTTAAAAGACCTAGAGCAGCAATTAGAAAAGATTTCTAAACTTTAAAGGGAAAAGTTGTAATTCATTGAAAAAACATAAAAAATATATTTTAAAAGCTGTCAACAATATAGAATATCGAGTAATTTTATGATTAAATTTATAGTACTTTTTTTAGCTTTAATAACTCTAACTCTCAAGGTTGGTGCAGAATCTTTTGTCTATATTACCGATCAACTTGATTTACCTATTCGCTCTGATAAATCTTTTGATAACAATATAATTAGACTCCTTCCCTCAGGAACTGAACTTTCGCTTTTGCAAAGCACTGAAGATGGATGGGCTCAAATTCAGTTTGATGACACTATTGGATGGATTAAATCATTTTATTTGTCCCCAGATCCTTCTTCAAGAGAGAAACTCAAGAAATTAACAAGGACCTACAACGCCAACAAACTACTTATCTCTAAATTAAGTAGCGAGAAAGAAGAATTAGAGAGTCAACTTTTATCTATAAAACAAGAAAACACAGATCTGGTTGTTCAAAGTTCAAAATCGCAAGCTGAAAAAGAACATATTGAACAAATCTATCAGGATGCATTGAAACTAGAGCACGAGAATGAAAAGCTTATACAGGAAAAATTACAGTTAAAGGCCGAGCTCCAGCTAGCGGTAAATAACACTCAAATTCAAAAAGACACAAGCTCAAGAAACTGGTTTATAGTAGGCGCAATTGTGCTGTTCTTTGGAATGATAATCGGTTTTATTGTTCCAGGCCTTCTTAATAGAAGACGGTATTAAATTTTAGGAGAATAAAATGAAAGAATTAAAAAAAGCACTTACCTTTGATGATATTTTGTTGGTCCCTGCTCATTCTGAAGTACTCCCTAAACAAGTGAGTTTGAAATCTAAGCTTACACACAAAATTACCCTGCAAACGCCAATCATTTCTGCTGCAATGGATACAGTCACCGAGGGTAAGCTTGCCATAGCAATTGCTCAAGAAGGAGGAATGGGTGTTATTCATAAAAACATGTCTATTGAATCTCAAGCCAAAGAGGTTAGAAAAGTTAAAAGATTTGAGTCAGGAATTATTAGAGATCCTATCAGTATTGATCCATCTGCCACTATCAAAGATGTTTTTGACCTTCAAGCTCAGCATGGTATTTCAGCAATGCCAGTAGTGTCAAATAATACTTTAGTTGGCCTTATAACCAGTCGAGATGTTTTATTTGAAACACGTCTTGATGAAACTGTACAAAACGTAATGACGCCTCAAGAATCTCTCATTACGGTCTCTGAAGGCACATCAATGGAAACTGTTCGAAAACTTCTTCAAAAGCACCGTATTGAAAGAGTTTTAGTTACCGATAAAAAATTTAAATTAGGTGGAATGATCACCGTAAGTGACATCAAGAAAACAAGTGACTTCCCTAAGGCAGCAAAGGATGACCAAGAAAGGTTAATCGTTGCTGCAGCTGTTGGCGTCGGGAACGAGTCTAGTGAGAGAATTAGAGCCCTAGTTGATGCAGGTGTTGACGTTGTCGTAATTGATACCGCTCATGGTCACTCACAAGGTGTTATTGATCGGGTTAAAAAGACCAAAAAAGACTTTCCAAACCTAGAAATTATCGCTGGCAATATTGCAACTGCAGAAGCTGCAATCGATTTAGCTAAAGCAGGTGCTGACTGCGTTAAAGTTGGAATTGGACCTGGAAGTATATGCACAACTCGAATTATAGCAGGTGTTGGTGTACCTCAAATTAGTGCAATCTCTGATATTGCAGAAGCCTTAAAAGACACTCAAGTTACTGTGATTGCTGATGGTGGCATTCGTTATTCTGGAGATGCTGCAAAGGCTTTTGCAGCAGGAGCACATTGCGTCATGCTAGGATCAATGCTTGCTGGAACTGAAGAGTCTCCTGGTGAAGTTGAATTGTTTCAAGGCAGGTCTTATAAAGCTTATCGTGGAATGGGCTCTATTGGCGCGATGGGTCAAGCTCATGGCTCCTCAGATCGTTACTTTCAAGCAGAGCTTGCTGCTGAAAAGCTAGTTCCCGAAGGGATTGAAGGAAGGGTTCCTTATAAAGGCTCAATTAGGCCAATTATTCACCAGATGGTTGGCGGCATTAGATCATCTATGGGCTATACAGGATGTAAGAATCTGGACGCTATGAGAACTAAAGTCAAGTTTGTACAAGTAACTTCTGCTGGAATGACTGAGTCTCATGTGCATGACGTTTCAATTACCAAAGAAGCGCCGAACTACCACCAGTAGAAAATTCTTTTAGCCTTTACCTGACACCTCAAAAGTTTTTTGAGGGTTTCTTGTGTCCAGGCTTAGCAAGAATCTCTAAATAAAAGGATTCTAGATTTTCAGCCTCTGCCTCTGTAATACACTTGCCAATTTCTGAAGATAAAATGATTTCAGCTTTAGCTTCTGTTGGTCCATACTTGCAATCAAAATCCCAATAATCAGCCCCTTTAGGCAATAATTTTCTCTTCTCTCTTTTAATGTATTTTTTTACATCACGTCTGACTGCTTCAATAAGCCTAGCTGGTTTTATTTTGGGATGGACTAATCGAAATGTTTTTTTCATGTTTGTATAAGTTCAAAAAAAATTCATTTTAATGATTTAATTAGCGTCATTTAGATTACTTCAACAACACAGTAAATACCCTTAACACTTTTTTTTATCATATAGTCTTTCTTACTAAGTTCTAAAACCTTCCATACACTTCCTGCCTCTAAAGACTTAATTGCATCATCAAAGCCATAGGATTTATAAACATCCTCATTAACTGTAAAACATATTATCCCCCCAGGCTTGACAACTCTTACAAGCTCCTTGAATCGACTGGGGCCAACATGACCATGAGTAAAAACTCCAACACAAATTGCCGCTTCATATTTATTACTCTCGAAAGGAAGTGACTCATTGAGATTTCCAAGAAATAAAGATTTATAACCCCTATCAATTGCAATATCAATCATCTCTTTTGAAATATCTATACCATCAAAGTTTTTGTACCCAAGTTTTTTAAGCTGCAGCCCAACCAAACCAGTCCCACAACCAACATCAATTATGTTTTTGGTTTTATCTTTAAGATATCTTTGAAAAATTTGAACAGAGTTAGGCTGCGATACAGTTCCTAGTTCGTCATCATTGTCTTTGTCGTATAACGAGGCCCATTTTTGATAAACATCCAATAACTTTTCTTCATTCTCACTTTCTGAAAGATCTAGAGAGTCATATAGCTTTAATCCTTTAGTATTTTTTTTCATAAAAAATCAATAAAGCCTTCCAAAAAAGGTCATTCTTGCTGATTCAGAGAGGCTCACGTCAGGCTTTGAGTTGTAGGCTAAGACTGATAATATTCGAGTTCTATTGCCAATTGTTGGCGTAACTCGGTGAATGGCGTCCCTTCCCCTGAATAAGACGAGTGTGCCATTTTCCATTGATAATTTTTCTGGATTGCAACTACCATTAAGTAATTCAAAGACACCATCATAGTTATTGTCATTAATATCAGAATTCCTAAATTGTCTAATATATTCAAATTGACCTCCATCTATTGGCTTTTGTATTAAGAGGGTAATCGCAAATGAAGAGTTGTCAAAATGCCATCCAAGCTCTTGCTCTTCTTTTGCGTAATGAATATTGATTGAAGATAAATTATCATCGTACTTATATAAAACTGTTTCATCAAGAACAGCACACAGAAAATCTTTAAATTTTGGTGAGTTATATAGAGCTCTTAATGATGATTTTTTATGAACTTGATCATCTGTTATGCAGCCCTTTGAGGAGATTACTGTTTTGTTTCGCGGATGAGACTTGCTCAGTTCTTTGTCGAAAAGATCAAGGTAAACATTATGCTCATTAACGCAATAATAAGCTAGATTCTCTTGCGCTTTGGCTTCAGCAAGAATACTTTTGACAGTGCTCTCAAAAAGAAAATTATCTAGTACAAGAACGCCACTTTTATCTAACTCGGTTTTACATTTTTTCCTGTAGTGACTTTCATCAATAGGATGCTTTTGCAGGTCAATAATTGAGGCCAATTTATTTTCTTCTGGAATCACCATGCTAACAACAAATAGTATAAAAAAAATTATCTTTCAATATTTAAGAATAATATTCTCAAAAAAGTTTATATGTTAATAGATAATTAATAAAAATAATATTAGAAATAAAATGATTCATTTTGGCGACATTTCAAAAGAAGAATTCTTAAAAGAGTACTGGCAAAAAAAACCACTATTTATCAAGAATGCAATTCCTGACTTTGTTTCACCTTTATCTCCTAATGAGCTTGCTGGATTGTCTTGCGAAGATGAATTTGAATCTAGAATCATAAAGGGTTCAGTTATACAAAATATTTGGACCCTTGAGAATGGTCCATTTAATGAGCTTTCTTTTAAGAATGCCCCGAATAATGAATGGACATTATTGGTTCAGGGGGTGGACAAACATATTCAAGAAATCTATGAGCTGATAGATGAGTTCGACTTTATACCGAGATGGCGATTTGATGATGTAATGGTTTCGTTTGCATCATTAGGAGGGAGTGTTGGCCCTCATTATGATTATTATGATGTTTTTTTACTTCAAGGACATGGGAAAAGAGAGTGGCAAATAAGTTCTATTGACTGCAATCCCAATAATTATGTTTCAAATAGTCCACTTCGCATTATGGAAAAGTTTGAAATGGAAACAACTTGGGTTGCTGAACCTGGAGATATTGTTTATATTCCACCTGGAATTGCTCACCATGGAGTAAGCATCGACAATGAATGTATTACCCTCTCAATTGGCTATAGATCCTACTCAGCGAATGAAATGCTAGAGTCACTTGAACTAACTACGCATAAACATAACAATGCCTACTATGTAGACCCATTATGGCTAGACTATGGCGGTTCTTCCGAAATACCAAATTCAGCCATTGATAAATCAAAAAAATTAATTAATAACAAGGATTTACCTGATACTTTTTTTGGGTGTTTTGTGACAAAACTTGACCCGTTAGATGAAGAAAAATTCAACGCAATAGTTGCGTTTGAAAACCCCGTAATCATTAAAGAGTCTGCAGCTTACAATCTTCATCCATTAAGTCGAATTGCGTATCAATTTATTAATAGTGAGTTAGTGTTGTTTATTAACGGAAATACTCTTCAAATAAATGACATTTGTGATGATTTTATTATTGATTTTTGCAACACTAGAAAGATTAATGTTAATAATCAGAATAAGCCTCTTGCCCTTCAATTATCTACTCTATCACTTTTAGAGGAAACGCGCCCTTAAATATAAGCAAAATATACTAATCAATCGCACCGTTATGCACTCTAACAACTAATAAATTAGTTTATTTGAGGAAAAAATTAGGGGATAATTCAACTGTTTTATGGATTTAGGTAAGTTTTATCTCAAGCATACCTGCAAGGTATGTTTTATATAAAGCTTATTGCGTTAAACCATAAAACATTTTTTATTTTATTGGAGTAACACAATGGACATGAATATAGTTCAAAAAAGTTTTAAGTTTGGCAATAGTCAAATTACATTCGAAACTGGAAGAGTAGCAAGACAGGCACACGGTGCCGTCTTAGCAAGTATGGATGACACACAAGTACTCGTTAGTGTTGTTGGTGCAAAAGAAGCAAAGCCAGGTCAATCATTCTTCCCTTTATCGGTAGACTACATTGAAAAAACATATGCCGCTGGAAAAATTCCAGGTGGCTTCCTTAAAAGAGAAGGAAGACCTAGCGAAAAAGAAACACTCACTTCTCGATTAATTGATCGCCCTATTAGACCGCTATTTCCGAATGGCTACATGAATGAAGTACAGGTAATGATTCAAGTTATCTCAGCTAACAAAGATGTAGATCCAGATGTTTTAGCTATGCTTGCAACTTCGGCTGCACTTGCAATTTCAGGAGTTCCCTTTAAGGGTCCAATTGGCGCTGCTCGTGTTGGTTTTAAAGATGGAAGCTATATTGTTAACCCAACCTATTCAGAATTAGAAACATCTGAGTTAGATATGGTTGTTGCAGGAACAAAGGACGCAGTATTAATGGTCGAGTCAGAAGCAAATGAACTAACCGAAGAAGTTATGCTAGGAGCTGTTATGTATGCTCATGAGCAATTTCAAGTAGTAATTGAAAACGTTGCTGAATTTGCAAAAGAAGTTGGTATTGCTCCACGCGAATGGGTAGCTCCAGCGGACAATGAGTCTCTAGTGACAGCAATCAAATCTAAATTTGAAAGTCAAATTTCAGAAGCGTATCAAACTGTTGATAAGATGGAACGTTATGAAAAAATGGGTGAAGTGAAAGATGCTGTATTAGAGGAGTTTGTTAGCGAAGATGAATCAATAAGCGAAGATGAAGTCAAAAACTACATTAAAAAAATTGAGAAATCAACTGTTAGAGAACGCATTCTGGCTGGTGAGCCAAGAATTGATGGTAGAGACAACTCAACTGTCAGAGAGCTTGCCATTGAAACTGGCGTCCTTGAAAATACGCATGGTTCTGCACTTTTCACAAGAGGTGAAACTCAGGCCTTAGTTGTAACTACTTTAGGTTCTAAGAGAGATGCGCAGTTAATTGAAAAACTGGAGTCAAACGATCGAATTGAAGATCATTTCATGCTTCACTACAACTTCCCTCCATACTGTGTCGGTGAGACAGGCAGAGTTATGGGTGTCAAGAGACGTGAAGTTGGTCACGGAAGGCTAGCGCGAAGAGGTATCTCAGCATGTCTTCCAAATTTAGAGGAATTTCCATACACAATCCGTGTTGTTTCCGAAATTACAGAATCAAATGGATCTAGCTCTATGGCAAGTGTTTGTGGTTCTTCACTATCCTTAATGGATGCAGGCGTACCACTAAAAGCACCAGTAGCAGGTATTGCAATGGGTTTGGTAAAAGATGATGAGCGTTTTACAGTTTTGACAGATATTCTAGGTGATGAAGATCATCTGGGTGATATGGACTTTAAGGTTGCAGGTACCACGAAAGGCATTAACGCCCTTCAAATGGATATCAAGATAGATGGCATCACTGAAGACATTATGTCTATTGCCCTTAAGCAAGCTAAAGATGCAAGACTTAACATTCTAGGTCAAATGAATCAGGTTATTTCAGAGCCTAATACGGCCTCTAAGAATGCGCCTAAGACTAAAGTTATTAAAATACCTACTGATAAGATCAGAGATGTTATTGGTAAAGGTGGTGAGACTATTAGAGGAATCGTAGCTCAATCTGGAGCGAGTGTAGATGTTGATGACGATGGCAATGTTAATGTTTTTGCTAACGACTCTGAAAGCTTTGAAAAAGCAGTTCAGATGGTTAAAGACGTAACTGCTGTCCCCGAAGTTAACAAAGTCTATATGGGCAAGGTTGCTAAGATTGTTGAATTTGGTGCATTTGTCACAATCATGCCAAATCAGGATGGACTCCTCCATGTTTCTGAAATTGCGCATGAAAGAGTTGAGAAAGTTGAAGATTACCTTAAAGAAGGCGAAGAAGTTGAGGTCAAAGTTCTTGGAATTGACCGAGGTCGAATCAAGCTTTCTAGAAAGGTTCTTATAGAAAAGTAAGAAGATCAAAGCCACCGCAAGGTGGCTTTTTTATTTAGGATAGAATAATGTCAGAAGAAAAATTCGTGTCACTGGAAGAAAAAATTGCATTCCTTCAAAATATGATTGATGATCTAAATATGGTGGTATTTCGTCAAGGTAAAAAAATAGAAATACTTAACAATCAGATCAAGGAAACAAATAATAAAATAATCAGTCAGTCTGAATCGCAGCCCAACTTATCTGAAAAAATAGACAACAAACCTCCTCACTACTAGTTATATTGTAGTTTTCATTAATTTAATTGGTATATCATAAAACAATTGATATAAAAATAAAGCAAATTGAAAACAAATAATTGTGAAATTAGAAAAGCTTTGTTGTCTTTAGATGACGCCTTACCTTATATAACTCTTAATCCAAATTCAATCACTCCAGTTCTTCTCGTTTGTGATCATGCTAGTAATAGATTCCCGAAGTCACTCGGAACAATGGGTCTTGATTATATAGATAGAGTCAGCCATATAACATTTGATATTGGCTCTAGAGCTACTACTGAAAGTCTTGCAATTCAACTTAATGCTACTGCAATTCTTTGCCAATATTCGCGCTTGATTGTAGATTGTAATCGTAATCTCTCAGATAACAGTGCCTTCCTTGATACAAGTGATGGTATCAATATTCCTGGAAATCAAAATCTTAATGACAATGAAAAAGAGATTAGAGAATCTGAAATCTATTGGCCATATCACAATGCTATCGATTGTCAAATTTCTCGACTAAAGAAACATGATGCCAACCCATTAATTATCTCTATTCATAGTTTTACTCCTACATTTAATGGCAATAATAGAGAATGGGAAATTGGTGTTCTTTGGGATAAAGATCCAGCTACTGCAAAAATCTTTATAAGTAAGCTTAAAGATGCAGGTTTTTTGGTTGGCGACAACAAGCCATATTCAGGAAAAGACCCTGAAGACTTTACATTAGATTATCATGCTGAAAAAATTGGTCTGCCTCATGTTGGAATTGAAATTAGGCAGGACCTTATCAATCATGATGATGGAGTTGAGCGAATATCAAATACCATACAAGAAGTAATTAGTTCTCTTGTATTGGCCAATAAATCTAGTAATATTCATATTGAGAGCCCTTTAAGATGACTCTTGATATGCCACAATTCACAATAGGCATAGAAGAAGAATATCTTTTAGTTGATAAGACTACGCGCAGTCTTGTAATAAATCCACCAAAATCTTTATTGAAAGAGTGTAAAGAGCTACTAGGCAATCAAGTCACCAACGAGCTACTACTTTCACAAATTGAAATTGGTACAAAAGTATGTCACAACGTACAAGAGGCTCATGAGGACCTCTCTAAATTACGCAAAAATATAGTAGAAGTAACAGCTCGACATGGACTAGCTCCGATTGCCTGTTCAACTCATCCATTTAGTCGTTGGTCTGAACAGGAACAAACACCAAAAGATCGCTACGAGTTACTGACAAGGGAAATGCAGGCGGTAGCTCGAAGAATGCTTATCTGCGGTATGCATGTACACGTTGGCATTAATGACGATGAATTGCGTATTGATCTGATGAGTCAACTTTCTTATTTTCTCCCCCACCTGCTCTCATTATCGTGTTCATCTCCATTTTGGAATGGCGAAGATACTGGACTTAAAAGTTATCGTCTAACAATATTTGATAATCTACCAAGGACAGGCATTCCTACGGAATTTCAGAGTTTTTCTGACTACAAACGACATATTGAAATCTTAACTAATGCTGGCGTCATGGAAGATTCAACCAAGATCTGGTGGGATATAAGACCAAGTGCAAAATATCCAACACTTGAGACACGTATTATGGATGTATGCACAAGGATCGATGATGCAATTTCACTCGCAGCTTTGGTTGTTTCTACGTTACGTGCACTTTATCGCCTAAGAATGAAAAATCAGCGCTGGCGTGACTATAGCTCTATGCTTATTAGGGAAAATCGTTGGCGTGCAATGCGCTATAGTTTTGATGAAGGGCTTATTGATTTTGGAAAAGGTAGTATTGTTCCATTTGAAGAATTGTTAGATGAATTTATAGAAATTTCAATAGAGGATGCAAAAATACTTGGATGTGACAAAGAAGTTATGGCTACTAAAAATATATTGAAACGAGGAACAAGCGCTCATCGACAACTTAAAACATACGAATTATCCATTGCTGCAGGCAAAAATAAAGATGAAGCACTAAATGATGTGGTCGATATGCTCATTAATGAAACTGCTGCAGATCTTTAGACATCACTTAGTAGTCTAGCCGCCTCATCATAATCAATAGAGCAACACCATTCAGACCCCATACAAGGCTTAATAGATACATATTAAAAGTTAAGCCTAAGTATTCAGCTAAATAACCAACTAATGCTGGCCCAAAAATAAAACCTGCAAAGCCTAAAGTTACAAGGTTTGCTACAGTTAAAGCTATTGGCTCATCAGTAATACGAATAGCCTGCCTATATATAACTGCTATAAAGTTTGCAGTTCCAAAACCAAAAAGCAGTATTCCAAAAATAATGATATAAAAATTCGATGTTAGTATTGAGATAAATAAAATTATTCCTGCAATAATACTTAAGTAACCACCGACTAATTTTTCATTTGTCTTTTCAATCATTTTTGAAGCGATTAGTCTAGCAGAGATCTCGCCAACATTAAAAGCAACAATAACTGCACCACCTAGATACAATGGAACTAATAAATCTTTTGTTAACCATAGTGCTGACCAATCGAGGATTATTCCCATCGTTGCATAATTAATCATCATTAAAAGACCAAAAATTAGTATTGTTTTTTTTGGTAATTTAAATTTAGGAGTTTTTTCAAGAGCTTCAAATGACTTTGAGAGTCCAAATATATATATTGTTAATGAACCCAAAATTAACATCGCACCTGTAATTAGAAATATTAAAGGGGGATTATCTATATATTTAATGGTAAAAAATGCAGAAAAAGCCCCAACCAAAGAGCCAACACTAAATGCAGCATGATAAAGAGGAGTAAGTATTACAGCGGTTTTGCTTTCAATCATTGATATCTGCGCTTGAGCAGAAGGAGCAAATAATCCAACAAAAAAACCAAAAGGTATATAAACCAATAAAAACCAGAGATAGTTTGGTGATAATATTAGAAATAAAGGGCAATAAGCCATACCAAGCAGACCTAAAGCGATTGAGTTTTTTGTGCCTATCCTTGGAACAATTAATCGCCCTGAGGTTTGATTTCCAATTAGATTTGAAATACCAAAAACCAATAACCCAATACCAATTTCTGCTTCAGTTATTTGAAGCCTTTCCGCATTCCATGGAATATAGACAAAATATATTCCAATCTGAAAAAGCACAAGAAAGGCACCAAGGAAAACAGTATATATACCTTTATTAAAAAACTTACTTTCAGTCATAGTGTTAGATACTAAATTCCTACAAAAAACCTATTTAATCTTGAGAGCAGACTGGTCAATTAAAAGACCTTCCCACCCCGTATTCATAAAGTTACGAATATTTAAATGAGTAGAGTGGCTTTCTGGCGAATCTAAAACTGACTGGTAATGCTCACCAAAGCATTTTATCGTTTCAGCTTTAGAAAGAGAGTGCATTAATCCAAAACAAAAAACTTTTGCTGATCCTTGATTTTCTTCTTTTGAATTAACTAACCCATTATTTTCAAATGCAATACTTGAAAAACTATATTCCCTCGTTATCAAATCAATAAAGTCAGAAAACTTCATCTGAGCCCCAGATCTTAGCTTTTCTAGATATTGCTGGGTATTCATTACATTTTAGGTGTGCATTGGGTTTGACTTATCAACATCAATATCTAATCTTTTTATTGCACTCTTTATCGTCTTAGTTTCTAGTAAACCATCATCTACAAGCGCTTTAAGTGTAACGAAAACAATGTAATTAGCATTGACCTCAAAGAAATATCTAAGCTCTTTTCTTGAATCCGATCTTCCAAATCCATCTGTTCCTAAAACCTCATAATGTGAAGGAATATATTTACGAATCTGCTCTGCATAGTTTCGCATGTAATCTGTAGCAGCAATCACTGGACCTTTAGACTGATTAAAACACTCAGTGATGTAAGGAATTTTTTTCGTCTTATTGATGTTATGGAGATTATCTCGATCTATACGTTGCGCTTCTCTTGTGACCTCGTTAAAGCTCGTAACACTCCAAACATGAGACATAACCCCCCAGTCTTTTTCAAGCATATCAGCTGCTTTTTCAACTTCTCTAAGAATTGCACCACTTCCTAATAACTGAACCTCGACTTTAGACTTACCTACAGTTTTTAAAGGGTAAATTCCTTTAATAATTCCCTCTTCAACGCCTTTAGGCATTTCAGGATGTGCATAGTTCTCATTCATCAAGGTGATGTAATAGAAAATATTTTCCATCTTTTTATACATACGGTGCATTCCATCCCTGAGAATAACTGCAAGTTCGTATGCGTATGTTGGGTCGTATGAAACACAGTTAGGTATTGTATTGGCAACTATCAAAGAATCTCCGTCTTGATGCTGAAGGCCTTCACCGGCCAATGTTGTTCTGCCAGCTGTTCCGCCCATCAAAAAACCCTTTGATTGCATATCTCCAGCAGCCCAAGCAAGATCGCCTACCCTTTGAAAGCCAAACTTTGAGTAATATATATAGAATGGAATCATTGTTACATTGTGAGACGCATAAGCTGTTCCAGCAGCAATCCAATCTGAAATTGCTCCAGCTTCATTTATTCCTTCTTGCAACACTTGCCCTTTAATATCTTCCTTGTACCACATCACTTTATCTGAGTCTTCAGGCTCATAAAGTTGGCCAGATGACGAGTAAATTCCCATTTGCCTAAATAATCCTTCCATACCGAAAGTTCTAGCCTCATCGGGAACAATAGGTACAACTCTTGGACCAATCTCTTTATCTCTAATCAGTAGAGACAAAAAACGAACAAAAGCCATAGTACTAGACATCTCTTTATCTTTTGTAGATTTTAGAAGGGAATCAAATGTCATCAAATCAGGGATATCGAAAGACTCAAGCTCAAAGCTTCTAGTTGGCAAATAGCCACCCAAAGCTTCTCGTCTCGCCCTTAAGTAAGTTAACTCTTCACTATCCTCAGCAGGCTTATAAAAATTTAGTTCTTCAGCATCTTTCTGAGTGACAGGTATATCAAATCGTTCAGCAACACGGACAAGCGCATTGACACCTAATTTCTTTTGACTATGAGTTGTATTTTTTCCTTCGCCAGCTTCACCCATACCATAGCCTTTTACAGTCTTTGCCAAAATTACAGTAGGCTGACCTTTGTGCTCTTTTGCAGCTTTATAGGCTTGGTAAACTTTGTTTGGATCATGACCGCCTCGGGTTAAGGCAAATATTTCATCGTCTGACATGTGCTCAACAAGTTGAAGGGTTTCTGGATACTTTCCAAAAAAATGTTTACGTACATAGGCACCATCTTTTGCCTTATAGGCTTGATATTCTCCATCAACGACCTCTTCCATTCTTTGTTTGAGGAGTCCAGAAGTGTCATTTGCAAGGAGTTTATCCCATCCCCTTCCCCAGATAACTTTGATAACATTCCAGCCAGCGCCTCGAAACATCCCTTCAAGTTCTTGAATAATCTTACCGTTTCCTCTTACTGGGCCATCTAGTCTTTGTAGGTTACAGTTAATAACAAATATGAGGTTATCAAGCTTCTCTCTTCCAGCTAAAGAAATTGCACCAAGTGACTCCGGTTCATCCGTCTCACCATCACCCAGGTAAGCCCATACAGTTCTTTTGTCAGTTTTAATAATATCTCGGTGCTGCAGATACTTCATAAATCGAGCTTGATATATCGCCATAATTGGTCCTAAACCCATTGAAACAGTTGGAAACTCCCAAAAATCTGGCATTAACCAAGGGTGAGGGTATGAAGACAACCCTTCCTGATTGGCTTCTTGTCTAAAGTTCAGCATTTTTTCTTCTGAAATTCTGCCCTCTAAGAAGGCCCTAGAATAAATACCAGGTGCAATATGACCCTGGAAGAAAATTAGGTCAGCGCCCTGATCTAAATCATTACCACGATAAAAGTGATTAAAGCCAACCTCATAAAGTGTTGCACTAGAGGCAAAAGAAGCGATATGTCCCCCAAGCTCTGATGAAACCTGGTTTGCTTTAACAACCATTATCATTGCGTTCCAGCGAATTATAGACTTGATTCTATGCTCAATCTCATGCTTAACAACTAATTCACTTTCTTTTTCGACTGGAATTGAATTCAAGTATGCTGTATTGACTCCATCTGGAAGATCCATTCCATCTTCATGAGCCATATCTATTAGTTTTTGAAGAATATATTTTGCCCTGTCTTGTCCTTCAAATCGAGCAACAGATCTAAAAGCTTCTAACCATTCAATGGTTTCTTGCGGATCAATATCCTTTTCAGACATATATTCTCTTTTTTTGTGAAATTTAGGTCTTTTATTATCCCTTAAAAAAACAATTAAACATAACAGGTAATGTTAAATTTTTTAACTTTAAGAAGAGATATTAAATGTTTGATAAAATACGATCTTCTTCTATTTATTAACATCTTTCATGAATATTCCTAGTTCAATTTTTAAAGCATACGATATCAGAGGTATTGTGGAAACTGAATTGACGCCTGAAATTGTTAAACTTATAGGAAGAGCTGTCGGTAGTGAATCAATTGAGAAAGGTGAAAGAGGTGTCGTGGTTGGAAGAGATGGAAGATTAACAGGTCCAGAACTCTCTGAAGCGCTTATTTCTGGACTTATTGAAAGCGGTTGTCATGTTGTTAATATTGGCATGGTTCCATCCCCAGTTGTCTACTTTGCAACCCATACAAAAGCAGCCTCATCAGGGGTAATGATTACGGGCTCTCATAACCCAGCTGAATACAATGGTCTCAAGATTATGATTGCTGGAGAAACTCTTTCAGCAGAAAAAATACAATCACTTTATACGAGAATTTTAGATAATAATTTTAAAAATGGGTATGGAACATCAACCTCAATCAATATTGATCAAGACTATATAAATACAATTCAGTCAGATATAAAGCTTGAAAAAGAACTTAACGTTGTAATTGACTGTGGGAATGGTGTTGCTGGAAATATAGCGCCTCAACTATTTGAAGCTTTAGGTGTAAAAATTTCAAAGCTTTTTTGCTTGGTTGACGGTAGGTTCCCAAACCATCACCCTGACCCTTCAAAACCCGAAAACTTAGAGGATCTAATTCAAGAAGTAATCGAAACCGGAGCCGATCTTGGCCTTGCCTTTGATGGTGATGGCGATAGGCTTGGACTAATAGACAACAAAGGAAAGGTCATTTGGGCTGATCAACAAATGATGCTCTATGCGAAAGATGTTCTCTCTCGTAATCAAGGAGCAAAAATTATCTTTGATGTCAAATGCACTTCACTGTTACCAAAAGTTATTTCTGAAAATGGTGGAGAGCCTATCATGTCTAGAACTGGGCACAGCTTTATTAAGAAAAAATTAAAGGAAACAAATGCTGAGCTTGCTGGAGAGATGTCTGGTCACATCTTCTTTAAAGAGCGTTGGTATGGCTTTGATGATGCACTATACACTGCAGCAAGGCTTTTAGAAATTGTTTCTAAGAGTGATAAGTCTTGCTCCGAACTATTTGATGAACTGCCTGTAAATTTAAGTACTCCAGAAATTAACATCAACTTTGAAAAACATGGTCAACAGTATGAAGCAATGGACTCTTTATCAAGCAATTTAGACTTCCCTGGCGCAAATATTAACACCCTAGATGGTGTTAGAGTAGACTATGACGACTGCTGGGGGCTTGTCAGGCCTTCCAATACCACGCCGTGTTTGGTTTTACGCTTTGAGGCTGAAGACAATGCTGCATTAAAAGGAGTACAAGAAAAGTTTAAAAAATGGCTCAAATCTAGCGGTGTTCCGTCGGACAATTTATAGTTGGAAATTCAAAAAAAATAGGTATAAAATACGAGTTTTTTATCCTTGAACAAAAGTTACGCGTTCAATTCAATTTTTCTGGAGTTTGTCAATGGAAGGACATGTCAACTTTACGCTTTCAGATCGTCTAAGAAAGTCGCCTTATTATGAGTCTACTCTAAAAGCTGGGGCTAAAACCTTTACAATTTATAATCACATGATTATGCCTACCTCTTATGAGGGTGCAGAAGCTGATTACTGGAATTTGATGAATAACGTCACTATGTGGGATGTTGCGGCTGAACGTCAAGTAGAAATTACCGGAAGTGATGCTTACAGATTTGTTGAATATATTACTTCGAGAGATCTCTCGAAACTTAAAATTGGTCAAGGAAAATATGCTCTCATTACAGATGAGAATGGAGGAATCATTAATGACCCCATCATCCTTAGATTAGGCGAAAGTCATTTTTGGCTATCCATTGCTGACAGTGATGTACTTCTTTGGACTCGCGGTCTTGCCTGTGGGCTCGGTTGGGACGTTGACATCTGTGAGCCAGATGTTTCCCCTCTGGCAATCCAAGGCCCTAATCATTTACCTCTAATGATTGATTTATTTGGTGACTGGGTTAATGATATTAAGTACTTCTTTTTCAGAGAGTGTGAACTTGAGGGGATTCCTCTTATTGTACAGAAGTCAGGCTGGAGTAAACAAGGTGGTTTTGAGCTCTATCTTCGAGATGGTTCAAAAGGAGACAGGCTATGGGACATTGTTGCCACTGCAGGAAAAAAATATGACATAAAACCTGGAACCCCTAACAATATTGAGAGAGTTGAGTCGGGTCTATTTTCATGGGGAAATGACATGGATATCAACAGTAACCCGTTAGAGCTTCCTTTGGGCAATTTCTGTCAACTGGACAAAGAGGCTGAATACTTGAGTAGAGAGGCTCTTCACAAGATTCGCTCTGAAGGAGCAACCAAAAAGCTTGTCGGACTAATTGTTGATGGTGACCCATTTATTGGTGGATGCGCAAGCCCATGGAAGGTAATGAGTGGTAATCAAATTTGTGGCAAAGTTTCAAGTGCTGCCTATTCACCGCGATTAAAAATTAATATGGCAATGGCGACAATAGATAGTGGTCATAATGCAATTGACTCAGAGGTCACTGTTGAAACGCCATGGGGTTTAAGATCTGCAAAAGTGACTTCGATTCCCTTTAATTAATCATTGGTAAAAGTTTGTCGATTGATGTTTTAGCATTCCCATAAAACATTCTTGTATTCTCCTTAAAAAATAACGGATTTTCAATCCCCGACATCGTAGATAGATATATACACCCTCACTTACACATCAAACGAAATTTGTACTTTATGTTAAGCGCCTAGCTCTTATCAATCGAACTGTTTTTAGTCCAATCAAAAGTACCTCGTCTGACGTTTTAGAATAAATAGCTTATTGAATTATTTATCATGGCTTTTTTCCTTTAAAAATGGCACCATCGAAGACCAAACCCCATCACTTTTAAAGCGGCGAAAGATTGCAGCCAAAATGTGCAAACCAATAAGCCAATAGA
Source organism: uncultured Gammaproteobacteria bacterium (assembly GCA_902513495.1). GTDB lineage: Bacteria > Pseudomonadota > Gammaproteobacteria > PS1 > Pseudothioglobaceae > Pseudothioglobus. Next base: position 67,200 of record CABXNH010000001.1, read on the forward strand.
TAACAGAAACTGAAAACTCATGAGCTGCAACCACTGCATTAATGAAAAATCCATCCTTAAAGCCAAGCCAAAATAGCAAACCAATTAATAAGCCAGTTAAAGGAATTAACGCAAGACAAGCATACATTCCGTAATGAACAACTCTAGCAGCTAAAAGTTGTGACCTTGGAGTAGAATCAGGAAGTGATGATTTTTGTGTTGTTTTCATGTAAATAAATCGAATCAAAAGCAATAACACAAAAACTGTTGCAAAAATTACTTCAAATTGAAGAAGAGCATTGTCTTTTAATTGATTAAGTTCATCTATCTGCTTCAGCAAACCATAGATAAACAAAAGCACAAAACCCCAGTGCATGAACTTAGCTATAGAGCTAAAATTTGATTTGCTATCTAGATTTGTATTATTCATAGTCAATGGCCACACTCTTATAACTTATTGATTTAACTGAACTTTTAAAATACTTAGTACCGAGTTCGTACCTAATAGAGGTATCAAGACCAATCTTGATTCCCAATACTTTTTTTAGTCCTAATTTCAATTTTCTTTTTTCCAGCAATCATTAATTCAAACCATTTTCACTTTTTATAAATTAGTCCATTCCACAGTATTTTGTTTTTTCATAAATAAAAGCTGGCGGTAAACTAAGTAATACAAAATCAATTTTTGGTTTCTCTTTACAAAGTTTATTAAAATCTTTTCTCGAAAAAAGCGAATATTGGAACTGCAAAAACTTGCCATTCTTTTTCAAGTGCTGCTTTATTTCCTTAAAAATATTTTGAGAAACTTCTCTTTGCAAGGAGGCAAAAGGCAAGGTTGATATTATATGATCAAATTTTTTATCCTCAAAATACAGAGAAATTTTCTCAGCTGAGTCCTCAACATATGTAATTCTTTTATTATCTAGTTTGTATTTCCGACAATTCTTATCTACCTCAAATATAGTGAGTGTACTGTTCGTAGTAGATCTCCTGATAATTTCTTTGGTGAAAACGCCATTACCAAATCCAAGCTGCAGTATATCTAGATCTTGAGCATAATCGATCTTTGATAGTATTTTCTTTCTAGAAATGAAACACTGTCGTGCATCAACCTTATTCTAAATCTCGATTCATAATTAAACAGTTAAAGTGTTCTATACATTTTGATATGATCTATCCCAGCCTCTTCATATATATCTCCCTCACAAACAAATCCGAGATCAATATAAAAACTATGTGCATGCCATTGTGATGATAACCAAAGCTTTTCAAGTTTGTTTTGTTGAGCCCATTTGATTAGCTCTCGCATGACAGAATTACCAATACCGAGTCCGCGATACTTTTTTAATACAGCAACCCTTCCAATGTGTCCGTCACTTAGGATCCTTCCAGTGCCAATTGCTTCATCATCAATATAAGCCAGAACATGCTTGGCCTCATCATCTAAACCATCAATTTCAAGACCCTCTGGTACATTCTGCTCAACAACAAAAACTTCAAATCTGATTCTGCATATATCCTTTTGATTTTCTTCATAGTTGCAAATTATTAACTGAATATTCATATGATTGATTTTAACTATACAGAGACAAGAAATAGATTAATAGCAAGTGCAGAATATACCAAAGCTGCAAGTATAATGTGATTATTTAGACTTTTATTTTGATCTTTATCAGGTCATTTTTTTTCTGTTTATTGTTTTGTTAATGAATATATATTTATTGAGAAATTATTATGAAATATAGTGAATTAGGGTTTTGGCTAAAAAAGTCAGCCGAATGGGTTGATGGATACTACAAACGACTAAAAAAGAATCCCGTTCGACCCGCTCTTTTGCCTGGGGAATTTAGGGCGTTATTACCCAATTCACCTCCTCAGTCGGGCGAACCTATAGCTGACATCGTAGCTGACTTTGAAAACATTGTGCCGAATGCGATGACTCATTGGCAACACCCACGTTTTTTTGCCTATTTCCCCGCCAATGCTGCACCTGCCTCAATATTGGCCGAAAGCTTTGTTAATGCTATAGGAGCGCAAGCTATGCTGTGGCAAACTTCACCAGCCGCAACAGAAATGGAGCAAGTAATGGTAGATTGGTTACGTCAAGCTTTAGGCCTAAGAGAGGGTTTTACCGGCACCATACACGACACAGCAACTACTGCTACATTTTGCGCTGTATTAACCATGCGTGAAAAAGCGTTGAACTTTAAAGGTCTAACTGAGGGTACTTGCGGTACCCCAAGATTGCGTATTTATGCTTCTGCTCAAACCCATAGCTCGGTCGATAAAAGTGTGCGTTTGTCTGGTATTGGTCAAGATAATCTTATTAAAATTGAACTAGACCAAAACCTGTCTATGGATGCAACAGCATTACGTCGCCAGATTCAAGCTGACCTGGCACAAGGCTATATTCCTGCTGGAGTGGTCTTGTGTATTGGTGGCACTTCCATCGGCGCCTCAGATAATATCGCCGAGATTATTGCCGTAGCTAAAGAATTTAATCTCTACACCCATGTAGATGCTGCTTGGGCAGGATCAGCTATGATTTGCCCTGAATTCCGACAATACTGGAAAGGGGTAGATGATGCCGACTCTATTGTGTTTAACGCCCACAAATGGCTTGGGGCTCAGTTTGATTGCTCAGTGCAGTTTTTGTCTGACCCAACACCACAAATTAATACTTTAGGTTTAAAGCCCACCTACCTTGAAACCCTAGATGCAGAAGAAGTTACCAACTTTAATGAATGGACGGTGCCATTGGGACGTCGCTTTAGAGCCTTAAAACTATGGTTTGTAATGCGCGCTGAAGGTCTTGATGGATTACAAAATATGATAAGGAATCATGTGGCTTGGGCGCAAAAATTGTCGCATAAGTTTGCTCAAGACTCGAACTATAAAGTCATAACTAATTGTCCATTTGGTTTGTTTACTTTTCAGTATTGCCCCGCTGGTCAGGATGCTAATGAGGCCACTAAAAATCTGTTAAATGCAATTAATGAGGATGGCCGAACCTATCTCACTCAAACCCTTGTTGACGGGCAATTTGTGATACGCGTTAGTGTAGGCCCTATAGCCTGTACAGAAGAGGATGTAATGAGTGTTTATAAGACTTGTAAAGAACTACAAAACTAAAAATACAACAACAAAAGCTATTTGAGTTTCAAAATTAAATATTTCCAAAACTTACAAACTAATTATTTACTAAACATTTCTGAGGGGTTTTGGTAAGCTTTAAATTCAAGAGCATTACCAGAAAAATCTTCAAAGAACATCGTTATCTGTTCCCCGGTTAAGCCTTCGAATCGAACTGAAGGATTAATAATGAAATCCATTCCTTTGGACTGAAGTTTCGACGCCAAGTCATGAAAATCACTCCATTCCAATACACAACCAAAGTGAGGTATAGGAACAGAGACATTATCTACAACTGAACTTGTTTTGCTTCTTTTAACAACCTCTCCAACATGCAATGAAAGCTGATGACCAAAAAAATTAAAGTCAACCCATGTCTCAGTGCTCCTTCCCTCTTTACAACCTAAAAGTTCACCATAGAACTGCCTTGCAGAATCCAAATCACTTACTGTATATGCTAAATGAAAGATGCTCATATAAAATTATTAATTAAGTAGTGCCCATCACTAATCCAACAAGAATTAATGTTGCGCCAGTAAGTCTATTTTGCCATAATATTTTTTTTGGATCTGAAAGTAAAGTTTTAGATAACTCCGCAAGAGTTACGTAACCTGTCATTACCATTAAATCTATTATGATTAGTGTTGAGATAAATATCAAGCATGTAGAAAACTTAAGCGCTGTAAGATCAACAAACAAAGGAATTAAAGCCAGAAAAAAAACGGTTCCCTTTATGTTCGTTAGATTAACAAAGAAACCTTGCAAAAGTGAATTTAAAGGGCTATACGTGATCTTTAGTTGGTTATTAGATGTAGATATTTGCTCTATTTTTTTGAGCCATTGAATAAGACCTAGAATAACCAAATAAGCCATACCAAGGATTTTTATCACAATGAAAACTGAAGGGAACTGATCAATCAAAATCCCTAAGCCGAACAACAAAAAAACAATCTGACTTATTAAACCAAGCTGTAAACCAACAACTGCAATTAGAGCCCTCTTAAAACCATTTTGTGTTCCTTGGCTAATTGAAAATATAGCTCCAGGTCCCGGAGATATACTGATAAAAAGTGCCGATGCTAATAAACCAAACCAAACTGATAATTCCATAACTCTTATACTTTCTCAAATAAATTAATTATTTTCTGCATGGCACTTCCAACAATAATCAAATGAATCGTCGTTCTCCTCTTTGCAGGATTTGCAATGCCAGATAGCTTGTTTTGTTCCATGAGATATGGACTCAATGACTTTTTTAGCGCTATCAAAATCATCATCCTTTAATAACCATACCTCAGGCCAAGTATCAAAAGGAGCTAAACCACCAGATGCACTTGAGGCAAACTCGTTATTTAGGGAGACATCAAAACCATGATTCATAAGAACATTTCTTATATTAAGAGCCATAATTCGATTTTCGTGCGTGTAAATAAGTCTCATTTAGATTGCTAGCTTACTAAATAAATAGTGCAGCGAGCCCTAAAAATGCTACAAAACCTATAACATCGGTGATGGTTGTCAAAATAACACCGCCAGCAAGTGCAGGGTCAATTTTGAGCTTTGAAAGAAGTAGTGGTAAAAAAGCTCCTGAGAAAGCTGCAACAACTAAATTAGTAATGATTGCAAGAGCGATGATCAGGCTTAATAGTAAATCAGCAAACCAGTAATAAGTAATCAGAGCAATTACTATAGACCAAATGATTCCATTTAAACCACTGACGGCAACCTCTTTGTTAATTAAGGCCTTAATATTTGCAGTGGTTACCCTTCCGGTTGCAATACCTCGGGTCACTATGATCAGGGTTTGAGTTCCAGCAATGCCCCCCATACTAGCTACAACGGGCATTAAAATTGCAAGTGCAATTTTCTGTTGCAATGTTGCCTCAAAAAGACCAATAAAATAAACAGCAATAAATGCAGTAACTAAGTTAACACCAAGCCAAACGCTTCTTCTTTTTGAACTTTGAATGATTGGTGCAAATACATCCTCATCTTCATCCAAACCGACCATTGACATCACCGAGTGCTCCGCCTGATCAAGAATGACATCAACAACGTCATCAATAGTAATACGGCCAATTAACTGGTTGTTTTCATCAATTACTGGAGCTGAAATTAAATTTCTTTGTTCAAATAAGAGTGCAACTTCTGCTTCATCAGTATCAGCACTGACTGGCTTGGAAAAATCATTATTGATTAGTGTCTCAACCATTTGTTCAGGTTCTTCAGTTAACAAAGAGGTTATTAATAAAGATCCCAGGTAGTTAAAGTCTCGATCAACAACAAAAACCTGATCCGTATCAACGGGCATCTCTTTGAGCAACCTTAAATACCTTATTACTGCTCTTATTGAAACGTCTGGCCTGACAGTTATAAAGTCAGTATTCATCAAACCGCCTGCTGAATCTTCTGGATAACTAAGAATCTTATTAAGGCGCTCTCGATGCTTAAAATCAAGCGTCAATAAAAGACTATGGACAGCAGACTCAGGCATGTTAGGAACAATGTCAGCCAGATCATCAGTATCTAATTTCTCAGTAGCTTTTACAAGAGAGTCGACAGTCATCTCACTAATTAACTGTGACTGAACATCCTCACTAACCTCTTTTAAAATTTCTCCCTGAATTGAAATTTGAATGCTTGGCCAAAGAATTGATCGATCTTTAGGCTGTATTGCTTCAAGTAATAGTGCAACTTCTCCCGGATGAAGTTCTTTGATTTGATGTTTGGCCTCATCATAGTCAGATGCTTCAAGTGAAATCATCAAATTTTGTAGACTCACTTCGAAACTCGTGAGTTCAACCTCAGCCATACCTAATATCCGTTGTTCTAAGCTGCATAACAATCAAGAATTGTTATGTAGTAATTACAACATATTATAATTTATATGAGCTAAGCTCTGTGGTTATGTAGTTTTTCTTTATGTTTAATTATTTGTGAATCTAACTTATTGATTAGCTGATCTATAGAAACATACATGTCGTTACTTTGTGCTTTTGCAAATAAGTCTGCACCACTGACGTGAATCGTCGCTTCTGCGGTCTGGACGTCTTTTTGAACTTCTAAAATCATATTGACGTTCATTACGTTGTCAAAGTGATGTTTAATTTTTGAAAGCTTTTCGCTTGTGTGTTGCCTGATGGCAGATGTAATATCGAGATGATGACCGGAAAGGTTTAATTGCATTTTTACTCCTTTGATTAATGAAATAAAATGGTTTTTCTTGCATATATATTGTGTCATAAAATGGAACTACAATTTAACTTTTTTATCTTTTATATTTACAAAATTACAGAAAATATCCCTACTCAATTTAGGTTATAATATTTCTTTTAAATTTAATGAAACTTGAATGCAAACAGTACCTTGCAAAACTAGACGACTCAATACCCGAAGATTTTGTCTTCTGTATTGTTTATTAATGGTGGCTAATTTGTCTTGAAAACAAAAAAGACCTAGTTTCAAAAGCCCCATTATGGGGCTTTTTTTGTTTAACTAATATTTTATTTCTATGTCCAACTTAATGTCTAACTACTCTCCACTCGAAGTAACCTTCGTAAAAGGGGATGGTTGCTGGCTAACTGATAACAAAGGAGATCAGTATCTTGATGCTCTTTCTGGGATTGGCGTTGTTAACCTGGGTCATTGCCATCCAGTTATAACTAAAAACCTCGTCGAACAATCACAGCAGCTTATTCATACTTCTAATGTATATAGAATTGGAAACCAGGAAAGGCTTGCTAAGGAGCTCTGTGATCTAGCCAAGATGGACAAAGTCTTCTTTTCAAACTCTGGGGCTGAAGCTAATGAAGCAGCAATAAAAATTGCAAGGCTTTATGCTAGAACTAAAGACATAGAAAAACCAATCATTCTAACTGCCAATCAAGGTTTTCATGGTCGAACAATGGCGACTCTTTCTGCAACGGGACAAAGCAAAGTCCAGGCTGGATTTTCGCCATTAATGAGTGAGTTTATTCATGTTAATTATGATGACATTGAGACCTTCAATGATTATCAAAATAATTCTAATGTGGTTGCTGTAATGGTTGAGCCAATTCAGGGTGAAGCTGGCGTTATCATTCCAAAGAATGATTATTTAAATAAAGTTCAAGATGTATGCAAAAAAAATGGCTGGTTGTTGATTCTTGATGGCGTTCAGTCCTGTATGGGGAGAACTGGTAAACTCTTTGCTCATGAGCATAATGAAATTACTCCAGACATCCTGTGCCTTGCCAAAGGCCTTGGCAATGGTGTTCCAATAGGAGCTTGTTTAGCAAAAGGAAAAGCTTCAAAAATGCTCACTCCAGGCACTCATGGATCTACCTTTGGTGGAAACCCGTTAGTAACTGCTGCTGCTTTAGGCGTTCTTGAGGTATTTAAAGATAATAAGATACTTGAAAATGTTAATGAAATGAGTAAGTACTTTCTGTCAGAGTTTAATACTAAACTTAGAAATAATGTGGCTGTTACAGAAATACGCATAAAAGGACTAATGATTGGCATTGGCCTGGATAGCAATATTGTTGATTGTAGTCAACTTGTTAAAAAAGCTTTGAAAGATAATCTTCTTATCAATGTCACTGGAACCTCTATAAGAATGTTGCCACCCTTAATAATTACGAAAGAAGAAATTGATATATTAATTGGCAAACTGATTAAGCTAATTAGTACCTAGGAATAATTATGATAAAAAATTTTATTAACTTTGATGATCTCAGCATAAATGACTTACAGGGAATTATTGATCGAGCTATATCTCTTAAAGAAGAGCATAAATCTGGTCAAATTAATGACTCTCTTCAAAACAAGACATTGGCTATGATTTTTGATAAATCCTCAACGAGGACTAGGGTTTCATTTGAGGCTGGAATGACGCAGCTTGGGGGCCAGTCACTTTTTTTATCTGATAAAGATATTCAGCTAGGAAGGGGCGAACCTATTACTGATAGTGCAATCGTTATTAGCTCAATGGTTGATGCAGTTATGCTTAGACTGTCTTCACATGAAGATATTATTGAGTTTTCCAAGCATTCAAGTAAACCTGTCATTAATGCTCTTTCAGATGAATCACACCCTTGTCAGATACTCGCTGACCTGATGACTTATCAAGAAATTAAAGGCCCAATTAAAAATAAAAAAATAGCCTGGGTTGGAGACGGTTGTAATGTCTGTCAAACTTATATGCAGGCTGCAGGCATCTTTGATTTTGATTTATCGATTGCAACGCCCAATGGATACGAGCCTTCCGAATTATTTATTGGCAAATATAAAAAGAATATTAACTTTTATAGTGATCCGCTTATTGCGTGCAAAGATGCTGACATAATCGTTACTGACGTCTGGACTAGTATGGGTCAAGAATCAGAGAAAAAACAAAGAGAATTAGACTTTACGGGCTTTCAGGTCAACCAAAATATGATGAATCAAGCCAAAAAAGACGCCATATTTATGCATTGTCTCCCAGCCTATCGTGAAAAAGAGGTCAGTTCTGAAGTTATAGATGGTAATCAAAGCGTTGTTTGGAGTGAGGCTGAAAATCGTCTGCACGTTCAAAAATCATTGCTTTTATATTTGATTGGAAGCTAATCGATCTGTGAGAGTTTAAGCTTAGCCTCTTGATAGAACTTAACGCCCCGCTCAATTTTATTGCGTCCTTTGGAAACTCGCCAATTATTGGTATCTCTTAAAGAATAAACACATCCACAATACTCTTGCTGATAAAAGTTTTCTTTTTTGGATAACTCAAGCATCCTAGAAGATCCACCTTGTTTACGCCAGTTGAAATCCCAGTATGGAATTTTTTGAGGCTCTGCAGATTTTGCACCTGACATATTGATTTGATTCATGTCTTTCCAGCGAGAAATGCCGAGTGTGGATGAAATAATATCAAATTCATTTTCAGAGGCAAATTTGGCTGTTTTCTGAAACCTCATATCAAAACAAGTCGTACACCTCTCTCCTCTCTCAGGCTCATTCTCTTGCCCTTTTGTCCTCTCAAACCACTCATCCCGGTCATAATCTGCATCGATAATAGGTATGCCAAGTTTTTCTGCAAAACGAATATTTTCATTTTTTCTCAGTTCATACTCATCCTTAGGATGGATATTTGGATTGTAAAAATAAATCGTAGTATCGATATCAGATGCTGCTAACGCTTCCATAATTTCGCCAGCACAGGGAGCGCAACATGAATGCAGCAAAAGTTTTTTCTCACCGTTTGGCGTTTTAAGCTTTGGCCTTTTATACGACTTAAGTGAGTAGTCTATTTGAGACATTGTTTTACTTTTTTTAAAATCTCCCAAGTTTCGCGTTTGAGATTTGAATCTTTAATAATGTCTCTTGGATGATATGTCGAAAAAAAGGTTGGCTTATCTGACTTAAATGTCGAATCCATCACCAAAACAACTTGAGCAGGATTTGCATTAACAATGGCATCAAGATTACTTTTTTCAATCGACGCCAGATGAACATCATTCAAATCTAGTTCAATCGACGCCAACATCTTGACAAGTAAGTCTCGAGTCTTTCCAGCAACACAAAAAGAATCCTTTGGATTTAGCTCTATCACCAAGCAATTTAAAGGGACTGAAATTTTGTGAACTGAACCAACTTTAGAATACAAAAAGTCTGGGATTCCAAGAGCTTCGAGATATTCATTTCTTGACTGCATATTTATATCTGTGGATGTGCTCGTTCTACATTTGCCATAACTTTATTAAGCGCATGGACATAGGCCTTTGCTGAAGAGGTAATAATATCAGTATCAACACCTTGACCATTAAAGACTTTTCCTTCATGCTCTAAACGAACATTAACTTCGCCCAATGAATCGGTACCTTGAGTTACATTTGAAACAGAATATAACTGGAGTTTTGGCTCTATATCAACCAACGATAGTATGGCAGTAAAAGTTGCATCAACCGCACCAGAAGTTGAAGCAGAAGCGCTATACTCATCACCATTGATTGAAAGTGTTATATTTGCTGTGTTTACTTTTCCAGATTCGGCGGAGACCTTAAGTGAAACTAAACGAATAATTTCAGATGCCTCTGTTTGGGCCTCTGTAACAAGAGCCTGAAGATCCTCATCGAAAATATCATGCTTCTTATCAGCCAAAGTTTTAAATCTAGAAAATGCATCGTTTAGCGCATCATCTGAGTCAAACTCAACTCCTAACTCGCTAAGTCTCGATTTAAATGCATTTCGACCAGAATGTTTACCAAGAACTAGGGAGTTATTATTCCAGCCAACATCTTCTGCCTTCATGATCTCATAGGTCTCTCTGTGCTTAAGAACACCATCCTGGTGAATTCCTGCCTCATGAGCGAACGCATTAGCTCCAACAATCGCCTTATTTGGCTGGACTACAAAACCTGTTATTGAAGAAACCAGTCTTGAGGTCGCCAGAATACCAGTAGCATCGATATTAGTATCGCAGCTAAATACATCCTGCCTTGTTCGAACAGCCATTACAATCTCCTCTAAAGAGGTATTTCCTGCTCTTTCACCAAGCCCATTAATCGTACACTCTATTTGTCTTGCTCCATTTAATACAGCAGAGAGAGAATTTGAAACCGCTAGTCCTAAGTCATTGTGGCAGTGTGCTGAAAAAATGGCTTTATCAGAATTTGGGATTCGCTCTATCAACTCTTTCATTGTCTCACCAAACTGGTAAGGAATGCTGTAACCAACCGTATCAGGAATATTAATAGTTGTTGCACCTGCATTAATTGCAGCCTCAATAATTCTACAAAGAAAATCTGTATCTGAGCGTCCAGCATCTTCAGGACTAAACTCGATGTTATCAGTAAACTTGGTAGCTCTTTTAACTGAACGAACTGCCTGATTAACAACCTCATCAGGCGTCATTCCAAGCTTCATTTTCATGTGAATATCTGAGGTAGCGATAAAGGTGTGAATTCGAGACGAGTTCGCATTTTGAATAGACTCACCTGCTCGGTCAATATCTTTATCGAGGGCTCTTGCTAGAGAGCATATGGTTGAATCTTTTACCGCTTTAGCTACCGCCTGAACCGCTTCAAAATCACCCTGTGAAGCGATCGCAAAACCCGCTTCAATAACATCTACCTTCATTTTTTCTAAACTTTTGGCGATACGAACTTTCTCATCCTTAGTCATGGAGGCGCCAGGTGATTGCTCACCATCTCTTAAAGTTGTATCAAATATAATTAGTTTTTCGGACATTGATTGCTCCTTTTATTTTTCCGAATTTTATCTTAAGTTGTAGTGATAGACCTTCGTCTATTATGATTATTATTGCCTTACGGCAATAATCGTAACAAAGCAAAGAGCTTGCTCAGTGAAATTGAAGTTAATAAATTAAATACTTTGTTCATACGCGTAGATTATAAATGAACTTAAGTTCCTTTACTTTGTTTTTTCTCAATTCGCCTTTTATTGAGTCCAGCAACAGTAATATAAGGACCAGAAAGCAAATACAGAAAAAACCCGGTGAACAATATAATGTTTGGTTTATACGTCAAAATGATTAAACTCATAACGATCAACAAAAGGAATCTAAATGAAGCTTTTTTTGAGTCGAGTTCTTTAAAACTATAATACCGAACGTTGCTAACCATCAAAAGGCCACACAAGATTGTAATTCCAGCACCTAGATAATAACCCAAAGATATGACATCAGAATCAAAAGAAGCAAATGTCCAAATCTTTAGCCATATCATGCTAGCAATTACGCCAGCGGCCGCAGGAGAAGGAAGGCCTTGAAAATACCTCTTATCAGCTATACCGACTTGAGTATTAAATCTGGCAAGCCTTAAGGCTGCACAAGCTAAATACACAAAGGCTGCGAGCCATCCAAACCTTCCAAGCTCATATAGCGACCACTCATAAACAAGAAGAGCTGGGGCTAAACCAAATGACACTAAATCCGCAAGAGAGTCATATTCAGCGCCAAATGCACTTTGAGTATTTGTTAGTCGAGCAACTCGCCCATCAAGAGTATCCCACATCATAGCAATCATGATTGAGATCGCAGCTATCGTGAAATCACCATTTATTGATGAGATAATTGAATAGAATCCAGCGAATATGCCAAACGTAGTTAAAACGCTTGGCAATAGGTAAATTCCTCTTTTTCTTGGTAATTTTTCAGTCATAACTTCTTATAAAGCTGACATGATCAATTAGAATTAGTTTTTTGACTGATCAACTAATTTATTTTTTGCAATCCAAGGCATCATTGCGCGTAAGCTTTCTCCAACAGTTTCAATTTGGTGTTTACGTTGAACATCACGACGAGCTGGCAAATCACCAACATTACTAACAAACTCTTTAGCAAAAGCACCGCTTTGAATTTCGCTTAAAATTTTCTTCATTTCGGCCTTTGTTTTGTCTGTAACGATTCTAGGACCTCTTGTAACATCTCCATACTCTGCAGTGTTAGATATTGAATAGCGCATATTTGCAATACCACCCTCATAAAGCAAGTCTACGATTAACTTTAACTCATGAAGACACTCAAAATAAGCCATTTCAGGTTCATATCCAGCCTCAACTAGCGTTTCAAAGGCAGCCTGAACGAGAGAAGTTGTTCCGCCACACAAAACAACTTGCTCGCCAAATAAGTCTGTCTCAGTCTCTTCTCTAAAGCTTGTTTCGAGGATACCCGTTCTTCCGCCACCAATTGCTGAAGCATACGAGAGTGCGATTTCCTTTGCATTGCCAGAGGCATTTTGATTAACTGCAATCAAATCAGGAATACCGCCGCCCTTGACAAACTCTGAACGAACAGTGTGGCCAGGTGCTTTTGGTGCAATCATAATGACATCAAGATCTTTTCTAGGCACAATCATATCAAAATGAATATTTAGACCGTGGGCAAAAGCCAAAGCAACGCCTTGCTTTAAATTTGGCTCAATATTTTGCGAATAAATACTTGCTTGAAACTCATCAGGCGCTAGGATCATAACTACATCTGCCCATCCACTTGCCTCTTCGACAGACATAACGCCCAAACCTGCCTCTTTGGCTTTAGTCGCAGAAGACGAACCTTCTCTAAGACCAACAACCACTTCTACACCTGAATCCTTTAAATTGTTAGCGTGGGCATGTCCCTGAGAACCATAGCCAATAATAGCTACTTTTTTACCTTGAATAATCGAAAGGTCTGTATCTTTGTCGTAATATCTATTCATTTTTTTTCCTTTAATTTAGATTAGTTTTTTTCCTCTTGAAATCCCAGTAACACCTGTCCTTGAGATTTCAATAATATTTGATGGCTCAATTGCATCCAAAAATGCATTAATCTTCTTTGTCTTTCCTGATACCTCTATAGTGTAAATCTTATCTTTTACATCAACCACTTTACATCCAAAGATTTCCACCAATTCCTTTAAGTCAACGCCCTCTTTCATGGTTGACGATATCTTAGCAAGCATTAACTCTCTTTCAACATGATCCTGACTCGTCAAATCACTCACCTTAACAACTTCAATGAGTTTGTTCAGCTGCTTTACAATTTGTTCCAGTACGCGCTCACTTCCAGAGGATACAATTGTCATTCTAGAAAGAGTTGGATCATTCGTTTGAGCTACAGTAAGTGACTCAATATTAAAACCACGTTGAGTAAAAAGACCTGCAACCCTTGATAGAGCTCCAGCCTCATCTTCTAAAATTACTGAAATAATATGTCTCATAAATTATACCGCGTTAAAGTCTGTTTCATCTTTGGATACCATTTCATCTCTACCAGCAAGCAACATATCACAATGAGCGCCGCCAGCAGGTATCATCGGAAATACATTTTCTGAAGGGTCTGTCAAAATATCAAGAAAAACAGTACGATCTTTCTGACTAAACGCTTCAATTAAGGCAGGCTTTAAATCTTCTTCCTTTTCAATCTTAATTCCCATATGACCATAACTCTCTGAAAGCTTAATAAAGTCTGGGAGAGCATCCATGTAGGACATTGCATAACGTTTTTCATAAAAAAACTCTTGCCACTGTCTTACCATACCTAAATATCCATTATTAAGGTTAATAATCTTAACTGGCGTGTCATATTGAAGCATCGTTGAGAGTTCTTGCAACATCATTTGAATACTTCCCTCGCCTGTCACGCAGGCTATATCTTTTTCTGGCATAGCAAGTTTAGCACCCATTGCAGCTGGCAAACCAAAACCCATGGTCCCAAGACCACCAGAGTTGATCCATTGCCTTGGCTCATCAAAAGGGTAATATTGTGCAGCCCACATCTGGTGCTGTCCAACATCTGAAGTCACAATAGCCTTACCTTCTGTTACCTCATATAAGGCTTCGATAACGGACTGAGGCTTAATAACCCCTGGAGATTTAGAATAAGCCAGAGAGTCAACTTTTCTCCAATCCTCAATCTGTTTCCACCACTTGGAAATATTTTCATAATTTTTATCTTCCAACTCATCAATCAACGCTTTCAGAACTTGTTTAGTTTGTCCAACAATTGGAATATCAGCCACAACATTTTTGGAAATTTGAGATGGATCAATATCAATATGAATGAATTTTGCAGTTGGGCAAAATTTCTCAAGGTTTCCTGTAATTCTATCATCGAAACGAGCGCCAATTGCTACAACACAGTCAGAACCATGCATAGCCATATTAGCCTCATAAGTTCCATGCATTCCCAACATCCCTAATGATTGCTTATCTGTCATAGGATATGCACCTAAACCCATAAGCGTTTGAGTAATTGGGAACTCAAGCATACGCGTAAATTCACGAAGCTTCTCTGAGGCATTACCTATGACACAACCTCCACCGGCATAAATAATTGGTTTTTTTGATTTTAAAATGAGTTCAGCTGCCTTTCTAATTTGACGGTTACTTGGTTTTGTAGTCGGCTTATAGGAGCGTATTTCAATAGATTCAGGATATTCTTCCTGCTCCATTTTTTCAATCGTAATATCTTTTGGAATATCAATCACTACTGGACCAGGTCTACCCGTCGTCGCAATATGAAAAGCTTTCTTAACTGTGCTTGCAATTTCACTAATATCTCTCACTAGAAAATTGTGTTTTACACACGAGCGTGTAATGCCTGTAGCATCAACTTCTTGAAAAGCGTCCATGCCAATTAATGGAGAAGGAACTTGACCAGAAATCACAACCATAGGTATTGAATCCATGTGAGCGGTTGCAATACCTGTAACTGCATTAGTGATTCCTGGACCTGAAGTCACCAAAACAACACCTGGCTTGCCACTAGCTCGTGCATAACCATCTGCTCCATGTGCAGCACCTTGCTCATGACGCACAAGGACATGTGTAATTTTGTCCTGCGCTTCGATGGCATCATAGATATGAAGGACTGCACCTCCTGGGTACCCAAAAACGTGATCAACGCCCTCTTTTTGAAGACAATCTATAAGTATTTCAGCGCCATTCAATTCCATCGCTAATAACGGTAATTTAAAAGTTTTCGATTATACCCAAAGAATTTATCTCATAAAAGACTATGTTGCTAGCTGATTAGCTTTTAAAACAAGGGGAAAGAGAGTAAAGTTATTTAGATATTAAAGGTCGTTTTGCCAATCTTCAGAATAAAATTGTATTGGAGAGTCAGCCTCCTTAAATGTTTCGATACTAAACGCATCTGGCTGGGAAAGAATTGCAGAAAGCAGCTGGTCATTGAGCATATGCCCCGTTCTATAACCTTGATAGTGACCTATCACATTACCCCCTAGAAGAAAAAGATCCCCTACAATATCTAAAATTTTATGTTTTACGAATTCGTTATGATAACGCATACCATCTTCATTGAGAATGTCGTCATCCGAGAGAGCAATTGCATTATCTTTACTTGCTCCTAATGCAAGATTTTGTTTTTGAAGCATCTCAACATCTCTCTCATAGCCGAATGTTCTTGCTCGAGATATTTCCTTTAGATAGGACTGCTCAGAAAAATCAATGGTTAATTTTTGGCCACTCTCTTTTATTTTTTTGTGGTCAAAATCTATCTCTAAAGTCACTTTAAAACCATTATGAGGTGAAACTTGAGCCCATGATTCTCCATTTTCAACCCTTATATTATCCTTAATGACAATAAATCTTTTGGGTGCCTCTTGCTCTTCAATGCCTGCAGACTGAACTAAAAAAATAAATGGTGCAGAAGAGCCGTCCATAATCGGCACTTCAAATGAATCAAGCTCAACTAGCAAGTTATCAACGCCGAGAGCTGAAAGAGCTGACATTAAGTGTTCAATCGTAGATACTTTTACACCTTGATTTTCAAGACCAGTTGATAAAACAACCTCATTAACGAAAGCACTATGCGCGTGAACCTGCCTTCCTCCCGCATCTAATCTTTTAAAGACAACGCCATGATCTTCTGCTGCAGGAATTAACGTTAAATTGACGACTTTTCCACTGTGGATACCAACGCCACGAGCTTTAACTATTTTTTTAATTGTTCTTTGTTTAATCATGAATTAGAAATTACCTACAAAAGCTTTCTTTAATTTACCCATAACACCATGGCCTCCATTCGAAACTATAAATTTAGCTTTGTTTAGATCACCTTCGTGCAAAAGAAGGCCAATACTTCCCGCATATTTATAGTCCGTTAGTATAGTTTCTAATCCTGAAATTCTAGATCTTTGAATTTTTCCTTTTTTAACTCTTTTAGAAAAATAACCTCTAACAAGTTCTTCGATTGACTTCATTTCACAACCTCCTCCACAAAGAACAAAGCCTGATTTGATGATGGTATCTAGATTGTGATGCCTAAGTTCATTCTTCAGTGCCTGAAAAATCTCTAGATAAGCTTCTTCAATAACTTCAGATAAATCAAGACTTGAGAGCTGATGCTGTTCTTTCGACCCTTGTGTAAAATCAATAAACTGGTCATCACTTTGAGATATTGATTTAGCATAACCATGGCTTTCTTTAATTCTTTTTGCCTCCTCTAGAGAGGTATCAAAAGCGTAGGCAATTTCTTGAGTTATCTCATCGCCACCCATTTTAATGATTCCACTATGCACTATGCCCTCCTCTTGGAATACAGAGTAGCTTGTGACTCCGGCACCAATATCAAGAAGACATATGCCGCCATTTTTCTCTTCTTGACTCAGAACTGCTTGAGATTTAGCGATTGAGTTGAGTACAATTTTATCAACCTCAAGATTGCTCTGCTTAAGGCAGTTTTCAACATTTCTTACACTTGAACTTGATACAGTAACAATATGAACTTTAGACTCTAAAACTTGTGCCTCCATATCCATTGGATTATCGACAACAACTGACTCGTTAATTGTAAACTTCTTTTTTATGATATGAAGTTTTTCCTTATTAGTTGGCGTTGAGATCGCCATAGCAGACTCAAGAACTGATTCCAAATCTTCTGCGCTAACAAATTCATTTACAGGAACTTTACCCTTTCCATCGATACAGGTTAAATGAGTATCGGATATATTGACACGAAACAACGCCAAATCAACTCCAAAACTTTCTTGGGTTTGTTCTATTAATTTAGTAATTTGTCGAGATAAAGAGTCAATTGAAAAAATAGAGCCTCTCCTAACACCTTTAGATGGACAAACGTTATGACCAATTATTCTAAGGTGATCGTCATCATCTTTTTCAGCAACTAGCAAAGCAATCTTTTCTGTCCCAATATCGATACTTGCTACAAAGTGATTGCCTGCCATATTAAATTAGTCAAAAAAGTTATACAAAAATTTTACCAAACTATTAAAAGCTTTTAATCTCAGTTGAACTATTTTTTTTAAAATCAAGCCAATCATTCAACTGATCCAGACCAACAATTTGTCCACTTAATAATCTTCTGAATAACTTAGCATTATCTTCGCCGTGATATAGTCCCAAAATATGGCGAGTCATTGATCGAATTGGAATCCCATTTTGATTTTGATTTTTTATGTATTCCATATATTGTTTCAATACTTGTTCTCGATCGACAGAATTATTCTTTTCCTTAAATATTGTTTTTTCGATCTCTCTTAGTAAATATGGATTATGGTAAATTGAACGCCCCATCATAACGCCGTCAACAAACTCAAGGTGCTTTGTTACATCCTCACAACTTTCAATACCGCCATTAATGGTTATTTGTAAAGAAGGAAAATCTTTCTTTAGTTGATAGACCCATTCATGATTAAGTGGGGGTATCGTTCGATTTTCTTTTGGACTCAATCCTTTTAACCAGGCTTTACGTGCATGCACTATAAAGTGATGGCAACCCTTAATGCTGATTTGAAATACAAAGTCAGAAAGTTCATCATAACTCTCCATGTCGTCAATCCCTATTCTATGTTTTACTGTCACAGGAATTTCACACTTATCTGTCATGCTTTCAACGCATTGGGCGACTAGATTAGGCCTCTTCATGAGACAAGCCCCAAAGCTTCCAGATTGAACTCTGTCTGATGGACACCCAACATTGATATTTACTTCGTCATAGCCCCAATTTTGAGCAATCAGGGTAGATGCAGCCATCTCTTTTGGGTCGCTTCCCCCGAGCTGAAGAACGAGAGGGTTTTCTGAAGCATCAAAGTCTAAAAGTCGACTCTTATCACCATTGAGGATCGCTTTCGTTGTTATCATTTCAGTATAGAGCTGGACATTTTTACTGATTAGGCGATAAAAGTATCGACAATGTCTATCGGTCCAATCCATCATAGGAGCAATGGAGACTATTGAAGCGTTCATTCGATTTTTGAAGATAACTCTTCTAATGCAAAGGCAACGCTTTGCGAAACAATGTCTGAACGGGCACCAGAGAAAAATTGAGTAGTCGTTTCAATGTTGCCATTAATAAAAAAACCAAAACAGACCATACCCACTGGTTTTTCAGCAGTACCTCCAGATGGGCCAGCAATTCCTGTAACCGCAATTGCTAGATGACTATTAGATTTTTCACCTGCTCCAAAAGCCATTTCAAAAGCAACTTTTTCACTTACAGCGCCAAATAATTCAATTGTCTTTGGATCAACCCCAAGCATGTTGACCTTTGACTCATTACTATAGGATATAAAGCCGCAATTGAAATATGAGGATGCACCAGCAATTGAGGTTAATGAGCTCGATAAAGAGCCACCTGTACATGACTCAGCTAGCGCGATTGTATATTGCTTTGAAAGCATTAATTCGCTCAAATGCTTTGCTTTTAAATAGGACATTAAGTTTTCCCTTTTAATGCAGAATGGATAATCTCATAAACATCCTTTGAAAGTTTATCTCTCTGAATGATTGAGTTAACTTGTTGCTCTTGAAGCATAGAGTATTGAGTTGTAAACCTTCTCCAATGGTTATAAATTCCAGCAAACCTTGCAGCAATCTGGGGATTTAAATGATCTAGCTCAATAATAACCTTTGTTAAGAGCTGATAACCTTCTTGACAATGAAATTGGTTGCTATTTTGACTGAAAGAGCCAATCACAGAACGAATTCTATTTGGATTTTTCATAGAAAACAATTCATGCTTCATTAAGCCTCTAACATCCTCTACTGATGAGGCCGATGCTATGCACTGTGCACTAAACCATTTATCCATCACCTGAACATCTGACTGGTGCTGGTTATAAAAATGAGTAATGACCTCAGCTCTGTAGCGGTTTTCAGAGTCAAGTAGACACTGGAACGCTCCAAACTGATCTGTCATACATTCTGCATTGATGAATTGTTGATAAGCGATATCATACTCACCTAACTTTGATAAATAGCTTAGACATGTATTTTTGATTGCCCTTTCACCTATCGATTGTGTGGATAAATCAAAAGCTTTAGGAGTGTTTAATTGATAGTACAACTCTAAAAGCTCATCTTTAAAAGCATTTGCAACAGAAAGAATCGATTGATTACGCTGATTGTGGACTTCCTGGACATCAATTTTTCCAACATTTTGATGGAGTATTTGTTCTGACGGAAGACTAATCATTTCGGATAGGAGTGCATAGTCAGATTCATTATCAAAAAGATTTTTAATCATTTGAAATAAATCTTTCTCAATGGCTTGCTCTGGATTAAGGATGTACTCTAACCATAAACTTTGAGCGCTATCCCAACGATTAAATGGGTCGGTGTCAAATGATGCAAGATATATTTTGTTTTGTATTGAAAGATCTGAACTAAATTTAATTGGCGCTGAAAAGCCACGAAACCATGAAGGAATTGGTTTACTTTTTATATTCTTAAATGAAATTGTTTTTACAAGTTCATCAATGATAATGAGGCCAGATTCAACTTCCTCTCCACCTTTATCAATCAATCCAAACTGATTTGGAATCGTATAGGGAGTTTTTTGATTATTTTGCGTAAAGGTGGCGCTATAAGTTTGGCTATTTTCATCATATTCATCCTCAACACTAACTACAGGGGTTCCAGCTTGTGAATACCAAAGCATAAAACTTTCAAAATTTTTATCATTTGCATTCGCCATACTCGCAACAAAATCATCTATAGTTACTGCATCTCCGTCATGCCTCTCAAAATATAATTTCATCCCCCTTTGAAATCCATCTTCTCCAAGTATCGAATGAATCATGCGAATTAATTCAGCACCTTTTTCATAAACTGTTGCCGTGTAAAAATTGTCCATTGCGATATATGACTCTGGCCTTACAGGGTGTGCCATGGGCCCAGAATCTTCAGCAAACTGTCTAGTTTTGAGTTGGATAACATCTGTAATCCTCTGGATTGCACGAGATCTTAAATCGGAAGAAAACTCCTGATCTCGAAACACGGTTAAGCCCTCCTTTAAACTCAGTTGAAACCAGTCACGGCAGGTCACTCTGTTGCCAGTCCAGTTATGAAAGTATTCGTGACCAATAATGGATTCAATCCTTATAAAACTTAAATCTGTCGATGATTCTTGGTTTGCTAAAACACAGTCCGAATTAAAAATATTTAAACCTTTGTTTTCCATGGCACCCATATTAAAGTCGTCTACAGCAACAATCATGTAGACATCTAGATCATAACTCAGGTTAAACCTTTTCTCATCCCACTCAAATGCTTTTATTAAAGACTCCATTGCAAAGGCAGTTTTGTGCATGTTGTGAGGCTCAACATAAACTCTTAGGTCAACTTTTCTCCCTGTTGAAGTGGTATATTCATCCTGAAGAAAGTCTAACTTGCCTGCGACCAAAGCAAACAAGTAGCAGGGCTTTGGGGCTGGATCATGCCAAGTAGCATGGCTGCTTGTTTCTTCAATTAAGTTGCCATTACTAAGGAGAACGGGGTAGTGCTCTCGATTTGCATTTATCTTGGTCGTAAAGATGCTCAAAACATCAGGCCTATCAAGGTAATAGGTAATTTGTCTAAAGCCCATTGCTTCGCATTGTGTGCAGAAATTGCCGCTGGATTGATATAAACCATTTAAATCTGTTTTGCTTTCTGGATGAATTATTACCTGAACTTCTAGAACGAACTCATCGGGCGGATTTAACAAAAATAATCCATCCTCTTTCAGTACATAGTTTGCATCCAAGCCATCCACTTTGATTGAAAGCAGCTCTAGTGATTCTCCATTTAAGAAAAGCTCATCAACTGCATTGTTGGCAGCTGGATTCTTGTAAAAAATTATACGAGACGAAACGATAGTCTCGGTGTCCCTAAGATCAAAGTCAAGGTCCGTTGTTTTAATGAGGTGACTGCTTGGACGATAATCCTTCCTGAAAATAGGTCCTGGCATTAGATTAGAAATAATAGCGCTCCTAAAAGAATTCGATAAACAACAAATGGAAGAAAACCAATTCTTTCTACCAGTCTAATAAAAAATACAATTGTAAGATAAGAAGTTAAAAATGCAACTGCAAAGCTCACTGAAAGAATCAGCCAGTCAATTTGATTTGAACCTTGGAATAAATCAATTGTTTTTAATATTGTTGCAAGGATAATCACTGGGATTGACAAAAGGAATGCAAATTTAATTGATAAGCCCCTGGAGAGACCTATGAAAAGAGCCGCAGTAATTGTAATTCCTGAGCGTGAGGTACCTGGAATTAATGCTAAAGCCTGGAAGCACCCTATAATTAAAATGTCCATCCCTTGAATCATTTCACGACTTTTACCTAGAGACCTGTTAACCCAATCAGACAGACCAAGCATAATGCCAAAAAAAATGGTTGCAAAGGCTACAACCTGAAAACTTCGAAGATGAGCCTCAATAGCGTCATTAAAAAAAAGACCAATTACTCCAACTGGAATTGTCCCAAGAAGGACGCCCCAAGCAAGCATTGAATCTCCTTGCATTCTCCTATTTGCAATGGAAGAGAAAAAATCAGCTCTAAGTGAAACTAGAGTGGATCTGTAGTACAAAACAACAGCACACAATGTTGCAAAATGAAGAATGACATCGAAAGCAAGACCTTGGTCAGGCCAATCCAAAAATTTTGGCAGGATAACCAGGTGTGCAGAAGATGAAACGGGTAAAAATTCGGTAAAACCCTGAATAAAAGCTAGCGTAATTGCTTGAACAATATCCATATTAATTTTTATAGCCTTTCAGTTAAGTTTTGCTCTTTAAAGCCATCTAATTTTACTGATTGTTTCTTGGTAAGCGCCATAACTTTAAAAACCTCACCCATAGCTCCAGGCATCACTAATTGCTTTATCTCTTGAGCAAGTTTAATTTTATTTTCCGTTTTCTCTTCACTAATAAGGAAGTTTTCAATGCCCAATGAAATTAAAAACATGGATTGGGTTGAAAACCCATCAACCTTAAAGCCAGCATCAATCGAGCTTTTAGCGATGTCTGAAAAATTAACTGAAGCCGTTATATCTTGATCTCCAAGGTGAATAAAAGGATTATTGTTTGATTTGTGTTTATGAAAACACTTTAAGGTTCCGTCAGTTCGCTGGGGATGAAAGTATTCAGATTGACTCATCCCATAATCAATTAATAGGACAACTCCTTCGGCCATCAAGTCATATAGCGATTTAAGCCAGCCATCAGATTGAAGACTTATTTCAGTCGTGTAACCTTCAGGCAAATCATCCCCATAAGAAACTTTAGATTTTAAATAGGGCCGCTCAAATCTTTTCCATTGAAAACAATTGTCAGTATAGTCAACCCCCAACTCATAAAACTGATTGTTCCAGAATGTGATTCGTTTGACTGGAAATGCATCAAGAACTTCATTAGCAACCACCACTCCCTTAAAATTTCTAGGAAGCTCAGTTAGCCATTCAACTCGATCATAAATTTCAGGCAAAGCTCTTTTAATAGTCTGCTGCTGTATTTTTTTTAGCTGTGCACTCAATTCAATAATGAAGTATTTTTCGGGTAGTGAATTTTGTCTTCCCAATTCAAATAGGATTTGCGCAGCAAGTATTCCACTACCAGCTCCAAATTCTAGGATGTTTCCATTATTTAAGACTTGTTTACATTGCCTTGCTAGACAAAAGCCAAAAAGATCGGATGTTTCAGGCGCTGTAATAAAGTCACCTTTATGACCTAATATCATTTTATTCGATCGATAATAGCCAAATTGATGATGATACAAAACAAGATTCATAAAGACATCAAAACCAATTGGATTGTTATTGTCTTTAATGGTTTTAGATATAATATCTTCGAGATTCATATGTAAAAATATTTTATACTGTGATCGCTATCCAAGTTTTATAAAACAACAAATACATTTTTAATTGAATTAAATGAAAACAGCATTAATTACCGGCGGCGCAGCTCGTATAGGGGCTCAGATTGTCAAAACCCTTCATCATAATCAATTTAACATTATTATCCACTGCAATCATTCAAAAGATAAAGCGCAATTACTTTGTACTGAGCTTAATGCAATTCGGGCTAAATCTGTTGAAATAATTTCAGGTAATTTAAGCAATATAGACGAGCTCGATTCTGTAGTGGACTCAATTAAATCACTAGATTTATTAGTCAATAATGCTTCTATTTTTTATCCAAAATCAGTTAATAGTAGTGAGACGAAGGATTGGGATGATGTACTCAATATTAACCTAAGAGCGCCTTTTTTCTTATCTAAGGGACTAAGTAAAACATTATCAAATAATGATGGTTCAATCATCAATATCATTGATATTCATTCTGATAGGCCTTTAAAAAACCATGCTATTTATAACATTTCAAAAGCAGGTCTAAGAATGCTGACTCAAACCTTAGCTAAAGAGCTTGCACCAAAAATTAGGGTTAATGGTGTTTCCCCAGGTTTAATCCTTTGGCCACAGGACAGTGCTAAAATCTCAGAAAATGAAAAAAATCTTATGCTACAGAGAATAGCACTTCACAGGCAAGGTTCTCCTGAGGATATTGCTGATACAGTATTATTTTTAGCTAACTCAAACTATATTACGGGACAAATAATCAATATTGATGGAGGTCGCACCCTAAACCAGTAAATAGAATGTGTGGGTCAATATATGGTATAATTTGTTTGTCGAACATTTTTTCGACCAACAAGAATTTTTTTATAATATTTCAAAAAATAAATAAAATCGAGATATTGTAACGAACTATTTTTTTATGGGCTTATTGGTGCCACATACATAACTTATTTTGCAATTGATGAATCTTTCAAATCAAACCTTAATTCCTATTCAATACATAAGTATTGGGGATATGTACGTACTCAATAGTCCAGATATAACAGGACTTCATAATGAATCACATTCTCATAAATGCTACCCACAAGGAAGAGATCCGGGTTGCAATCGTCAGGAACCAAAAGCTTACTGATCTCAATATAGAAACAAGCCTTAATAGGAAAACAAAAGGCAATATTTACAAAGCTAAAATTTCACGTGTTGAGCAATCCCTCGAGGCTGCTTTTGTTGACTATGGCAAAGAAAAACATGGCTTCTTGCCTTTTAAAGAGGTTTCTCCTTTTTTTGCTGAAGGAGTTAAGCCAAAGGGCGACAAACTCACCATAAGCGATGTCCTTAAAGAAGGGCAAGAAATTATCATCCAAGTTGAAAAAGAAGAGCGAGGCAATAAAGGGGCTGCTCTTAGCACCTATATTAACTTAGCGGGTGCTTACATGATTTTGACGCCAAATAACCCAAAAAGCTCGGGGATTTCGAGGCAAATTAACGCTTCAGATCGTCAAGACTTAAAGAATTTATTGCCAAGCCTTAACGTTCCTAAACATTCTGGATTAATTATCAGAACTGAAGGTGCCGGAAGAGGTGTTAGCGAACTCCAATGGGAGGTTGACCATTTAACTCAGCTATGGAAATCCATCAAAACAGCAACTAAAAATCAGGACGGTCCTTTTTTAATCTATCAGGAAAGTGACATAACGATTAGAGCTCTGCGTGACTACTTGAGAGAGGATACTGACAGCGTAATCATTGATGACCTAGAAACCTATCAAAAAGCGCGTGATTTTACTAATTTTGTAATGCCTCACTATCTAGATAAAATTAAGTTTTTTGATGTAACTGACCACTCTCTTTTTGCTCACATGAGTGTTGAGTCGCAGGTTAAAAATGTCTTTAACAGGGAGGTTGCTTTAAGGTCAGGTGCAACAATTGTATTTGACGCTACAGAAGCCCTCACAGCAATTGATATTAACTCGGCAAGGGCAACCAAAGGCACAAGTATTGAAGACACTGCTTACAAAGCTAACCTAGATGCTGCTGAAGAAATTGCATTACAGCTCCAATTAAGAGATATTGGCGGCCTTATAGTTATTGACTTTATTGATATGGCATCGGATGCCAATCGAACAGCTATTGAAAAGTTAATGGAAAAAGCAACTGCTAATGACAGGGCTCGTGTTCAGATTGGAAATATTTCAAGATTTGGCTTATTGGAATTATCACGTCAAAGGCTAATGAATTCAGTTGCAGAATCAACTGGAAAAACTTGTTCAGTATGTAGTGGAAGTGGAACAAATCCAACCATACCATCATTGTCATTAAGAATTATTCGTCAACTAGAGGATAACCTTAACTCAAACAAAAATAGTGGTGATATAACAATTCAATCAAGCGTTGAAGTTATCACCTACTTATTGAATGAAAAGAGGCAGAACATCGTCGAAATGGAAGAGAAGCATGACATTAAAATTACGCTACTTCCAAATCAGTATATGCACTTCCCTCACTATACTGTGAATAAGCAAAAGGGAGATAAAAGATCTCACCATAAAAGCTTTCAAGGCGTATCCAAGCCTCAGGAAAATCCAAACGTAATTAATTATATTGATAAACCTGATATTCCAGCCATATCCACCAATCAGCCATCAACCAAAATGCCTGAAAAGAAAGTCTCATTTATGAGCAAGCTAACTGAAATCTTCTCTTCTGATAAAAAACCTACCCCGAAATCTAAAAGCACAAGAACTCCAAATCGAAATAGAAGTAGGAACCAAAATAGAAACCAAAATAGGAACCAGAATAGGAACCAAAGCAAGAGCCAAAATAAGAGTTCACAGGAAAATCAGAATAATGCTCATAATACAAAACCGGCTTCTAATCAACCTAAGAATGAAGCTCAAAAAAATAAAAGTAATCAAAATAAAAATAGGACTAGGAACAGGAATCAAAAAAATACTACAAATCCTAACCAAAAGCCAGTTGAGGTTGTTACGAAGCCAGTTGAGGTTGTTACGAAGCCAGTTGAGGTTGTTACGAAGCCAGTTGAGGTTGTTACTAAAAAAAGGAAGAATACTGACTCTAAGGTTTCAAAGAAAACAACTCGTAAGCCAGCAAAAAAGACAACTTCAAAAGCCAAGCTCAAAACTGAGGATAATTCTGAAAAGTCATCAGAAGATAATGCGAATTCAACGACAAAATTAAACCAAAAAGTTTCTTAAGGTTTTATGAATAAATTTGGAGTAATAGGAAATCCTATAGATCATAGCTTGTCACCTATGATTCATCACGAATTCGCTAAAGAATTTGATATTGAGATATCTTATGAAAAAATTCTCTCGCCAGTTGAAGCATTTAATTTGACGGCAGAAAAATTCATAAGTACTGGTGGAATTGGATTCAATATTACTCTTCCTTTTAAAATCAATGCCTATAGTTTTTCAAAAGACTTAACTGAAGATGCAAAAGCTGCAGGTGCTGTAAATACCATCAAAGTTGATAACAATAAAATCTATGGAGAAAATACTGATGGCAAAGGACTTGTTAATGATCTTGAAAAGAATTTAAAACAAACGCTTCAGGATAAAGAAATTTTAATTATTGGGGCTGGTGGGGCTACCCGAGGTATTCTTAAACCAATACTAGATAAAAATCCTGAAAAAATTTTAATAGCTAATCGAACTAAAGAAAAATCATTGAGATTGGTGAATGAATTTTCAGAGTATGGAAAAGTTTGTGGTTTTGGTATTGATCAAATCAAATCTAAGCCTGTTGATATAGTTATTAATGCAACAAGTACTTCCATAGATGGAACTATGCTTAATTTACCTAAAGGACTTTGTGAAGGTGCTGTGTGTTATGACTTAATGTATGGTTCTGTGACGCCATTCATGAAATGGGCACTAAAAGATTCTGCACTCGTGGTTAGTGATGGTTTAGGGATGCTAGTTGAACAAGCTGCTCTCTCATTTGAATTTTGGCTTGGTAAAAAACCTGTAACTTTGCCTGTAATTAATCTAATTAAGGAGACAGTCGGCTTATAGTCCATTCATTCTCTTGACGTTCATAAATAAATCGATCGTGAAGTCGATTCTCTCTGCCTTGCCAAAACTCAATACTTATGGGTATAACCCTATATCCACCCCAAAATGTAGGCAAAGGAATTTCACCATGAGAAAACTTCTTTTTCATTAATGCAAACTGTTCAATAAGTATTGATCTGGATGAGATTCTTGAAGACTGCTCCGAAGCCCAAGCCCCAATCTGAGAGTCTTTTGGCCTTGAAGAGAAATACTTGAGAGATTCTAGATTTGAGATTTTTTCAACTTTACCAATAATTTTGACTTGTCTTTCCAAAGCAAGCCATGGAAAAAGAATGGCGGCCTGCGGATTGCTTTGAATTTGTTTTGATTTTTTTGATTCATAATTTGTAAAAAAAACAAAGCCTTTTTCATCAAAGTATTTAAGAAGCACAGTTCTTATTCCAATTGAATCATCTGATGTTGCAAGACTCATCGCACTTGGCTCAATAATATCAGAATCCATTGCTTGGGAGAGCCATAAAGAAAACTGCTCAATTGGGCTACTTTTAAGATCTTTTCTGACAATGCCACTTTGAAGATACTCTTTTCTAAGACTACTTAAATCACCATTATTTGCCATGATAGTATTATTAAAAAGGAATTAAATTACTTTTTTTTGACTCTGTTAAATGTTTCGTAATTAATGATTTCACTGGAGGAAATCGATTAGCAAACTTCAAGACCAGTTGTCTAATTTTCTTCACCTTTGCATCATCATTTGTAAATAACGAAACAATACCATTGGTTCCAAAATACATCAGTTTTGATAAATAAATTTGTTTATTTTCGTACTCCCTTAGTAAATTATCAGAACCAATATCAGCGCCGCTATTAAGTGCTTTATTAATTGAATTAGACAGAATATCTTGACTTCTAAGACCTAGGTTGAATCCATGCGCGGTAACTGGATGCATCCCCACCGCTGCGTCGCCAATAAGGGCAAACCGAGTTGCCCTTAATTTTTGAGAAAATACTCCAACTAATGGATAAGAATGCCTATCGCCAATTTGCTTAATAGCGCCTAATTTATTATTGAAGCCTTCACTAGCAAAGTCACAAAATTTTTCATTATCCATATTAAGTATTTCTTCGCTTTGATCTGTTGATACAGTAAGAACAACTGATGATACATTTCCATTTAGAGGTAATAAGGCTAAAGTGTACCCATACTTAAAACATTCTAAGGCAGTTTGATTATGAGAGTTTTCATGAGACACTCTTGTGACTATCATCACTTTGGAGAAGTCTTTCATCATTGAAGGAATGCCCATCTTTCTCCTAATCTCGGAAAAACGGCTATCTGCAGCTACAATTAACTTGGACTTTATAACCATTCCATTAGATAGCACAATATTTGCATTACTCGGGTTAGTCTTAACATCTACGACTGATATGTCATATTGAATAGTTACATTTTCAATTTGAGATGCTTTTTTAAATAAAGCCAGCCTAATTAAATAATTTGGAACGAGGTATCCAAGCGCTTCGATTGATGATTTATTGGTATCAAAACTCAAAAGGGAATCTGACTCCCCATCAAAAACTTTTGCTTCTTTGAGAGGGCTTACCTCAGAATCCTCTATAAAATCCCAGACACCAATTTTTTTTAAAATCTTTAAAGAGTTATGAGTAAGTGCAATCTCCCTTCCATCAGGACTTGGCTTAGAAATTACCTTAAATGGAGATTTCTCAATAACAAGAACCTTAAGGTCATTATCAGCCATTGAGCAGGCAAAGCTCAAACCAGCAGGTCCAGCACCAACGACTACAATATCATAAACTTCATTTAGCATTTTCTCGCTCATCAAACATTTAGATTATTTATAAAATTATCTCAAAAAACATACTACACTACATTGATATAAATCAATTAGCTACTTTTGATTCTTCAATTTTCTTTAGCCAGTAATCACTTTTCTCAAGATTTTTTTCTGTCCCAATACCATTTTTGTACATTTCAGAAACTTTGATTTGAGACTCTACATTTCCTTGCCTTGCAGCAAATATGAAGTTTTTATAGGCTTTCTCATTGCTTTGATCAACACCCTCTCCAAATTCATACATTATTCCTAAGTTATATTTGGCATCTAGGTAGCCTTGTTCAGAAGCTAAATTTAACCAATAAAAAGCTTTGTTTAGATCTTTTGCAACTCCGGCACCTAGATAATACAAAGCGCCTAAAGTATATTGTGCTTTAGGATCTGATTGATCTGCAGCAGTTTTTATGTACTTATAACCTTTTGAATTATCTTGTTTAACACCAATTCCACCAATATGCATCACTCCAAGAGCAGTTAATGCATCCATACTACCTGCTTTAGATGCTAGTTCAAAAGCTTTTAATGCCTTTCCATATTCCTTTTGCTCAACCAACTGCTTTCCTCTCTCATAAAGACTATCTTCAGCGAAAATAGAAGAATGACAAAAAAAAGAAAAAATTATTAAAAATATTAGCTTTAGGAAGATAAGGTTGTGAGATTTAGCGAAATTATTCATTGGTATGTAAAGTATTCATGATGAAGAAATCTTTAAAAAGAATATTTTACATTTTTTTAGATCTTAAACACCATCACGTGGAATAAACTCTAACACAGTTGCATTAATGCAATATCTAGGAAGACCATTAGGTCCATCATTAAAAACATGTCCTAGGTGGATATTTGTACTTACTGATCGAATCTCAGTTCGCGTCATTCCATAACTATTATCAACTAATTCATAAACTTCATTATTTACTGGCTGTGTAAAAGAAAGCCAGCCTGATTTTGAATCAAAACGATATGCAGTATCAAAAAGAGGCCTGCCTGAAAGTTTATCTACAAAAATACCCTCAGGAGTATCTTTAAATATTTCATATTGCACGCAGAACCTCTTATCAGTTCCTTCATTAAATGCTACTTTGTGTGCCTCAGACCCTATACCTAACTTAAAATCACCAAGAGCCTTATAGAATTCCTCAGAACCCATAATTCCCTGATGAGACCATACTTCCCTGCCATCTTCAATAAAGATAATAGTTGGAGTTGCCCAAGTTGGAGTTTCAATATCAAAACCTTTTAGGGCTGATGCAGGGGTTGACCTGAGGGGAATTGTACCTTGATATTTTGAGGTTACCTTTCTTTCAAACTCTAAACAAAATAGGCAAGTTCCCTCTTCCTCTGGGCCAATAACAATTATTTCTTTACCTCCTAATGGCTCTATATCTTGACCAAACTGCTCATTTGAAACTAGCTCGCTAAACTTCACGCCAGTAGAATGGTCAGGACAGTATCCGTTTGGGTTTCTTAAAAGGTAATCCTGGTGATAATTCTCAGCAGGCCAAAAACTCTCTAAAGCAGCCATTTCAGTAACTATCTCACCATAACCTTTAGCATTTAGTAATTTTTGGTAAGTTCTACCTGTTTCAATGGCGATATTTTTTTGATTTTCATTAATCCAGTAAATAGCAGATCTGTAGTTATTTCCAACATCATTGCCTTGTCTATTTAATTGAGTGGGGTCGTGAATTTCCCAAAAATTTTTAACTAAGTCCTCAGTAGAAACTTTACTAGTATCATAAACAACTTTAACAGTTTCTGTATGGTTAATTAAACCATCTTTATTTTTAGTCTTTTCCTCTTCAGAAAGTCCAATATTTTTGAGTACAGATAAAAATCCTTCACTTTGAATTCTTCTGTTTTTTAAGACATCTTCATAGGTTGGATCCTGATAGCTACCTCCAGAATATCCAGAAACAACATCAACAACACCTTCAATAGCTTCAAAGTTTTTTTCAACCCCCCAAAAACAACCTGCTGCAAAGAAAATTTCTAAAATCACAATTAATCCAATATTTAAAAAAGAAAATTGTACACCGTACTTATGAATTTTTTATGTTGAATCGATGAAGAATAAGCAAAAAACAAACAAAATTCAAGTAAAGTCCTTTGGATCAATTTGAAATTAAATTATGACAAGATCAACTCGATTTTTGTAGATATAATTTTATCTTAAAGTCTATTTAGCTACTTTAAGATAGCCCATAAGGTAAGCTTTTGATACTTTAACTTTATTAGATTTCCTTTTAGTATTAAAACGTATTGTAAATCCTTTTTTAACAAAGTCTTCTATAAAGTTTTCATTAAAGTTAAGCTCCATTTCCTCTATGAAATTACAACCAGCAGTTGAACAATTTGAAGTTCTAGATGAAATTACAACAAGTTCTTGAGCAATAGAAGTAGCGCCATCACAACGCATCCACTCATCACATAAATTTGCTGAAAGATAAGTTCTTTTATTGGGTGAATTATGCTCAATGCTCACATTAAGCTTGTGCTGCAAAACACCATTTTCATTTCTATAACTAGTCAAGAAAGATGTTTGTATCTCAACATCTTCTTCCAGAACGCCTTTTTTAACTTTTTCAATTACTTTAGGACCAATAAAATTTGAACCGTTATCAGAAACTATTATCAGTTCTGAGTACTTAGCTGACTCAACTAGTTCTAACTCTTCCTGAATTTTTTCATCTCGAGCGTTTGTTAATTGCAAAGTAACAACTGAAATCATATGATTACTCTTAAGTTTTTTTGCCTCAATAAGATTTTGCTCATGAGATAGGCCCATAGCAAGGATTCGCTGAGTTTCTTCTTCTGAAGTTGAAACAGCTTCTACTTCAATGGAAGAACAGCCAAAAATAGTGAGAGAGATTAGTAATACTAGGAAATTATTTTTCATGGTGTTTTCTTGAAAGATACGTAATGAATTATAACTGATAAAACTGCTAATAAGTATTTCTCTATAAATATGTGTTGAGAAGATCTTAAGGTTTTATTTATGAAAAAAAGTGGTAGTCGCGGGCAGATTCGAACTGCCGACTTCCACCATGTCAAGGTGACACTCTAACCAACTGAGTTACGCGACTAAAAAAAAGAAATTATACTGATTCAAATGTTTTTTTGATAATCTTTTGGATATTGTTTGCTGCCTTATATCGATTATCAGCATTTTTGATTGGTCGACCTACAACTATATAGTCAGAACCGCTAATAAATGCCGTAGCTACATCTACAACACGCTTTTGATCATCGTTGTTTGCAACAGGTCTGATACCAGGAGTTACACAAATTAATTTATTATCTACATACTCTCTAATGAATGGAACTTCCAGACCTGATGAGACTATTCCATCACAGCCTGCCTCAAATGCTCTTTTAGCTCTAGAGATTACAAGATCCTGAACATCACACGCAAAGCCTAAGTCATCAAGATCACCTCTATCCAGACTTGTAAGAGCTGTAACAGCAAGTACTTTCAAATTATTTTTATTTTTAGATGCTTTTTCCATTAAAGCTTGATTACCATGAATTGTCGCAAAGGTTGCGCCATAATCACTTAGTCTTGCTATTGTTCTTCCAACAGTTTCAGGTACATCAAAAAACTTTAAATCAACAAAAACTTTTTTATCTTTTTTTATTAACCAATCTAATAACTTGAAATACTGCCCTGTCATTAGCATTTCCATACCAATTTTATAAAAATTGACACTATCGTCAAGCTCAGAGACAATATCTTTAGCTTTAGAGACTTCTGGGACATCTAGAGCAAAAATTAATCGATCTTCAAGCTTAATATCTTTCATTGAAATAAGAGTTAAATGGAGATAACTTATTATACATTGAATACATCAAAATTATTTCCTTGACACTGCATTTTTAACTAGTTCAAAAACAATATTTGCTGCACGTTCTCCAAAATGAATCTGGTCAAACAATAGCCACTGTCCCTTTGATTTTGCAATCTTATCCCAAGGCTGTTTAAAAATATAATGGTGCATTATACCCCCATAGATTCTCCTAATTAATGGAATCGAATTTGGATTGTAGTCATTGATAAACGGAAATTCTCTCAAAGCCAAATCACTCCATAAATGCTCAGAAACTGGCAACAAAGATACATCTTTTTCTTGCGTTATTTGCTTTAAAAAGTCATTAAATTGATTTACGTGTTGGTTAATTTGTGAGTCTTTATTTTCACCAATTGGTGGTAGAGTGCATAAAAAAACCTTTTTGACGCCAATGAGTTTATTTAGTAATTCAGATAATAATTTTTGGTAACTCTGAAATGAAGGGATATCTGGAAGGTTATTGTTACGTTTATAGCGCTTGCCAGATTTCGAGTTAAAAGAAGCCATGGCATCGTTACTTCCAATCATCAAAATTACGATATCTGGGTTACATTTTAATATTGGCTTAAGTCTTTGGTGAACCTGCCATACCACATCACCATTGATCCCCTCATTTAAAAAGACATCAGAAGGAAACTCATTTCTTAATTGATCAACCCAATTCACTCCTATGTTCCCATGTGTTAACGAATCACCAATACAGGCAATAACTCTCTGATTATTTTCTGAATTAATCTTTAAATAATCAACAGCTCTGCCTTTAGGTGGCAAGGAAATAATTCGAGAAATATAAAAAAAAGCTGCTGCAAAGGTTATTGCAACAGCTAGTATGACTGATATGACAACAAAAGCCATATAGATAGAAACAGTTTCTTTAGATGTTAATCAAGTCCATCCACAGTAACTTCAACCTTGATAACATCATCGTAAGGCCTTCTTTTGCTAGAGTATGAAACTTCAGTACCGTTGTAATCAACAGTCACTTTGTAATGGCTTAATCTTTTTTCAATTTTCTGTCTGACTTTATTTTCACATACTTCTTGACTAATTACGGTTTGTTTGCCGTTTGCTGCTGCTTTTTCAGCATCATTTGCAATGGATGCACCCATCAGAATACCGGCTAGAGTCATTACATCTTTACCATCACCTTTACCGAGTTTATTTCCTATCGCACCGCCAATGACACCACCAATGATTTCGTTAGTAGCACTTCCATCGCCATTGTTTTGAACCGTCTCTTTTATATAACATTCCTGATAAGGCTCTTCAACTCTGACCTGTTTATAAACTTTGTCTACAGAGACAACTGTTGCTGAATCTATAAATGATCCCGCAAAAGACATCTGGGTAACTGATAAAAAGAAAGCAAATAATGAACTTTTAATAATAATTTTCATAATAAACTCCTATAATTTACTTAAAACTTAATTCTACAGAATAAAGTTATATCAATTGTGTTTAATATGTGAAGATTAGATTAATATCAAAATAATCTTATAAAAAACTATACAGTCATTATAAATTAAATTATTACTTGAAATAGTAAAGATAAATGGCAATAATATGTACCTTGCCTTGGTAGCTCAGCTGGATAGAGCACTCGCCTCCTAAGCGAGGGGTCGTAGGTTCAAATCCTGCCCAGGGCGCCAAAATAATTTTAACCAAATCGCTCTTTAAATTTAATTTGAATTTCTTGAATTAAGGCTTTATTCCTTTTTAAGCGGTAGGACACTAATGAATCAACAAGATTTTTGTTATTTTCATGAAATTCTTTATTTGCCTTCATGCCTAAAAAGTTCGCTAAATAACGAAATTCAATTTTTTCATTGGAGTGTCTTTTTCTCATTTTTCCAATGCTTTTAGCCTCTTGTCTTAATTTTTCCAAAGATTTATCATTAACTAAATAACTAAAAATCCTTTTTCCTACAAAGTCATCAATAAATTGATCAAAATTTATAATTGTTAAATTTGGATTGACATTTTTTTTAAAAAATTTAGAAAATTTAGAAATATCAAAAACAAACTTGTAATTGTATTCAGCAGAGCTTGCACTAAAAAAACCATACTCCAAAATAGAGTTTGCTATTAAACCAAGATCTAAAACCATTTTATATGCAGATTTTTCAGAATAAATAGAAAGCAAATAATCTATTTGGCTTCGTTGAATTACAACCCATTCAATATCAGAATATCCTGCAGACTTCGCGAGAATCTCAAATTCATTTGCGAGATGAATATCAACAAGAAAGTTTTCAAAATCTTCTCCACTAATCAGCGAAACCTTGCAGTGTTTTTTTGAAGTTTGTTCATAGATTGCTTGTAAAAAAACATTTAAACTTTTTAAGTCTCTCTTCTGAGACATTCTTGCAACAGAACTATGTTGATAATAATCTTGGGGTTTAGGAAATTCAAAATATTCAGGATATAGTATCTTATTATTTATCAGAATCTCTTGGCTATTTGAACATAACTGCTGGAATGATGTCGAAGCAGTTTTATGTGTACCAACATGAATAATTAATTTAATAAACTACCTCTTACTATAAATTAAAGATTATTGTAACTAACCCTTATTTTACTCCCTAAAAGAGTTATCCATTTCTATGGTGTTATTCTACCATCCAATATAGAATATAAATAAATAGATAAGAGCACTATGGTCTATATTAATATAAATTGATAAATGCTTTACTAGATTCAGCTATAGGCTTTAGTTTAAAGTCTGCCCATTACGCCAAAATAATGAATTTAGAGTGCTCTTACTTTCAAAATCCCTTCAACTTTTTTTATATTTTCAATAACTGAGTTGGAAATCTCTTCTTCAATATCAATCAAGGTATATGCAAATTCACCCTTAGATTTATTAAGCATATCAACAATATTAGCCTCTTCTTCAGCTATAGCCTTTGTAATTTGACGAACCATATTTGGTATATTTCTGTGCGTAATGGCAAGACGCTCACTTCCAGCTCTTGGCATCTTTGCATCGGGAAAATTAACTGAATTAACGATATTTCCGTTTTCTAGATAGTCTTTGATTTGCTTTGCTATCATCATTGCACAATTCTCTTCTGCCTCTGAGGTAGATGCTCCAAGATGAGGAAGAGCGATGACTTTATCATGATTTTTTTTCTCATCAATAGGAAAGTCAGTAACGTAGTACTTTATCTTTCCACTGTCAAGAGATTTAACTAATTCTTCTTCATCAACAATACCATCTCTTGACATATTGATTACAACGCAGCCTTCTGGGAGAAGTGAAATTCTTTTTGCATTTAATAGGTTCTTTGTAGCGTTAACCAATGGGACATGAAACGACACGAAGTCACTCTTTGAAAATAACTCCTCTAAAGAAAGAGCCTCTTCAACGTCAGAAGATATTTTCCAAGCATTCTTTTTTGAAATTGAAGGATCATAACCAATAACATCCATTCCAAGCATACTCGCAGCATTCGCAATTTCAACGCCAATAGCGCCAAGACCAACAATTCCTAATGTTTTTCCAGGTAGTTCAGATCCAGAGTACTGCTTTTTACCATCTTCAACAGTAGATTTAAGGTTGTCAAGAGGAAGACTATTAACGTAACTCCAACCTTGGCAGATATTTCGACTTGCCAATAGCATTGAAGAAATAACAAGCTCCTTAACAGCATTTGCATTAGCACCTGGTGTATTAAACACGACGACGCCATTATCACTCATCTTTTGAAGTGGAATATTATTGACACCTGCACCAGCCCTTCCAACAGCTTTTAGACTCTTTTCAATCTCCATATCATGCATTTTCGCACTTCGAACTAGAATAGCATCTGGATTTTCATTAGAAGTTGATACGTCATAAGTCTCTTTGGGAAATTTTTCTAAACCAAGGGGTGAAATATTATTAAGTACCTGTATTTTTTGCATTAGCCAAAATCCTTTTCAAAATCGTTCATAAAGCTCACAAGAGCATCAACACCCTCTTGCGGCATCGCGTTATAAATACTCGCTCTCATTCCGCCGACACTACGATGACCCTTAAGTGCAAGCAAATTTGCATCTTTTGAGCGCTCTAAGAACACACTATTAAGCTTCTCATCTGCAAGTAAAAAAGGTACATTCATCCATGAACGATATTTTACTGAAACCGGATTAGAATAAAAATCTGAGCTATCAATTGCACTATAGAGTGTCTCAGCTTTAGCCTTATTAATTTTTTGCATAGCAGAAAGACCTCCCTGCTCTTTTAACCATTCAAATACCAATCCAGCTGCATACCATGGGAACGTCGCAGGGGTATTAAACATAGAGTCATTATTGGCTTGAGTGGCATAATCAAAAAGCTTTGGCTGACCATTAACAACATGACCTATCAAATCCTCTCTGACAATCACAATTGTGAGGCCTGATGGTCCAATATTTTTTTGTGCACCTGCATAAATAATGCCATATTTAGAGACATCTATCTCACGCGATAGTATAGTTGAAGACATATCTGCAGCAATCGGCATAGAGACATCTGGGATGTAATCAAACTCTAATCCAGCAATCGTTTCATTCGGAGTGTAATGAAAATAAGAAGCATCTTCATCAACTTTCCAATCTTGAAAATCCTCAATGTCAGTAAAGTTATTACCTGAACTATCAGTACATATATTCACATCGCAGTATCGTTTTGCCTCAGCAATAGCCTTAACTGACCAATGCCCTGTATTCGCGTAATTTGCCTTAGAGCCACCCCTTAAAAGGTTAATCGGTACCATAGAAAATTGAGCCGATGCACCG
>CABXNH010000002.1 GCA_902513495.1 uncultured Gammaproteobacteria bacterium
TTGAATTTGCAATCAATCGAGGCTTAGATTTAAGATTTATTGAAACAATGCCTATTGGACTGGCCGGTATAGAGGCTGTAGATAGACATTACAGCGAAGAAGATATACTCTCGAGAGTGAGTGCTAGTTATGGTGACAAATTATTGTCCATCAAATCAAAGCAAACTGATGGCCCTGCAAAAGCATTTAAGATTCAGGGAACGGATACGAGCATTGGAACCATTTCAGCTGTTTCTAATAATTTTTGTAGAAGTTGTAACCGTGTCAGACTAACTGCTCAAGGGGAGTTAATTTTATGTCTTGGCCAAAAAGACTCGGTATCTTTAAGAGACGCACTAAGGTCTGGAATGAGTGACTCTAAAATGAAGCAGTTAATTCTTGATGCAATCACTAAAAAACCTGAAAAGCATTTTTTTGATTCGGTGATTGACAATATTAGTAGTCGACAGATGGTGGAGTTAGGCGGATGAAAATTCTTTACTTTGCCTCTCTCAAAGAGAATTTAAAAACATCACAAGATGATATTAACTTTGATTGCCCAGTCACAATCCTATCAATCAAAAAAGAATTAATAGATAGATATGGAGATCAGTATTTTCCTAAAAATATTTTATGTTCAGTGAATCATGAAATGGCCTCTGAAAACACAGTTGTTAAAGAGCAAGATGAAGTCGCTTTCTTTCCACCTGTTACTGGGGGGTAAAATTAATTATGTCTACACCAAAAATAAAAATTGGCTTTCTAACGATTTCAGATAGAGCTGCGCGAGGCATTTATGAGGATATTAGCGGTCCTGCAATGCAAAAATGGATTTCAAAAGCAGTTCAAAGCCCCTATGAAGT
Organism: uncultured Gammaproteobacteria bacterium; assembly: GCA_902513495.1. Taxonomy (GTDB): domain Bacteria; phylum Pseudomonadota; class Gammaproteobacteria; order PS1; family Pseudothioglobaceae; genus Pseudothioglobus. Next base: position 843 of record CABXNH010000002.1, read on the forward strand.
TGTTTCTAGAGTGATTGAAGATGAACAACCTCAGATTGAGGAAACACTTATTGAAATGAGTGACAAACTAAGCTGTAATTTAATTCTTACCACTGGTGGAACTGGGCCAACAACGCGAGATGTTACTCCAGAAGCTACGGAAGCTGTATGTGAGAGAATTTTTGATGGCTTTGCAGAACAAATGAGAGCAGTATCACTTCGAACGGTCCCTACTGCAATTCTTTCACGCCAAATAGCTGGAACTAGAGGAAACAGTTTAATCATTAATCTTCCAGGAAAGCCGGTAGCCATTGCGGTATGTCTTGGGGCTGTTTTTTTGGCTGTCCCTAAATGCTTGGAGCTTCTGGATGACTCAATAATTAAGATCGACAAGTCTTTTGTTTCTCAAGTATTTGAGTAGTCTTACTAATATCTCATGTCTAATGTAAGAGATTCATCACTTGACTTAATGAGAGGTGTAGCCATCATTATGATGGTTGCTTTTCATTTTATTTATGATCTCAACTCTTTTGGCTTTACCCAGATTCCCTTATTTACGCATTGGTTTGGAATCGCTTGGCGCTGCCTGATTGTTTTTCTTTTTTTAAGCGCTGTTGGAATAAGCTTAGTCTTTGCTCATAGCAAAGGCATTCAATACAAAAAATTCCTCAAACGACTCCTATACCTTGGAATAGCTGCCCTACTTGTCTCAATTGGGACCTACATTATGTTTCCTGATGGATGGGTTTATTTTGGTATCCTTCATTTGATTTGGGCTTCAACTTTAATTGCTTTAGCATTTATAAACCATCCCAAAACCTCACTTTTGATTGCCTTATTAATCCTTATAGGCTTTATATTCGATCAACCTAATCTAGGATTTATTTCAAATATTTTCGAATCATATTTGCCGATTGGAAGTGTCGATTACTACCCTTTATTCCCATGGCTGTCCTTTATTTTTATTGGAATATTTCTAGGCCATAATCCTTATTATCAAAAAGTATTTACTTTTCGGTCAAGCTGGATTGAAATGATGGGACGACATGCACTAATAATTTATCTTACTCACCAGATAGTCTTATTTGGTCTAGTTGCTGCAGCTTACTACTTGTTAAACTAACAAGCTTAGGTTTTTTCTTTTTAATTTGAATAGATTTGGTCAGCTTTGATGAAGCTGATACTGGCTTTTGATTTGCATAGTCTTCATGATTTTTTGCTACCAAATCTAAATCATACAAGTAATTCACCATTACACCCCAAGAGTCATCCAAAGCTGACTGATTATCGTTAGCCTTAGTATGTATATCGAAAAGATATGCACCATTACCAAGATGAAAATGTGCAACAGAGTTTAATGCATCCCCTTTACTATTCTTTGCTTGACTTAAGTAATAATAAGTTAACCTGCGTAAAGACGCTATTCCTGGAGAAGAATTTCCAACGCAAGTTTGAACATCTTTGATAATCTGTTCTGGGATTCCATTAGTGCCTGATAAGTTTATTTTTTCAGCCCATTTTCTTAGACCTGGAACAGGTGATAGGGTCACAAACTGAGTAATTTGATTATATTCAAGTTGGATTTCAGACACCACTTGCTTAATTAAGAAACTCCCAAATGAAACCCCCTTTAAAGCCATTTGGCAGTTTGAGATGGAATAAAAAACAGCAGTATTTGCGCTATGTGGCTCTATAGGATTGACAGATGTATCCAATATTGGCATTATTGAATCAGGCACTTCATTCATTAATGCGACTTCAATAAAGATTAGTGGTTCATCTGGAAGTGCGGGATGGAAAAAAGCATACAATCTCCTGTCAGGAGCAGCCACCCTATTTTGAAGGTCCTCCCAATCAGAAATATCATGAACAGCTTCATACTCCATTACCTTTTCAAGGACTTTTGCACTTGTAGACCAATCAATCTTCTCTAATCTCAAAAAGCCTCGATTAAACCATGACTTAAATAAATGCAAAAAATCAAAGTCAAGAGACCTTAATTCAGGCAAGTCCTTGATAAAGTTTAATAGTGACTCTCTCATCTTTAATAATGCTGGAGTACCATCTGGTATCTGGTTAAGCCGCCTAAGAAGCTCTTGACTCTTAGGCTCAATTATCTTGTATAAGTCTCTAAGTTGTGCCTCATCATCAAAATTTAGATCACTAATTGCAGTGTTAAGTGCAGAACGATCGACACTGAATTGTTCAAGCAATTGAAGGAAAAAAGATTTTTTTTGCTCAGTAGAAAGTCTTTCAAAATCCATGAGAACTATTTTTGCTAAAGAGAACAGTGTTGATTCACCATTCCTGCTTATCAGTTGGTGACAAAGATTAATAATATTCTCTGGAGTAGGTTTTTTTTTGTTTGATTGACTTCTGCCAATACGTTGAATAATTGAATTTAAAAAGTTCTTATGTTGCCTCATCTACAATCCCATTAATTTTGAAAAGATTGTACAGTAGTACTTTGAATTATTCAATTGTAAACTGGAGCTAAAAAAGATGAATTACAATACAATTACTATAGGCAGCTCTAGACTGGACCAATTCTTAGCTTTAATTACTTAAATTTGAAGGGCTAATTTATTTATTTTGTAAGAGATAAGAACAATTGTGGCAATTCTTTTGGTAAAGATTCAATTCTATCAATTACCGAGTAATTAGAACCGAATACATCAGAAATATAGTCATCAGCTTTATTATCCAAACTAATGCAATAGGGGTACATACCTTTTTTTCGACATTCTTGAATTGCTTTATGTGTATCTTTGATTAACATATTTGGGTCCTTTATATCAATATCAAATGGTTCACCATCTGTCAAAATTAACATTAATTTTTTATCGCTTTTTTGTAAATCAAGGTAATGTGCTCCATGACGAATTGCTGCACCCATTCGTGTGGAATATTCAGCCTTTAAATTCGCCAGCCTCGCCTTAACAGAATCATCCCAATGTTCTGAATAGCTCTTTATGTGGTAATACATAACTTGGTCACGAGTATTTGAATTAAAACCAGCAATTGCAAAATTATCGCCCAATTGCTCGACTGACCATGCCAGCAAAGACACAGCCTCTTGTGAAAGTTCAAGAATTGTCTGATTTGTAGCCTCCACAATATCATTCAGAGATTCTGATAAGTCCAACAAAAGAAGCACTGAAACACTTCGAGAATCATGCTCAAAGTCATTATTAATTCTACTATCAGGTTGAGACCGATTCTTAAGTTCAATAACACTTCGAAGGGCAATGTCTAAATCAAGCTCAGAGCCATCTTCCTGAAACCGAAGTCGTTTTTTATTTTGTGGTTTCAATAGATCCAAAACTCGCTTTAATTGCTTCACTATGTCGCCATTTTTCTCTAGCAGTTGATCAATAAAAATAGAATCAGAGTTTGAATACAGTCTCTCATAGACAGATGTCCAATCAGGCTTGTAGGATTCGTACTTATAATCCCATTCGTCATAATAATGAGGTGGAATAACTGCTTCACGTTTTTGCTCTTCCTTGTCTTCTTTATTTTTAAATTTATTTGGAAAAATATCATCTCCTTCATCATCTTTCTCAATAAAAATCCACATAATTCTATTATCATCTCGATAACTAATTTCAGTATCTGTAAAAAATACATCTGGAAGTGAATCAGATACATTTCGAGTGTTAGCTAAAAAATCTAACCCCAAAGATAAACTATCTTCAGTAGTTGATTTTCCAGCACTCATCAGAGCATTAAATTTATCTACAAATTTTATTATTTCCAAGTTTTTATATTTATGATTTTCATCTATCAGCGCACGACTCAACATTGCAGCGCGATGTCGAATACAAGACTGAGTTTCCTGAACACAATCATCTTCTCCAATCTCTGGAATTAATTCTTTCCATATCGATTTAAAGCCGGGATACTTTTGAGAGCATAAATACTCAACTCGTGCATCCTCAAAAACTTCGACAAATAATCTTTGATGAGGACTCAGATTATCTGCAAAAATTGCAGTTGTAAATTGATTATGTGCCATCAAGTGAGCTACTAAAGCAAAATACCGATTTGTACCGTCAATTTTTTTTGTTTCGGGATAAATATCAGGCAACCTAATGATTTCATCTTCCAAATATGGATGAAAATGCTCGAGTTTTTCAAAGTCAGGAGAATATGGTGCATACATGAACTCAGTCCCCCACAATTCGAGCTGGAATAAATTAATTTGTCTCTCAATATCTACGAACAAAACTCCCTTTCTCTGTCTTTGGAATACTGCACGTGAGTCCGATGTTAATAGTGAAAAAAAAGCTTCTTGCTGCTCAGGATGGCTTTTATAATATCTTAATCCATAATTAATCCACTCATATATTCCTTCATAATCAAGATGTGAAAGTATTAACCCAAGTTTAGATAAAAAAGCTCTAAATGATGGAGAACTATGAGTTACATGAATTCCGTGAACGGAATAGGTAGTTTTTTTTAGTTGGTATTCAATCAGCTTTAAAAACTCTTCAAGCTCATCTTCTTTTACATAATTAATAACTTCTATCAAACTAAATAGAAAATCAACCAATAACTCTTTATTTGGACTCCTAGTAATAGTTTTATAGGAAAAGTCAGTGATTTTCTGAATTGAATTCTTTCCAAAATATGAGCCTATCCAATGCATAACATTGGAAAAGGCAATTGAAATACTATCACCTTGTCCAATCTTAGAAAAAAATTCAATTCCATCATAATATTCATCTAAAGACTCTTCAGACAGTATTGAACGTGCAGAGCTTATATGTTTGGAAAATTCTTCATGAACTGAGTCAAATGCACATCTTAATTCACGCTCATAAATGGGCTCATTCATAACAGTTTATGCTGTACTTATCCAAAAATCGCTTCAATTGAAGCGTTCATAGCATCTCTTACTTCGCTATCATCTGTTATTGGCTTTATTAAAGCTATTTGACAAGCGTCTTTAATATCAACTCCACTATTTATAAGAATACCAGCATAATTGAGAAGTCTAGTCGAAGCACCTTCATCAAGGCCATGCCCTACAAGTTTACGTGTAGTGTTTGCAAATTGAACTAGCTTTTCAGCTATTTTAGAATCTACCCCAGATTCTTTACTTACAATGATTGTCTCAATCTCAGGATTTGCAAAATCAAAATCAAAGGCAATAAAGCGCTGCTTGGTTGATTGTTTAAGGTCTTTCATTAGTGATTGATAGCCAGGATTATAAGAAATAACTAGCTGGAAGTCTTTATGAGCTTTTAATAGCTCACCTTTTTTATCAATCATTAATTCGCGACGATGGTCAGTCAATGAATGAATTACAACCATCGTATCTTGTCGAGCCTCCACAATTTCATCAAGGTAACAAATTGCCCCATAACGAGCAGCAATAGTTAATGGTCCATCAACCCATCTTGTTCCATCAGAATCAAGCAAGAATCGACCAATTAAATCTGAAGCAGTTATATCTTCATTGCAAGATACCGTAATTATGGGCTTATTTAGATTAAAAGCCATATGCTCAATAAACCTTGATTTACCGCACCCAGTTGGTCCTTTTATCATGACTGGTAAGCGTGAACTATATGCAGCCTTATAAAGCTCAACTTCATTAAACTGCTCTGCATAATAAGGATTCTTGGCAACCTTAAACTGATCTATTTCAGACTTAGCCATAATATTCTCCAAAAAATCTATTATATAAATACTTACGTTATTTTAATATTAATGAATACATATTAGTAATCACATTAATCTTGCAATAATAAAAAATAATAAATGCAATATAAGCAAACTAAAATTAATTGAGAGCAAGCATTATTATCATAATGATAGTCAATTAATAATCTTAACAAGCTAGTTATACAAGTATTACTGTATCGTAATTATTGATAGCTAAGAAGTTATTTACTTATGAACACCTAGCTTATCTCTCCATCCAGGATATAGATTATCTGCATCGCCGGGGAACGACTCAAATGCTCTTGCAAATTCTTTGTGATCTTTTGCAAACTCAATTGGATCCGAACCAGACTTCCAGCATTCATAAGCTTGACGAAGTGAAGTTGCACCTGCTGCAGGAGAATCAATATGGCCATATGAGCCACCGCCAGATGTATTAATTACATTTCCATGACCTAAATTTTCAAAAAAACCTGGAAGACGAAGAGCGTTCATACCTCCAGAAATTATTGGAGTGGTTGGTTTCATACCAAACCATTCTTGATGATAGAAAGGACCATCAGCGCTATCACGCTCAATCATATATGCAATGTTTCTATCATCCGCACCACCTTCCATTTTTCCATATCCCATAGTACCAACATGAATTCCAGAAGCGCCCATCAAACGGGACAGTTTTGCAAGCACAAATGCTGTATAACCCCTAACAGAAGATGGTGAAGTGACTGCACCATGACCTGCTCTGTGGTAATGAAGATACTGATCTGGATAGTTACGTCTTGCTGAGGTAACCATACCAGGCCCTCCAACATAGCCATCCACTAGAAAAGCAACATGATGAGCATTTTCAGCAAATGTTTCAAGAATATAGTCCGCTCTAGCACACATTTCATGGTGATCATCTGCAGTGATATTAGCTGAGAATATTTTTGCCTCTCCCGTCTCATCTTGTGCACGTCTCATTGCATCAGCAACTAAAGGTGTAACATCTTTAATTCTTGCATACACTTGATTTCCTTGTGGCTCATCATTTTTAATGAAATCTCCTCCCAACCAAAACTGGTATGCTGCTTTTGCAAATGGTTCAGGTCGAAGTCCTAATTTAGGTTTAATGATGGTTCCTGCAATGTAGCCTCCTTCTGTTCTAGAACGGCCCAACAGATTCCATAAATCCGTAATATCTTTTGAAGGTCCATCAAAAATATCAAGCATTGATTTTGGAACCCAAAAATCTTGCATCTGAGCACATTTAACATCGCCCATACCCTGGTTATTTCCAATAGCAAGAGTCAGAAATGAAACAACCATTGCACGACCGTCAATTATGTTTCGATCAAAAAGATCGATTGGGTAAGCAAGTTTCATGATGCCTTTAGTTTCATCAATTTCGTAAACCATCGCATCTAAATCTTTAGTAAAGTCATCGGTTGTGGAAACTTCCACATTTGTTCCAGTAGATGATTCGGCAGCAAAATGAGCCGCAGTAGACAAATAACCATAGCCTTCAGCTGGTGTCATAGTATAGGTAACCAATATATGTTTGCCCTCTGCCATTAATGTGTCTTCGTCTAATGATAAATCAGCATATCTATTTGATTGATCCATTCTTTACTCCTAATTAATAAAAATGAAGTTGATTATAATGAAGTATTAAAATAATGTAAAATAATATTTATTTATAAAATCATTAGTTTTTCTTATGATTAATTATACTCTTAAACAGCTCTATAGCTTTGAGTCAGTCATCAGACTTGGAGGCTTTACTAGCGCTAGTAAAGAACTCCATATCACTCAGCCCGCTGTTTATATGCAAGTTCAGCAACTCCAAGAAAGTATTGGTGCAAAATTATTTGATATTAATGGCAAAAAAATTAGCTCTACTTTTGTGGGCAAAAAGATATATAAAACAGCAATTGAGACAATAAATACTCTTGAAAATTCAAAACTTGAAATTGATGAAATTTTAAATCCTGACTCTGGACATCTACAAATAGCTGTTGCAACAACTGCTAACTCTTTTATTAGTGCCCTACTTGCAAAATTCAAAAATGATTTTCCGAAGATGACTTTTTACATCGATGTAACCAATAGGCAATCACTCCTTGATAATCTTAAAAATAATAATGCTGATCTTGTCATTATGGGTGAACCTCCAAAAGATATACCCTTAACCTCACAAGCATTTATGCAGAATCCATTGATTGCAATCGCACACCCTGGTAACGAGTTACTTAATAAAAAAAATATAACAATTAAAGATTTATCACAAGAAATTCTGCTTACCAGAGAGGTCGGCTCAGGAACAAGAATTACAATTGAAAGGTTTACAGGACTTAATTTTAATTCTGATATTCAGATTAATTCGAATGAAGCAATCGTTGAAGCTGTTCAAGCAGGCTTAGGAATTGGATTTGTATCAATGCATTCTGTCAACCTTCAGCTTAAAAATGAAATCATTAGACAACTTGATGTAGAGCCATTTCCTATCCTGAGACAGTGGCATATTGTTCACAATGCTGAAGTTGATTTATCTCCAATTGCTAGAAGGTTTAAACAGTATGTTATTGACAATACAAAGAACGAAAAATATCTTTAATATTTAACTTCGGTATTCTGCATTAATCTTAACATAGTCATATGATAGATCAGTTGTCCAAACACTCTCACTCGTATCTGAAGCCCCTAAAATAACTCTTATAACAATTTCATATTTTTCCATTTCAGCACTGCCTAAAGCCTCAGTGTAATCATTACTCTTTTCTCCAGAACTAATAATCTGAACATCATTAATAAAAATGTCAATATTATTAATGGAAATACCATTAACTTTGGCTCGACCTACTGCAGCTAAAATCCTTCCCCAATTAGCATCGCTGGCAAAAAGTGCTGTTTTAACTAGTGGCGAATGTGCAACTGTATAGGCAACCTCTAAACAATCTTCAGATGATTCAAGTCCCTCAATTTTAATCTCGACAAACTTTGTTGCTCCCTCTCCATCTTTAACAATCATCTGCGCTAACTCTTTTGAAACTAGGTTAAGAGCTTTTTGAAACTCATCCTTGCATTGACTTAGCTGAACGCCAGATTGATTGGTTGCACTCAAAGAGCAAGCATCATTTGTCGAAGTATCACCATCCACTGTGATTCGATTAAAAGACTGATTAACTGCTACAGTTAAGCATTCTTGAAGTTCCTCTTTTGACGCACCAATATCACTAACAATAAAACTGAGCATTGTAGCCATATCAGGCCTTATCATTCCAGAACCTTTTGCAATACCTGAAAGATTAACAGTTTTTCCGCCAATATTAATAGAAGTGGAATATGACTTTTCAACTAAGTCAGTAGTTAAAATTCCTCTTGCAACTTTACTCATACCTTCCTTGGAAAGCGAACTAACAAGTACATTGACGTTAGATTTAAAAGCCTCTAAAGGAAGAAATTCACCTATGACGCCTGTTGAAAATGGCAAAACTTGTTCAGGCAAAACTTGAAGTTCACTAGCTAGATATTCACAAGTTTTATAAGTATCCTCTATACCCTTATGTCCAGTTCCCGCATTCGCATTGCCGCTGTTAATTAATAGCGCTTCAACATTAGAATTTAAGTGATTTTTTGCAACTATTACTGGAGCAGCACTAAAAATATTTTGCGTAAATACTGCAGCTGTATTAGAGCCTTTAATGAGTGAAATCAATGACAAATCAAGATTACCATTCATTTTAATTCCTGAAGCAATAGAGGAACATTTAACACCTTTCACTTCAAGTAAACTCAAGCTCATAATAGTAATAATAGGAATATATTACGAAATATTTTACCTAACTCAACAAATAACTCATCTTATTTAAAGTATTAGGCATCAGATCTTAATATTTGTCACTATCAAGCTTAATAAAAAGAAGCATAATAATAGCTCCTAAAAATACCATCATTAGCGCGGGAATGGCCGCTCTGTCATAAAGCCCCTCAGAACTTAATTCAAAAACTCTTATTGCTAAAGTATCCCAACCGAAGGGTCTAAGTAAGTAGGTTGCTGGCAACTCCTTCATAACGTCTACTGCAACAAGTAGACCTCCAGCTAAAATTCCTGGTGTCATCATTGGAAGGTAAATCTCTCTTATTAGTCGAATTCTTGAAGAACCAAGAAGTCTAGCACTTTGCTCAAATACTGGTTTAATTTGCTCACTTGAAGCACTTGTGGAATTATAGGCAATAGCCATAAACCTTGAAACATAAGCAAAAAGAAGTAAAGCAACAGAGCCAAAAAGAATATGGTTGATGGATTCACCACCTAAATATATACTAATTAATGAGATGTTCTGAACACCATATAGAAGCCCTACAGCCATTACTGATCCAGGTAAAGCATATCCTAAAGTTGAAAATCTAATCAGCATTTGTAGCCCTTTACTTTCAGCTTTTCGACGGCTTGGCAGAGCTAGTAAAGTTGCTATTGTTACCGTCAAGATAGTTGCACTTATTGTTAAGATTCCAGTTGCTGAAAAATAACCTGAATACATCTTATTTATCTCTACAGAGTACTTTTCAAGACTCCAAATTATGAGTTGTAACATCGGCATAGCAAAGGAAAGCATAAACACAACAAAAACAAACAAAAATAATAACCAACCAATGACACTATTTGCCTTATAGGGCCTATTATGAGAAACATCTGAAGAGTAGTATTTAGCTCTTCCTCGAGCTTTTTTTTCAAAATAAATTAGAAAAAAAGCAATTAAGACGAGTATTGATGCAAGTTGAGCGGCAACTTCAATAGATCTAAAATCTCCCCATGCTGAATATATTGCAGTAGTAAAAGTTGAGTAATTAAATAAAGAAACCACTCCAAAATCTGCCAATGTTTCCATCAAAGTAACTAATAATCCAGCAGCAATAGCTGGCCTTGCAAGTGGAACAGAAATCTTCCAAAAAACTCTTAAAGGCTGAGCACCCAACATCTTTCCAGCTTCAATCATTTGTATTTTTTGACGCTTAAAGGATGCTCTAGCCATCATGTAAACGTAAGGGTAAAAAACTAAGATAAATGTTAATATAATTGCCCAGCTTCCCGCCCTGATATCAAAACCAGGCACTCCAGTATATTCCCTTAACCAAACTTGAGCGTAACCGGAGTAATCAAAAACACCTAAGTATACGAATGCTAAAACATATGCTGGAATTGCAAAAGGTAGAAAAAGTGCCCATTCAAGCCAAGCTCTGCCTGGAAAATCAACCATCACAACTAAATACGCTAGAACTGTGCCTAGCACACTAACACCAATACCCACACCTAAAAGCAATACTAGTGTTGAACTGATGAGTTCAGGTAGTAAATTTTCAGCAAAGTGCCCCCAGAGCTCAGTTCCTGGAAACAGCCAGGCTGAACAAACAACTATTATTGGGAATGAGACTGAAAGCGCTAGTAAGCCCATTAAGAAATTTGAGTTATTTTTCTTGCTTATCATTGGGCTTATAATTTAATTACCTACACCGTTATCTATAGCCTTCTCTCTGCATAAGTGAAACTGAATCAGCTTGATTTTTTCCCGCAACAGATAAGTTCATTTTATCCTGATTAAAATCTCCCCATAAGGTAATCAAATTGGCTGCTTTAATTTTTTGACTAGCTGGATATTCTTTGTTAAGACTAACATATATCTTTTGGGCTTCTATTGAAGTCAAAAACTCTAGCAATTTAATTGCATTCTCAGAATTTTTAGAGTGTTTTGTAACTCCCGCACCTGAAACATTAACATGTGTTCCGGTAGATTTTTGGTTAGCCCAAAACAATTTAAGTGCCACATTAGGGTCTTTCGCTTGAAGTCGACCAAAATAGTAACTATTTACAATTCCGACATCGCACTGCCCTGCCAGAATCGAAGTCATTATGTGGACATCTTCGGCATGAGGTGTAGCAGCTAGATTATCAATCCATCCCCTCACTACTTTCGTTGTTTTATCTAAACCATCATGATAAATTAAAGACGACACTAGAGACTTGGTATAAACTTTTTTGCTGGTTCTTAAACAAAGCCTACCTTTCCATTTCTTATTAGCTAAGTCTTGGTAGCTAGATAATTCATCTGGATTAACTCTTTCAGCACTGTAAATAATTGTTCGGGCTCTGACTGATAGGCCTGTCCATAATCCATTTAGGTCTCGTAGATGAGACGGTATGTTATTTTCAATAATTTGACTTTCAACTGGTTGAAATAAATTTTGTGTAGATGCATACCAAAGGTTTCCAGCATCTACAGTCATAAAAAGATCGGCCTTGGTTTTCTTTCCCTCTAATTTTATTCTCTCAATTAATGCACCACCTTTTCCAGTAAGGTAGCTAACTTTAATTCCAGTTTTCTCAGTAAATGCATCAAATAGTGGTTTAATTAAATGCTCTTTTCTAGTGCTATATACAGTCAAATCATTATCACTTGCAGCAAATACTGAGGTTAAGAAAGATGATGAAAAAAATGTAATTATGAAAAATAGAATTGAAACTTGTCTAGTCAATTTTTTCTCCTAATAAGGTTTAATGGATTATGGTTAATTTATTATCAAAAGTAAAAATCTAAGAGCCAACTAATAAATTTTTGAGAGAGTGGTTGTCTTCTGATTGCTCTTTCAGTCCAAAATCTATTTGTTGATTTTTTTTAGAAACAATACAACTTTTTCCGAGATTATCCCATATTGCAAAGATTGCACCGAAGTTACAATCAAAATGTTTGGGGTTAGTTGAATGATGAAGCTGATGCTGTGCTGGTGAGATAAAAATCTTTTCCAGCCAATCCCAATATCCAAAGCTGATATGGGAATGTCTGAGGTTAGAACCAAGTAAATGAAACATAACAACAAAAGCACTTGAACCAAAAATTTCAATTAAAGAAACTTTATTTGAAAAGAAGAAGAAGCACACTCCCAGGCAGAGTGAATGAACAACAATAGCTCGCAAACTGAAGAGAACTGCCTCAATTGGGTGTGTTCTGAGAACTGTTAATGGTGTCAAATTGGTTGCCGAATGATGAGCCTTGTGAAACCTCCACAATATAGGCACACGATGCATTATTTTATGCAAATAATATCTTGAATAATCGTCAATAACTAGAAGAACTGTCGTAAAAATAAGCATTACCATCCAGACAGGAGTTGACTCAGAGGGCCTTGTAAATAATAAATGCATATTTTCAAAAACAAATAAAGTAAGTGCTAACTGCCCAATAATTATTGGTGCTATAAGTTTTATAAAAAATTGATTTATCAGTATTAATTTGTAGTCTGCCATAGCAGACTTAGAAAACCAGATTTTGGAATTAAAAAAACCACTAACGATATTCATTAGTGGTTTTTTTTGAACTATCCTAATCCAAATTAATGCTATAAAAGCAGCGCTTATTAAGTAGCCTACAAATAAGCGCTTTTCTGGATTAAGAAAGTTAGTAAAAAAATCAGTCATTCTCTGCGCTAGATTTTGCTCCAAGAGATTTAACTAATTCTGACAAACCTGCTGTTTGGTCATGAGATTTTGCAACTACGCTAAATTCATCAACCATTAGGTTTTGAACTTTTAACATATGAACCATGTAACCACCCCAAGTTTCTGCATCACTTTGGACATATTCTCCATTTGAATCAATTCCAGTCACTTGCGTATTGCCTAAAAGAAGAGGACTATAGCCAATTAAACGATTCAGCTTAACAGAGGTTGCGCCCATATCTTTTCCGCCGACTTGAAGAGCTAAGGCAAAACCTTTAAGCTCTCCCCAGTGTTTAGCATATTTGCGCCATGCCTTGGCAACGTCACCACCTGATTCAAGAATCGCTTCAATTTTGACCATATCTTCATAGGTTTCGCCGGCGTATTTGAAAACTGCCTCAGCAATTACTTTTTCCCAATTTGTTTTGATTGTTTGGGCATAGCCTTTTAACTGATCTCGTTCAGAGTCGCTCAATGCACGTGCATTTACTGCAACTAACAGGTCTCTTCCATCCATGTATGCCCCAACAATGTCATGAAGGTAAGTTGTTTTACCACCTTTATCAAATGAAGATGCATAGTAAGCATGACCATAGGCCATCTCCTTATACAAGTCAACTTTTCCGTCATAATTATAATCAGCAACGCTGGCGTCTTTTTGCTTAGCAATATCGTAAACATTTTGTGCTGTTAAGGTTAATGTATGAGAGGGAGCACCAAAATAACCAAATGCCTCATCCCAAACATGCTCTTTTCCAGTGTAAGCTGCACCATCCTTATATGGCTTATTGTTAGGCTTAGTATCAGCCTCAAGCTTTTCATCAAGATAGTTATCTACGGCTTGGTTATATGTCACAGCACCCATCAAAAATTTCGAAACTAGCTGCGTATAGTCAAATGCATGAGCAGGGTCATAACCATCCTCAGACTCAGCTGCTTTTTCAAACATAAAAGCAACAACTTCTGGGCCAGTCATGCTTCCAACCCACCCTGGAATTAATCCTTTGTATGTTTTACCACTAAGATTTTTATTAGAAAGCTCACCAATAGTTGATTGCTTAATAACAAAATCACCTTTAGTAGCTGGTGCAATAATAGGTCTGTTTGCATCGTCACCTGAATAGTAACTTTGCATTGCACTAATATCACCTTTTGAGATTAGTTTTTTAAGTGAGCTCTCAAGTGCATGTCTGGCCATCTGACCTTTATAAGAGACAGACGTTGTTGCACTTCCAGAGTAATCTTTGAGTGTAACTGGAAAGTCAGCATAAACATTTGACCTTGCAAATGAAGATGATGAAATTAAAACTGCCGATACTAAAACGACAGTTAATGGAACTGCTTTGGCAGTTAATCTTTTATTTAACATTGCTTATTCCTTAAAAAAGTTAAAGTTGGTCTTACTTCTATCTAAATGATAATGAATATCATTCGCGTCCGCTAATGATACCCATTTTTATTTAATAAGCAACTTCTTTTTATTGATTATTCCAACTTTATCTGCAAAAGCTTCTGCTTCAGCCTCATCATGTGTTACAAGAATTGACGTTACACCAGCATTTTTAAGTATTTCCCGCACTTCTTTAACAAGTTGATCCCTATGAGATTTGTCCAAACTGGAGAATGGTTCATCAAGTAAAAGAAGCTTAGGTGAAGTCGCAAGAGAACGAGCAAGAGAAACTCTTTGTTGCTCTCCACCCGAAAGCTGATGTGGATACTTATCCTCTATTCCTTCAAGACTAATCAACCCAAGAAGACTCTTAACCTTTTTATTTTTTTCATTTGTTGTAAGATGACTGATTCCAAAACTAATATTTTGAAAAACTGTCATGTGAGGGAAAAGCGCATAATCTTGGAAAACCATACCTACCTCTCTTGACTCGGGTTTTACTAAATGATTACCATCGTTACTCAATGAATTTCCGTCCAGGGCAACAGAACCCAACTTAGCATTCTCTAGCCCAGCAATAAATCGAAGAGCCGAACTTTTTCCACTTCCACTATCACCTAATAAAGCAAAAATATCACCACTTTCTAGATCAAGATTAAATCCATCTAGAACATGATTTTCATCAAAAGAGATTGATAAATGACTAACACTAAGCATTTTTAAATACAAATAATAATGATTCTCATTATTATATAAGATTAAGGCTTTAAATGTTTATATTTAATGAAAAAAATTTACGTTATTGGATTATTGGTAATTCATCTGCTGCTCTTATACTAAGCCACTCAGGCCCGTCTTCGGTGATGACAATATTCTCCTCATGAACCATCTCCTTTCCTGGAAGAAATGCCATACCTGGCTCTAGAGTTAAAACAACTCCTGGCTCAAGGATAGTATTATCAGTTGCAGTATTGGAGGGCCATTCTGTGAGCTGCATGCCTAGTCCATGACCAAGTCTACCAACAGTATTTCCAAGTGCGCCTCCTTTTTGAAGAACATCATTCATTGCATTAAATATATCTGAAGTGGTGTTGCCTACTTGAGCGGCATTGAAGCCAGCCTCGGTTGCCTCATAAGTTACTCTATACGCTTTTTTAGCTGCTTCACTAATTGATCCAAAGGCATAGTTCCTATCAAAATCACAATAGTAACTATCAAAAACTGAACCGGTATCAATAATAAACAGATCGCCCTCTTCTATCATTTTATCTGTTGGCCCCATAATAATAGAACCATAGCCTTCTTGTCCTGAGCCAGAGACTATATAGGGCGAATCATCTACACCCAATGTCAGTAGATGCTGTTTAAAGCGCCTGCAATTTTCTTGTTCACTATCACCTACTCGAAGAAAATCTTCTAAATCAATAAAGCCTTGGGAGGTAATCTGGCAAATATGCCTAATTTTGGCAATCTCTGCCTCTGATTTAACAAAACGAACTTTTCGCATTATTGTGTTAGCATCTTTGATTTCAATACCTTTAAGATTGCTAATTAAAAACTCGTAATCCTCAAGAGGCATTCTCAAAGTACTTTCAAGGGTTTTTGGTACACCAAGCGATTTATGATTCACCATTAATGATTTAATCGATGCCAAGAGAAGACTAATTCCATCATCCTTTGGATTTGGAGACATCCATGTCTGAATATCATCAATCCAGGTTCCCTTCATGCCAGACTCACCAATTGTTGGAATAATGGCTTTTGGCTTTCCATCACTTGGAATTAAAACATACCAAGGGCGAGTAGGACTCTGAAAAAATTGTGATTTAAATCCGGTATAGTATTCAATATCAACTTGGGTAGTCAGCAATATAGCATCCATTTTTGATTCAAACATAAGCTCTTGAATCTTGGAAAGTCGGTTTTCGTATTCCGTAACTTCAAAGCCTCTTTTAGGAATATTCATTTTCTCTCCATTGATATTAAAGAGCACTCAATACTTGTTCCGACGACCTACCAACTAATTGCTCATACATTTTCTCATCAGTGTCACCCTCAGTCCCAAAAAATAGTATTTTTGAATTTTCATTAATCATTAGCTTAGATTTGAGGTCACTGTCATTGAAAGCAATTAGAAAACCGGCCAAACCAGTTACAGCAGATTCGCCCGCAACGATAGGGATTTGTCTATTGGCTAACAGCTGCATTGTTTTTGGAATTGATTCATCTGTAATAGTCATAAAATGTGAAGTATAGCTTTCCAGTATAGACCAAGCCAAAACTGAAACCTCTCCACAAGCAAGACCAGCCATAATGGTATCTAAATCACCATGAATCGCAGTTGGCTCTGCATTTACAGCACTTTTAAATAAACAGTCTGCATTGACTGGCTCAACGACTATGAATATGGGTGGATATTCAAGACTTTCCACCAAAAAAGAGACCACCGCTGCTGGAAACCCTCCAACACCTCCCTGAAGAAATACATGGGTTGGAATATCATCCATTTGTTTTAGAGTCTCATCGACCATCACAGTGTAGCCTTGCATCACGTCTTTTGGTATATTTGTGTAACCTTCATAAGAAGTATCAGAAACGACCGTATAGTTATTAGATTCAGCAACTTCAGCTGCGACTCGCACTGAGTCATCATAGTTCCCTTTGATACGGTTAACCACAGCACCATATTTAGCTATCGCTTTTTCTCTTCCCTCGCTCACATTTCTGTGAATATAAATCTCACAATTACATCCAAACTGCTGCGCACCCCAAGCTACTGATCTTCCGTGATTGCCATCCGTTGCACAGCACACTGTAAACTTTGATGTTTCATCTTTATAGATTCCAGAAATTAGGTCTGATGAATTTGCATCAATGCCGAGCTCTTTAAGTTTTTTGATCAAAAGGTTAGCAATGGCATATGCGCCACCAAGAGCCTTAAAACTTTTAAGAGAAAAGCGTGGATTCTCATCTTTATATAAAATCGAAGTAACACCAGTATCCTTTGCCATGTCAGAAAAAGAATGTAATGGGGTTGGCTTGTAATTATCCCAAGATGTGATTTCTTTGTTTGCCTTCCTGAAACCCTCTAAGCTTAAGATATGTTGATGCTTATATTCAAAACTCTTTGCACCTGGGTTTTTAAAATGCGAGAATGATAATAAAAAGTCACTGTAACTATTGACCATAATGTTTTCTAATCTTATAAAAGCTCGGATTGTACCTTATACCTTAGAAATGTTGTTTTGTTTTAATTGTCTTTTTTCGATTGTTATTGAGGCTGCTGCAACTAATATTACACCGACACCTTGAATGAAAGTTATTGCATCCAGATAGGCAATAAAGCCAAAGATTAAAACAAGCAAAGGCTCAGTGTATCCAATGTTTGCTGTTCGCACTGGACCATACTTTCTTACAGAGATATGATAGAAGAACATACCTGTTGCAAAAAAAGCTCCTGATATAAGTGAAAGTATTAATGCTTTGTTATCTGGCCAATAAAAACCAGTTTCATTTAAAAATAAATACAGAAAACCTAACGCAGGAATGAGCGTTGTATATTTGACAATCTCCCAATTCCTTAAGTTGCTCATTCTGGGGGTAATAATCAAAATTAAAGAGTATGAAATCGCTGAAAGCAGAGCTAAAACTATCCCAATAGCCATTGTATAAAAGCCCTCTTCACTCTGGGATATGGCAGCAATTCCAATGATCGCCACTAAAAACATAACTATTGTTGAGACATCGAGTCTTCTTCGGTTTGTCAGTGATACAATCAGATAGGTAATCAAAGGATAAGTAAATAGAACAACACTTGCTAAGCCCACTGACATGTATTTAACTGCTTCAACATATAACCAGGATTGAACACCAAATAGCAAAGAAAGTATGAATACCCAGAGACCTAACCTTTGTTGTTTAATTTTATTGATGGAAAATAAACTTTTAGTTATAAATAATGACGTAAAAAAAGTTGTCCCAAAACGAATAAATAAAAATAAAAATGCACTAACTTCGAAAGTATAAATTAGAGGAATCATGCTTACGTTTAGCGCATAAAACAAGGAAGATAAAAGTGCAAAGCGAATTACAAACATTTGGCCTTTAAACAACAATAATTTAGAAATTTAATTTTATAAGATATATTTAAAGCAAATTTAGTTCATTTCACTTCAAATTAAGGTTTTTTTTCCACTTTTTAAGCACTTTAGGATATCATTGCCGCTTCATTTTATTTAAAGGAGAAAAAATGAATTTTGATCAAAATTTAATAGCGCCTGGACTTGGTGTTTTAGGCTTGTTTATCGTAGTAGTTATTTATCAGTGGATAACAAAACAAGACGGTGGCAGCGGCGCCGTTAAAAAAATTGGTGAGCAAATTCATATTGGTGCGATTGTTTTTATGAAGCGTGAATATAAAATGCTTAGTATCTTTGCATTAGTTCTTTTAGTTCTTCTTTATGTTTTTCTTGGTGCAGCCAGCGCCTTGTGCTTCCTTGTTGGAGCTGTAACCTCTGCAACTGCAGGATATATAGGCATGAATACAGCGACTATTGCTAACGTTAGGACTGCACAGGCAGCTCATGATAATGGAAGTGCCTCTGCTTTAACTGTGGCATTCTTTGGTGGTTCGGTTATGGGTTTATCTGTTGCTGCTCTAGGGCTTTTAGGGCTGGGTGGTTTGTATTACTTTTTTGGAGCGGAGCACTCTGAAGCGCTTCATGGTTTTGCGATGGGCGGCTCAGTTGTAGCATTATTCTCTCGTGTTGGTGGTGGAATTTTTACTAAGAGTGCTGATGTTGGCGCTGATCTTGTTGGAAAACTAGAAGCTGGCATCCCTGAGGATGACCCTCGTAACCCTGCAGTTATTGCTGACAATGTGGGTGACAATGTTGGCGATATAGCGGGTATGGGTTCAGATATCTTTGAGTCATACTGTGGCTCAATGATTGCTACTATTGCAATTGCATCAACTCTTTCAGCTATGGCACTAGACATGTTGGGTGGAAATAGGAGTGAGTTAATGTTCTTGCCTCTTGCGTTAGCATCGCTTGGCCTCGTTTGCTCAGTGATTGGAATCATATTTGTTAAACTTTCTTCCAATAAATCTCCTGAATCAGCCCTGAGAATGGGAACTATCGGCTCAGCTTTATTATTCATCGTTACTTCATTCTTTCTAATCAACTCTTTAGAAGTTTCAAATAATATTTGGGCAGCTGTCTTGATGGGAAGTATTGGTGGAATTATCATTGGACTTGTAACTGAGTACTACACTGCTGGAAAACCAATCAGAGATATTGCAGAATCAGGAAAGACTGGAGCTGCTACAGTTATGATTAAAGGTTTAGCTGTTGGTATGCAGTCAGTGGTCATTCCAATCCTAATGATTTGTGTCATTATTTACGTTTCTAATCTTTTTGTTGGACTATATGGAGTAGGTATTGCGGCTATTGGAATGCTTGCAACTGTTGGCATGACTATGGCAATTGATGCTTATGGACCAATCGCAGACAATGCTGGTGGTATTGCTGAGATGGCTGGTCTTGGTGAAGATACTCGAAAAATTACTGACTCTCTTGATGAGCTTGGTAATACGACTGCGGCAATTGGAAAAGGTTTTGCAATTGGTGCAGCCGCCCTTGCAGCCCTTGCAATTATCACAGCGTACACTGAAACTGTTAGTTCAAACAAAGCTGACTTTTTGCTTCAACTGAATAGTGCCGAAGTGTTAATTGGTTTATTTATTGGTGGAACCATTCCATTTTTAATTGCTTCTCTTACAATGACTGCAGTTGGTGATGCTGCTTTTGAGATGATTAAAGAGGTGAGAAGGCAGTTTAAAGAGATTAAAGGTCTGCTTGAAGGTAAAGCTGAGCCTGATACTGCTAAATGTGTCGATATTGCTACGACTGCTGCACTTAAAAAAATGATTCTTCCAGGTGTGATAGCTGTTGCAGCTCCAGTTTTAGTTGGCTTCTTAATTAGCCCAGAGGCACTTGGTGGCATGCTTGGTGGCGCCCTTCTTGGCTGTGTACTAATGGCTCTTATGATGGCTAATGCTGGTGGCGCTTGGGATAATGCTAAAAAGCACGTTGAAAAAGGTAACTTTGGCGGCAAAGGTACTGAAGTTCACACAGCAACAGTTGTGGGTGATACGGTTGGTGACCCGTTCAAGGACACTTCTGGCCCATCAATGAATATCCTTATCAATGTGATGGCAATTGTTAGTTTAGTTATTGCACCGTTACTATAAGAAATAATTTCAGCCTCACTCAATGTGGGGCTGATAATCCTTCTTTATTGTCTCCAGAATGCTTTGTGGAAAATGGCAATAATTGTTAAAACTTCAAGTCTTCCAACAAGCATTGAAAAACTTAAAATCCACTTAGCAGTCTCGCCGAGGGAACCATAGTTTTGTGCAACTTCACCTAATCCTGGACCAAGGTTATTCATTGTCGCAGCTGTTGCTGAATAGGCTGTAACCTGATCTAAACCAGCGAACATCAGTAACATCAAAATAAGGAAAAAAGTAATCGCATAAAGTGAAAAGAAGCCAAGCACAGAAACTAGAGCCTTTTCATTAATACTTGCACCATTTAATTTGACACTTACCTGAGCATTCGGGCGAATAAACTTATGTATCTCTTTCATTCCTAGTCTGAACATTACCAGGATTCGAATAACTTTAATCCCTCCACCAGTTGAGCCAACACAGGCGCCAATAAAGCTCATCATGATAAGAAAAACAGGAATGGCTGCTGGCCAACTACTATAGTTTTGGGAGGTAAATCCAGTCGTAGTAGCTATAGAAATTGTATGAAATAAACTATGTCTTATAGTTTCAATTGAAGAGCTATACTCAGAGTTTATACCGAGAGCAATAATAACAATAACTGATGAAACAACAAGCACCATTGCATATGTCTTGAATTCAGAGTCTTTAATATAATCTATCAATGACTTATTGTTCCAAGCGAGAAAGTGCAACGAGAAGTTTATGCCTGCTAAAAACATAAAAAATATGGCAACCATTTCTATTGAAATCGAATTAAAGTAACCAATAGAGGTATCATGAGTTGAAAATCCACCAATAGCGACAGTGGAAAAACTATGACTAACAGCATCAAAAATACTCATGCCTGACACAAAGTATCCGAGTGCACACAAAACTGTCAATGAAACATAAATTTTCCAAAGTGCAATTGCTGTATTTTTAAGTTTGGGTGTGAGCCTATCTTTTGCGATACCACTTGATTCTGCATGATAGAGTTCCATTCCACCAACGCCTAGTAAAGGCAATACTGCAATTGCTAAAACAATAATTCCCATTCCGCCAAGCCACTGAAGTTGTTGTCTATAAAACAAAATACTTTTAGGTAAATCATCCAGTTGACTCAATACAGTTGCTCCTGTTGTTGTTAGTCCAGACATGGATTCAAAAAATGCCTCAGAAAAGGAAAGATTACTAATAGAGTCAGTAATTAATAATGGAAGAGTTCCAAAGAGAGATAACACAATCCAAAAGCACACTACGATTAAAACACCCTCTCTAAGCCTAAAATCTTTTTTGGTGTCTTTGAAAGGCCACCAAAGAATCAAACCACCCAAAACGGTTAAAACGAATGACAACAGGAAAGAAAAATACTCACCTTCAGCATAAATTAAATCGACAATGATTGGGGGTACTTGCGCAAAGCTAAAGACCATTAAAAGAAGACCAATAGTTTTAGCAACAATACTTAACTGCATTTAGTTTTCACCTATAAAGTATACACACTGAAAAATTACTGCTCATTCTCTAAGAAGAGAGTCTCAACCTCATGAATCTTTCGAACATCCATTAACACCATTAATATATGGTCTCCTGATTCAATAACTAATTTTTTAGAGCCCATTAAGAGTTCATTATCTCTGACCACAGCACCGACAACAACACCTTCTGGCAGTGGTAAATCTTTAATTTTTACTCCTATAACTTCTGAAGTTTTTTCGTCACCATGAACTACAATTTCAATTGCCTCTGACTTGCCATGCTGCAGTGAATGAACCTTCATGCAGTCACCCTTTCTTAGGTGAGATAAGATACCACTAACTGTAATTTGGTCTGGCGATACAATAATATCTACATCTCCACTTTGTTCTGCAAGAGCAGCATAAACATCTCTTTTAACTAGAGCAATCGTTTTGTGAGCGCCAAGACGCTTTGCAAGAATCGAGACTATTACATTAACCTCATCTGAGTCAGTCAATGCTAAAAATAAATCAGTATTTTCAATACCCTCTTCTTTAAGCAAATCTTCATCTGAGGCATTTCCTTGCAGGACAAGAGTGTTATTTAGTTTTTCGCTTAAATATTTAGCTCTCTCTTCTCCAAGCTCAATGATTCTTATATTGTGGGTATCTTCAAGAAGTTTAGCTACATTGAGCCCAATACTTCCACCACCTGCAATAAATATTTTTTGATAGGTATTTTCTGCCCTTCTGAACTCTTTGAGAGCTCTCGAAATATGATTTTTTTTCGCAAGAAAGTAAACTTGGTCGCCTTCTCTAATGACAGTATCACTTTGAGCAAGGATTGCTCTTTCATTTCTAAAAAGACTAACGATACGTATTTTGACATCAGGCATATGCTCATGGAGCTCCTTAATGGGTCTATTGACAATCGGCGTACCAATAAAGGCGCGCGTTTCTACCAATTGAACTAAGCCATTCTCAAAGTCAAAAACCTGCGAAGCTCCAGGCTCTTCAACAATACCTTGAATGTAATCTGTAATTAGATTCTCAGGTGTAATTAAGAAATCAATTGGCAGAGCATCATTAGTAAATATTTCAGGCCTTAGAAGATACTCAGTGGTTCTGATCCTTGCAATTTTTTTCTTAACGTTATAGAGGGTGTGCGCCATTCTACAAGCAACCATGTTTCTCTCATCAGAATTCATTACAGCAATGACTACATCCATTGATTTAATACCCGCCTTTTCAAGAATGCTCGGGTATGCGCCATAACCATTAACAGTTTTAATATCCAAGTGTCTCTGCAAAGGAGTCAACATTTCTTCCTTTTGATCAACGATAGTAATATCATTATCATCGTCTAAACAAAGATATTTAGCTAACGTTGAACCAACTTGGCCAGCACCAAGGATTAATATCTTCATTTTTTATCAATTCCTAAATCTTTAAGCTTTCTGTAGAGCGTTGTTCGCTCTAAGCCAGCAATTTCAGCAACCACAGCAATATTATTATCATTAGAAGATAAATGATGAAGTAGGTACTGACTTTCAAAAATATTCCTTGCCTCTTTTAGTTTCAAAGAGAAGTCGATACCGCTAACATGCTGAACAGCTTGCGCTGGCTCTTCACGCGTCATGATATTTCTTAATATTGGTAAAAAGTCATGAAGCGGCTTTTTTAGAAAATCAACAGCACCTAACTTCATTGCTCTCACTATATCACTGGGCTCTGCATGACCTGACATCATAACTATAGGGGTATCAAAACCCTCAGAATGCCATTCAGACAGTAAGGAAATTCCATCTTGTCCTGGCATCCAAACATCCATTAGAATTAAGTCAAAATCATTCGCTGCAATGACTGCTTTGGCTTCAGCAGCACTTCTCGCTAGCATTGTTGAATAACTAACATCTTCAAGGATGTCCTTTAAGATTTCAGTATTGTCCCTCTCATCATCGATGATCAAAATTTTTCCGAATGTAGAATCTTCTTTCATTTCGTCCCCTTAGAATTCTCAATTATACTTAATTCAATAGTTACTCTTGCACCATGAGGTTTTACATTACTTGCATATATTTGGCCATCATGCTGCTCTATAATATTTTGTACTATCGCAAGACCTAATCCACCACTCTTTTCCTTTGTGGTTATATAAGGTTCAAAAACTTGGTCAATGATATCTTTTGGAAAGCCTTTGCCATCATCTGTAATTGTTAATTGAACTAAACCTTCTTTTTCCTTAAAAGCTGATTTAATATTAATATTTAATTTTGTTTTTTCTTGCTTGGCTTCTGTGGCATTTTTAATGAGGTTAATTAGAACTCTTGAGAAAGCATCTTGATCTAACTTAAGCTTTGGCAAGTCTCCACTTAAATCAAGATTTACTCTAACTCCATCATGGTTATCATAAAGAGAGACTGATTTATTGATAAGGGTATTTAATGATGTTAAAGTCTTTTGAATTTCAGGCGTATTAGCGTAATTTGCAAAAGCGCTAACCATTGAGTCCATTGATGCAACTTGGTCAATAATAGTTTGCGTCGTTTTATCAATAATAGCGGAATCTTTTTTTTCAAGTTTTTCTAAAAAAAGATTTCTAAGTCTTTGTGCTGACAGTAGAATAGGAGTCAATGGGTTTTTAATTTCATGGGCCATTCGAACTGCAACCTCTCCCCAAGCAGCCTTCTTTTGAGCCCTACTAAGTTTTGAAATATCATTAATGATAATGACATAACCGAGTGATCTATTTTCAATATCAAGAACGGAACCCTGACAGTACAGAAGTCGAACTCTATCATTCAGTGCCAACTCAATCTCATGACTCCACTCCATGGAGTCAATCTTTATCTGATCTTCTATGTAGGAAAAAAGTGGATTCAGATTAGGGTATGCATCGACAATAACATCGTAAGATTGTCCATTAAATATTGACTCATCATCAATCTGAAGCATCTTCCCCACAACTGGATTAATGAGCTGTATTTTCTTATCCTTATTAAGCGCAATAACACCGAAAGAATATTTAAGAATCGTTTCAAGATAAAGGTTATGAGTATCAAGCCCTTCCCTAGAGAGTTTTATTCGCTTACTCATTTCATTAAAATGACCTATTAAATCATGCATATCCCTGTGCTTAGGGTCTTGCTCAATTTCAACATCATAGTTACCTGATGAAATCTCTCTTGTAGCTATCGACAAATTATGCATTGGTTTCATAAGCTGATCAATCATCCTAAGAACAACCAATAGAGCACTTAAAACTGATAATAAGATCGTTGAGGTAAAGTCAATCATAAACCGGGTTTTGATAATAGACGAGTTCAATGATAACTCTGCATCTTTTGCAGCATCTCGAAAACGTGTCATTCTTGAAGTTAAGCTGTCAATACTGATGTCTGGAGAAAAATGAGCAGTTAAAGTAAACTCATCCGTTGAGGCTGTATAGCCATCCCTCATACAGTTTATCTCAGCGAGCTTACTAGAAGCTACAAGATTCATTACATTATCATATAATTCTAAATCACATGCCCATAAGTCACTGGTAAGAAGATTTAAGACAGTTTGCATTTTTTCAGCTGAAGCCCTTGGAGCATCAAAATAGTTAATTAATTTCCCAATATTACGCGTTCGATCTTCATAATATTTAATCGCAACATTATTGGTATTTCTATAAAGCTCATCTACTTCTCCACCAACTTTCAAATTAAACTCATCAAACTGACTCTCTGCAATTTGAAGATTATCTCTAATTGATCCAAATGAAAAAAGATAAAAAGAGAGAACTGGGAGCAAAACGAGAACTGGAACAATCTTAATAAAAGACCAGGTAAACCTAGAGCCTATGACGCCCTTTTGCGTATTTTGTTTTAGTTTTTTCATTGAGAGCGCAATGTAATAGATTGCCACCAAACTCATCAATACGTTAAATCCAACCAGAAGTAAATACCATTTATCAATCAGCTCAGCATTTAAGCCAAGATAAAACATCCCAAAAAATGAAATTAAGAAAACGCCTATCCAAAATAAAGCGCGAGGAGCCTCTCTTATAGAAAAAGCCTGATTAAGCAACATAAATTTTGTTAACCAATTAATAAAGTCATTTGATTATCTCATAAATGAAATATTACTATCACAACTTGTTGATAAAATACAACAACACATTAAACACAACTGTTTTGATAAAAAACGACAAACAACTAGAAAAATATGTAGAAGTCATTAAGAATGATATTGTCCTTGGAATAGACACTGAATTTAGGCGGGTTAACTCTTATTTTCCTGAGTTGTGTTTAATTCAGATTGCATCGAAATATCAATTAGAATGCGTAGATGTTCTTTCAATAAGTAATCTGAAGCCACTATTTGATAAGCTCTATGATGGCAAAACATTATGGGTTATTCATTCTTCAAGGCAAGATATTGAAGCGCTATACTATTTATCAGATAGAATTCCAAACCTACTCTTCGACACACAAATTGGGGCATCGTTCCTAAATTATCCGCTACAAGTTTCTTATCAGAGCCTTACAGAGAAACTTCAAAATGTATTTTTAGATAAAAAATATACTCGCTTTGATTGGAGAATACGCCCTCTTCCTAATGCCGTTTTGCAATATGCATTGGACGATGTAAAGTACTTATTGCCAAATTATAACACTCTAACTAAAGAACTAAAAAACAAAGGAAAACTTGATTGGGCTGAAGAAGAAGTTGAGTTATTATTAAATAAGGATACTTATAAGCCAAACTTTAGAAAGATTTTAAAAAAAACAAAAGGTATCTCAAAGATTTCGCATCAAAACCAAGAAAATGCATTTCGATTAATTCTTTGGCGCGAATCCGCAGCGCAACAGAAAAATAAACCTCGAAGATGGATTATGTCTGACGAAGCATTGATAGCTTATGCTGATGGCACAAGGAAACTTTCAAACAATCAAAATATACTTTTTGAGAAGTTTATAAGAAAAACCAAATTAAAAGTTAGGCCTAAAGAGGCACTAGTCGTTCAAAAACCTCTTTCAGAGACTGAAAAACTATTAATAAACCAGCTAAAAGAAAAAATTAATCACCTGTCTCTCAAATATGCTATTCCTTCTGAACTTATATGCTCTTCAAAAAACCTTGTGAAGTTTATGAGGGGAGATAATACTTTATCGATCAATAGGGGCTGGCGCTCAAAAATATTTAAAATATAGTTTATGTTATATTGAACTCAATAATATTATTAAAACAAATACCTTTAAAATTATTTCAGGAGACCTTAAGGGAAGAAAATTCTTTTTTCCAGACTCAGATGGGTTGCGCCCTACTTCAGGAAAAACAAGAGAAACGCTCTTTAATTGGCTTCAGTTTGATATTGCTGGAAAAACTGTCCTTGATCCTTTTTCCGGGAGTGGCGCCTTAAGTCTTGAGGCAATTTCAAGAGGTGCAAAAAAAACAATCTTAATAGAAAAAAATAATAAAGTATTCAAGAGCCTTAAATCAAATCTTAAAATCATAGACTCAACTAAATTTGAACTCATCAACAAGGATTCGCTTGAATACCTTAATAAACTTGAACACAATGCTTTTGATTATGTCTTTCTAGATCCGCCATTCAAACAGCAAATACTACCTTTGACACTTGCTTTGCTCTCTGAAAGAAAGCTTATTAATTCAAATAGTAAAATTTTTATTGAATCAGAATTTATGTTAACAGAAGAATTCTTAAATAATATTTGTGGATTTGAATGTAAAATTGAAAAAGAGAAAAAGTCAGGCAATGTTTATTTTTGTTTGATAAGTTTAGGAGTCTTATGAAAAACATTGCTATTTATCCTGGATCCTTTGATCCCATTACTAATGGCCATATTGATCTAATAAAAAGAGCCTCTAAACTATTTGATGAAGTTATTATCGCAATAACTCAAAATGCTAATAAATTAAGTTTTTTATCAATCGAACAAAGAATAAGCGCCGCTGAAACCTCTATTAGTTCTCTCAAAAATACTAAAGTACTTAGTTTTAACTCACTTCTTGTTGACTTCGCAAGTGAGCACAATGCTCAAATAATTATAAGAGGTTTGAGGGCTGTTTCTGATTTCGAATATGAGTTTCAGTTAAGCGGAATGAATAAGCGTCTTAATCCTGAAATTGAAACTCTCTTTATGACTCCCTCTGAAGAATTCGCTAATATTTCCTCATCTTTAGTTCGTGAAATTCTCTCTTTAGGTGGTGATGTAAGCCTATTTGTTCCAAGTCAGGTTAAAAAAATACTTTTAGATACAGTTCAAAAATAATTTCAAATACACCTTGAAATAAGATTTTGTATCCCTAAATAGGGTTTATACAAAAAATACAAGGAGTAAAAGAAATGTCAAAAATGATAGGTATTGATTTAGGAACAACAAATTCATGCGTTTCAGTTATGGATAGTGGTGTTGCTAAAATCATAGAAAACTCTGAAGGAAACAGAACTACACCTTCAATTATTGCATACCCAAAAGACTCTGAAGAGATCTTGGTGGGACAACCTGCAAAGAGACAGGCTGTAACTAATCCTGAAAATACACTTTATGCTATTAAGCGTTTAATTGGCCGTCGATTTGATGAAGAAGCCGTTCAAAAAGATATTGATCTAGTCCCATATAAGATTATTAAAGCTAAGAATGGCGATGCATGGGTTGAAGTAAAGGGTAAAAAAATGGCAGCACCCGAAATATCTGCTCGAGTCATTCAAAAAATGAAGCAAACTGCAGAAGATTATCTAGGTAATGAAGTGACTGAGGCTGTTATTACCGTACCCGCTTATTTCAATGATTCTCAGCGCCAAGCTACGAAAGATGCAGGAAAAATTGCAGGCTTAACAGTTAAAAGAATTATCAATGAGCCAACTGCTGCTGCACTGGCCTATGGTGTTGATAAAACAACGGGTGATAAGAAGGTTGCAGTCTATGATTTAGGTGGTGGAACATTCGACGTTTCAATCATCGAAATGGAAGACATTGATGGTGAAAAACACTTTGAAGTTCTATCTACAAATGGAGACACATTCCTTGGTGGTGAAGACTTTGATCAAAGAATTATTAATTTTCTTGTTGATGAGTTCAAAAAAGAACAGGGCCTTGATTTAGCAAAAGATGCTATGGCTCTTCAAAGATTAAAAGAGGCTGCTGAAAAAGCAAAAATAGAACTTTCTTCTTCTGAGCAAACAGAGGTTAGTCTGCCTTATATTACTGCAGATGCTTCTGGCCCTAAACACCTCAACATCAAAATAACAAGATCGAAACTTGAGTCGTTAGTTGCAGATCTACTTAAGCGCTCGATTGATCCATGCAAAACAGCCCTTAAAGATGCAGGCTTATCAAGTGGTGATGTTGATGAAATCATTCTTGTAGGCGGACAAACACGAATGCCTAAAGTTCAGCAAATGGTTAAAGATTTCTTTGGTAAAGAGCCTAAGAAAGACTTAAACCCAGATGAAGCTGTCGCCATGGGCGCAGCAATTCAAGCTGGTGTATTAGGTGGTGACGTTAAAGATGTCCTTCTTCTTGATGTAACTCCTCTATCTCTTGGAATCGAGACAATGGGTGGCGTTATGACAAAATTGATTGAAAAAAATACAACAATTCCTACTAACCAGTCTCAAGTATTTTCCACGGCTGCAGACAATCAATCCGCTGTAACTGTTCATGTTCTTCAAGGAGAGCGCGAAGTAGCGAGTGCAAATAAGTCTCTAGGACAGTTTAACTTGGAAGGTATAGCTCCAGCGCCTAAAGGTCAACCTCAAATTGAAGTAACCCTTGATCTGGACTCGGACGGTATTTTGAATGTATCTGCCAAGGATAAAAATACTGGCAAAGAACAATCCATCACAATCAAATCCTCAAGTGGTCTCTCCGATGAGGAAGTTGATAAAATGATTAAAGATGCTGAGGCTCATGCTGATGAAGATAAAAAGTTCCAAGAACTGGTTTCAGCTAGAAATATGGCTGACTCACTTGTTCATTCTACAAAACAGTCTCTCGAGGAGCTCAAAGATGAGATTTCTGATGATGAAAAAACTGCAATTGATGGCGCTCTAAGTGAACTAGAGGAAAGTATCAAAGGTGATGACAAAGACGCCATCGATGCTAAAGTACAAAATCTTAGTGAAAAAGCGCAAGTTCTAGCTCAAAAAGCGCAAGAAAAGGCTGGAGCAGATGATAGTGCTGAAGCCAACTCAGATGCTGGTGAAGATGTTGTTGATGCTGACTTCGAAGAAGTTAAAGAAGAAAAGTAATTAGCTTTATTTGTTGATCTAAAATAACCTCTCGTGTCTAGTACATGAGGGGTTTAATATTTTAAGGGAAATATGTCAGAAAGAGATTATTACGAAGTTCTAGGTGTCGATAAAGGCGCAGATGAGGCCAAGATTAAAAAGGCTTACAAGCGCCTTGCTATGAAATATCATCCTGATAGAAATGCAGATGATAAAGTAGGTGCTGAGAAGAAATTTAAAGAAGTTCGTAAAGCCTATGACGTTATCTCAAATCCTCAAAAGAGATCTGCCTACGATCAATTTGGTCATGCGGGGGTCGATCAAGGAGGACAGGGCTTTGGTGGTGGAAATCCTTTCGGCGGGGCTGGAGGCTTTAGTGATATTTTTGGTGATATTTTTGGTGGTGGCAATTCAAAGCCAGATAACAGAGGCTCAGACCTACGCTATGATCTAGAAATTGATTTAAAACAAGCTGCTGATGGCGATACTGTAAAAATAAGAGTCCCTAAAAATGATACCTGTGACACCTGCTCAGGAAGTGGCGCAAAGCCAGGCACTTCAGTTAAAACATGTGGAAATTGTCGAGGAACTGGTCAAATGACTATGCAACAAGGTTTTTTTGCTGTTCAGCGCCCTTGTAATCAGTGTAATGGCTCTGGTGAAAAAATCGAATCTCCATGCGGAACCTGTCGAGGACAAGGTGTTGTTAGAAATCAAAAAACTCTATCTGTAAAAATACCTGCAGGTGTAGATACTGGAAATCGAATAAGGCTCAGTGGTGAGGGTGAGGCAGGCTTGCGAAGTGGCCCTCATGGTGATCTATATGTTCAAATTCATATTAAAGACCATCCTATATTTCAGCGTGAAGGTAATGATTTATACTGTGAAGTACCAATTGATTTTGCAACCTCAACGCTTGGTGGATCGATTGAAGTTCCTACGCTCAAAGGTAAACTCAAGATCAACGTTCCAGCAGGAACACAAACCTCTAAACTTTTTAGACTAAGAGGTAAAGGGATGCCAGCAATGAGGCATAGCGGTTCTGGTGATTTATTATGCCAAGTCAAAGTTGAAACTCCTGTAAATTTGAACTCTAAACAAAAGAAACTATTAAAAGATTTTTCAAACTCTTGTGAGGCTAAGCATCACCCAGAATCTGACTCATTTTTTGGTAAAATGAAATCTTTTTTTGAGTAGTTCTGAAACAATTTGTAACAAAGAATCAATTGCTCATCTATAAAATTTCTTTTTTTATAACTTAACAATCTCAAAATGAAGATTCAAAAAATTAATGCGCGAGAAGTTTTAGATTCAAGAGGAAACCCTACTGTTGAAGCCGATGTCACCTTAAATAATGGTATTGTTGGACGAGCCATTGTTCCTTCAGGTGCCTCTACAGGACAAAGAGAAGCCCTAGAGCTGAGAGATGGCGACCAAAATCGTTATCTTGGCAAAGGTGTTCTTAAGTCAGTTAATTTTGTAAATACTGAAATTAATTTAGCTCTAGAAGGAATGGAAGTATCAAACCAAGCAATGATTGATCAAACAATGATTGATTTAGATGGAACGGAAACAAAATCCAGACTTGGTGCAAACTCCATATTAGCAGTCTCTCTGGCCTGCGCTAAGGCAAATGCCAAGTTCCAAAACAAATCGTTATTTCGTTCATTTAATTTTTCTGATTCCTTTCAATTACCTGTTCCGATGATGAACATTATTAACGGTGGTGAGCACGCCAACAACAGTGTCGATATTCAAGAGTTCATGATCATCCCAGCGGGTGCGCCTAGCTTCAAGGAGGCCCTTAGGTATGGCACTGAGGTTTTTCACCACTTAAAAGCTGTCCTTGAAAAAAAAGGACTTAATACTGCTGTTGGCGATGAGGGCGGCTTTGCACCTGATCTGAAGTCCAATGAAGAAGCGTTAGAGGTAATTATTGAAGCAATTAATAGTGCTGGATATTCCCCAGGAAAAGATATTTTCATTGGAATTGATGCTGCAAGTTCAGAGTTTTATAGTGATGGAACTTACAACTTAACATCGGAAGGGTTAAAGTTGACAAATTCTGAATTTGTTGACTATCTTGCGTCATGGGTTAAGAAATACCCAATCATCTCAATTGAAGATGGTATGGATGAAAATGATTGGGAAGGCTGGGAAATGCTGACTCATAAATTATCAAATACCGTTCAACTGGTTGGCGATGATCTTTTTGTAACCAATAGCCAAATTCTCGCAAAGGGAGTTGAAAACAATATCGCAAACTCGATACTTATCAAGGTGAATCAAATTGGCACACTTAGCGAAACTTTTGATGCAATGAAGATGGCACTTGATGCAAATTACACATGTGTGATGTCACATAGAAGCGGTGAAACTGAAGATACAACAATTGCTGACCTGGCAGTCGCTACAAGTTGTGGTCAAATCAAGACAGGATCCTTGTCTCGCTCAGATAGATTAGCAAAATATAATCGCCTTCTGAGAATTGAAGAAGAGTTGGGTAGTGAAGCGGTTTATCCTGGCCTAAATGCTTTTCACTATATACGATAATTGACACGCACCCTTGTTTTAGTCCTTTATGTTAATTTAAGGTTAAAATAAAACTTCATTAACTATTTTTGGATGACTGATTGGAATCGCTGTCAACTTTTTGGCTAAGTTTTATACTGTTTATTCTTATTATTGCTTCGGCATTTTTTTCTGCCTCAGAAACTTCGATGATGGCACTCAATCGCTATCGACTTAAGGCTCTTAGTGCAAAGAATAATGTTCAAGCCAAAAGAGTAGAAAAACTCCTAAACAAAATTGACTATCTGATTGGAGGTATATTACTTGGTAATAACTTCGTTAATATACTTGCAGCAAGTATTGCAACCCTTCTGTCAATAAAATTATGGGGAGAAGGTTCAGTAATCATTGCCTCATTAGTTCTAACTTTAGTCATTTTAATATTTGCAGAAAACACTCCAAAGACTTTTGCAGCAAAAAATCCTGAAAAGATTGCATTACCTGCCTCTTGGTTACTAGAAATACTAATAAAAATTTTCAAACCTCTTATTTATCTTATATCAGTCATCTCTAAATTTATTCTAAGGCTACTTGGTCTGAAAAATGTTAGCAAAGACATCTTAAATTCTGAAGAACTCAGAATGGCCGTCAAAGACTCAAAATCACAAATGTCCAAGAATTATCAGAATATGCTTCTCAATATTATTGATCTTGAAAAAGTAAAAGTTGAGGATATTATGATTCCACATCACGAGCTAGTAAGTGCTGATGCCAATAATAAAGATGAATTATTTGAACAATTTAAACGAATTCAACACAACCGTCTACTTCTCTTTGAAGGCTCAGAAAACAACATTATTGGAACAATACATATGAGGGATATTCTCAATATTTATGCCAAAGAAGAAATTAATGTCAGGAAAATTAAAGAATTAATTAGAGAGCCTTATTTTATTCCAGAGGGCACTCCTTTATCGCAACAACTTGAACACTTTAAAAAACAAAAAAGAAGGCTTGGGATTGTTGTTGATGAATATGGCGAAGTCAAAGGAATGGTTGTATTGGATGACATTTTAGAAGAAATAGTTGGACAATTTACATCGTCACAAGGTGAAACTATCGAAGAAATTAAAATACAGGATGATGGAAGCTACTTGGTTGATCCAAGAGTAAGCATTAGAGAGCTAAACTCAGAACTCAATGTTAAACTACCTTTTGACAGTGCAAAGACACTTAATGGATTAATCTTAGAACAGCTCCAAAGCTTTCCTCAGCACAACGTATCCCTGAAAATTGATCCTCTCATTATTGAAATTATTCAGGTTAATAAACAGGGTATTAAACTAGTTAAAATCACTAAAATAAATTAGGTATTATCTAAATTTATAATCAGTAATTTCAAATAAAAGGACAATTAATGTTTAAATTTTTCACTCAAAAAAAATGGTTTCTTTGGGCCTATCTAGGTTCAACAGTTATCCTTACCTCGTTATGGCTTTCAGTTCAAATTGATGTTCAAATCAATGAGTGGTTTGGTGGCTTCTACGATATGATTCAAAAAGCTCTAGGAACGCCAAATGCAGTAACAATGGAAGAGTATATTGGAGGACTTTGGAGCTTTGCAAAACTTGCTGCAATGTGGATTGTGTTAGGCCTTGCAACTTCATTTTTGACTTCTCATTTCTTGTTTAGATGGAGAGCATCAATGGTTGAGTTCTATCATAGCGTATATGATAAAGCTCGCATGATTGAGGGCGCATCACAACGCGTTCAGGAAGACACCATTAGGTTTTCCAGAATCATGGAAGGATTGGGCACTAGCCTCATTGAATCTGTCATGGTACTTATTGAATATTTTCCATTATTAATGGGACTATCAGTCGGCATTCCGATTATGTGGTTTGGTGATTGGGAGTATGGTTTAGTAACTGGAGCTTTAATTTGGGCAGTTGGTGGAACACTATTAATGATTGGATTAGCATGGGTATTAAGATTAGTTGGCATAGAGTATGACCTTCAAAAAAGAGAGGCTGCGTATAGAAAAGTTCTTGTAATTGCAGAAGATGACGGAACCGTGAGACCAAAAACTCTCAATGAGCTCTTTGAGGGTGTAAGGCTAATTCATTACAAAAGCTATTTATTTTATTTGTACTTTAATATTGGTAGACTGGCTTACCTTCAAATAAACGTATTAGTTGCATACATTGTTCTTGCTCCTGCCATAGTTGCAGGGGTCATGACTTTAGGTGTGATGCAGCAAATCATTAGAGCATTTGGACGAGTTGAAGGTTCACTTCAATATTTATTTAATGCATGGCCTACTATTATTGAACTCGCAAGTGTTTATAAACGTCTAAAAGAGTTTGAAAGTCAGATTGAATCAATGACTGAGGTAGAAACAGAATAGTTATTGAGTAATTGATTGTCCCATATTAAGCACTTGAGCCTCCTCAAGACTTAATTTAGGAAAGTCATTTGGCATAAGAATGATTATGGTCGATCCCATATTAAAGCGACCAAGCTCATCCCCTTTTTTAAGTCTAATTTGTCGGCCCTTGTAATCATAATTTTTAACAAATTTAGAGTATGGAGGCGTAATCTGTCCTTCCCAAGAAGTCTGCATTGATCCAACAAAAATCGCACCAACCAATACAAAGACCATTTCACCAAACTCAGTGTTAAAGAAACATACAAGCCTTTCATTACGCGCAAAAACTTCATCGATACCATCAACCGTTCTCTGGTTTACTGAAAACAGGTCTCCTGGAATGTATTTCATCGAAACCAAATCACCGTCACAGGGCATATGAACACGATGGTAATCCTTTGGTGATAAATAAATTGTCGCAAAACTCCTAAGATAATCTTTATCGATAGATTTATCATCGAGCAAAGCTGAAACTGAATATTTTCTACCTTTAGCTTGAACAATCTCCGACTCTTTAATGTTTCCAGCCTGTGAAACAAATCCGTCTACTGGCGAAATCACTGGCGAGCTAGATATTGGTCTTGAACTTTTCTTGAGAGATCTTGTAAAAAAATCATTAAAGTGATCATAATCTTTAACGTTTTCTCTTTCAGCTTCACTCAGATTAACTTCATATGCAGCAATAAACCAATTAGTAAAACTATTTTTTAGCCATGGAGTCTTAATTCTTGCAAATCGAAACATTAACCTCGATAAGAGATGCTGAGGCAAGAGGTATTGAAGGAAAATCATTAATCAAGCTTATCAACAATAAAACTAACTGCCTCCTTAAAGTCAATTTCAACTTTATCTGGATGCATCCTAGATTTATATTCTATTTTCCCGTTGTCAGCATGAGTATCACTGATCACGAGGCGATGGGGAATACCAAGAAGTTCAGAGTCAGCAAACATAATTCCAGGTCTTTCCTTACGATCATCAATTAAAACATCAATATTCTGTTCTATGCAGTCCATATAAAGCTGATCTGCAAGTGCTTTAACGCGAGATGATTTATTGTAATTTATAGGGACTATAACAAGCTCAAATGGAGCAATAGCTTGAGGAAAAATAATACCCCTATCATCATTATTTTGTTCAATACTCGCTGCGATAATTCGTGTTACACCAATACCATAGCAACCCATATTCATATAGACTGCCCTTCCATCTTCACCGATTACGTTAGCATTCATAGAGTCTGAGTACTTAGTGCCGAGCTGAAAAATATGTCCAACCTCGATGCCTCTTTTAATTTCTATCTTGCCCTTTCCATCAGGTGATGGGTCTCCAGCAACAACATTACGTATATCTGAAGCAACAATCTTTTTTGAGTCTCTTTGCCAGTTGACTCCAATATAATGCTCATCGTCCTTATTAGAACCACAAACAAAGTCTGATAAATGAGCCGCTGCATAATCAACAAAGATTGGAATATCGAGATTTACAACTCCAATAGACCCAAAAGAACAGCCTAATTGCTTAAGAACTTTGGTCTCTTCGGCCATTTGCAGAGGGTTTTTAACACCGTCCAATTTGGCTGCTTTCACTTCATTGAGTTCATGATCGCCTCGCAAAACAAGAGCAATAAGATTATCATCAGTTCCTTCAACAATCAGCGTTTTTATTGATTTTTTTGGGCTAATTTTTAATAAATTACAGACATCATCAATTGTTTTGACACCGGGTGTATGAGCAATCTCTAATTCTTGTTTGGGGGCATTAGGTTCACCTTGAGGAAGCGTTTCAGCCCTTTCAATATTGGCAGCATAACTAGAGTCATCAGAAAAACAAATAGCATCCTCACCTGACTCAGCAAGAACATGGAATTCATGAGAACTATCACCACCAATAGCACCAGAATCAGCTAAAACGGGTCTGTAGTCCAAACCTAATCTATCAAAAATATTACAATAAGTCTGGTGCATCACTTGGTATGTCTCACCAAGTGATTTTTTATCTATATGAAAGGAGTAAGCATCTTTCATAATAAATTCTCTTGAACGCATGACTCCAAAACGAGGCCTTATTTCATCCCTAAATTTTGTTTGAATTTGATAAAAGTTGATAGGTAACTGCTTATAGCTTCTTATATACTGCTTAGCTATGGTTGTAATCACTTCCTCATGTGTTGGGCCCATGCAAAAATCTCTTTCATGCCTATCCTTAAAACGAAGCAACTCAGGGCCATATTCCTCCCACCTCTTTGATTCTTGCCATAGCTCAGCTGGCTGCGCAACTGGCATCAATAATTCTAATGCCTTTGATTTGTTCATCTCCTGTCTTATTATTTTTTCAACTTTCTGAATAATTTTCAAACCAATGGGTAAGTATGAATAAAGTCCAGATGCTAATTTAGATATTAGACCGGCTCTTATCATTAATTGGTGAGATATGATTTGGGCATCGTTAGGCGCCTCCTTCACTGTAGAGATTAAAAAATCACTGCTTTTCATATAAAATGAGTTTATATCAATAAATAATTCGATTTTACCTAATGCCTGATTTTCAAACTTTATTAATTTATATTATTCCATTGGTTTTTGCAATCACACTTCATGAGGCAGCACATGGCTGGGTTGCCAGTAAATTGGGTGATCATACTGCAAGAATGATGGGGCGAGTTACCCTAGATCCGACGAAACACATCGATCCTATAGGTACCATTGCTATTCCACTCGTTCTTCTGCTTTCGTCCTCTGGTTTTATCTTTGGATGGGCTAAACCTGTCCCTATTAATTTTAATGCGCTAAGGTCTGGAAAATCTGGAATGATTTGGGTTGCATTGGCTGGGCCAGGTGCTAATTTAGTGATGGCTATTGGCTGGCTACTATTAATGATCATTGCAATCAATCTGAGCATACCAGTTTTAATTGAGATGGGTCGTATTGGAATACTTGTGAATTGTGTTCTTGCTGTATTCAATCTCTTGCCTATTCCTCCATTGGATGGCTCTAGAGTGATTAGCGCCTTATTGCCTAATCGACTCTCATATCAATACAACCAATTAGAGCAGTACGGTCTTTATATACTCCTCGGCCTAATGTTTTTAGGTGGTTTTAACTATCTCGTAAGGCCTATGGTTGAATTTCTTTTAAGCTGGTTTCAGTATGCCCTAGTTATTTTAGGATGAGCAACTTAACTCAAGATTTTGAGCCCATTCTGGTGTTTCACTATCGTAAGACTCATGCCTTTCATGCTCTTCAAATGGATCTCTAAGGAGCTTAAAGAGGGTCTCAATCTCAGCATATTCATTGTGATCTTCTGCCCTCCTTATCGCAACTTCAGCTAAATAATTTCTTAAAATATATTTTGGATTAACCCTATTCATTAAAGTGCGCCTTTGATTTAGATCTCCTGTTTCCTTCTTTAGACGCTTTCGGTAGTCTTTGAACCAAGGATCAAATGCTTTACCTAACGAGTTTTCATCATCATTTGAGAGCAGTCTTATTGACTGATGGTAATCTTTTTTATGCGTGTAGAGAAGTTCTAAAAAATTAGTAATTATTGCATTATCACTTTCATCTTGGACAGTAAAACCAAATTTATTTCTCATTAGCAAGGAATATTCTTTGACCAAAGTTTTCTCATACATCGATAGTGCTTCTTTTAACTGGTCTTTTTTTATCAAAGTTTTCAGAGAATCTGCAAGTCGGTGTAAGTTCCATAATGCAACAGATGGCTGCTTCTCAAAGGAATATCGACCCTGCGTATCTGAATGATTACAAATAAAGCCTGGATCATAGGCCTCCATAAAACTAAAGGGGCCATAGTCAATCGTCAGACCCAAAATAGACATATTATCTGTATTCATAACGCCGTGAGAAAATCCCTGAGCTTGCCATCTTGCAATCATTATTGCGGTTGATTGAATAACTTTACTAAATAGACCCAAGTAATCACCTTGCTTAACTTCTGGCATGTAATGCTGTATTACAAAATTAGCTAATTTATTAACATTTTCATTTTGCCCCAGAGACGAAAAATATTCAAAGTGTCCAAATCGAATATGACTCTCAGCCACTCGCGTTACAACGGCAGCATTTTCAACGTGTTCTCTATATACTTCTGAGCTACTAGTAACAATAGCTAGGGCTTTTGTAGTAGGAATATTTAGACCCTGCATCGCAATAGAACATAAATATTCACGGATACTTGACCTTAGAACTGCACGACCATCTGCACCACGAGAAAATGGCGAAGTTCCAGCACCTTTTAATGATAATTCATTATCCTCTAATTCCCCAATCAGGCATGAGCGTCCATCTCCAAGCTGAGGTACAAAGTAGCCAAACTGGTGGCCAGCATAAACAGTTGATACTGGACGCTCTTGAGCTAACTGCTTGTCTCCAGAGCAAATCTCTAATAACTCCTTATCGGTTATATCAAAGTTTAAATCTTGCTTTAATCTTTGATTTACATGGATTAAAGAGGGATTTTCGAGTCTTTGGGTTTGGATATGTGCAAAGAAATCAGTACCTAAATCCTTGAATTTAAGAGAGTTTTTCATTTAATATCTGGTTAACCTGCTTAGGGTTTGCTTTTCCTTGTGTAGCCTTCATAACCTGGCCAACAAAAAAACCTAATAGCTTCGAATTACCATCTTTATACTGCTTAACTTGATCGAGATTGTTAGAAATTATATCGTCAATGATTGACTCTAAAGCACTGGAGTCAGTCATTTGCTTAAGACCTTGCTTCTCAATAATTTCATCAACACTTCCATTACCTTCCCACATCAGCTTAAAAACATCTTTAGCAATTTTTCCAGAGATTGTGTTGTCAGTAATTCTTGAGATTAACACAAATAATTCATTTGAAGGTATCGGTGAATCATTAATTTCGACTTGGTTTTTGTTCAGAGCCGCAGAGAGTTCACCCATGACCCAGTTAGCGGAAAGCTTAGCATCTGCACCTTTATTTATCACTGCTTCAAAATAGTCTGCGACCTCTTTTTGAGAGGTTAAGATTTCGGCATCATATGAGCTCAAACCTAATTGTTCAACAAACCTTAATTTCTTTTCAGTAGGCAATTCAGGGAGTGATTTTTTAATCTCCAAGAGGAGTTCTTCACTAACAGCAACTGGAAGTAAATCAGGATCTGGGAAATATCTGTAATCATTCGCTTCTTCTTTAGAGCGCATGGATCTAGTTTCATTTTTAATTGAATCATAGAGCCTTGTTTCTTGAACTACTGAACCTCCTTCTTCCAAGATGTCAATCTGTCTTTCTACTTCAAGATTAATAGCTTTTTCTAAAAATTTAAAAGAATTTATATTTTTAAGTTCTGCTCGGGTCCCAAGCTTATCGCCGTGTTTGCGGACTGAGACATTCGCATCACATCGAAAAGAGCCTTCCTGCATATTACCATCACAAATATCGATGTATTGAACCAAAGCGTGTATTTTCTTAGCATAAGCAACCGCTTCCTTTGCGCTACTCATATCAGGCTCTGATACAATCTCTAGTAAGGGAGTGCCAGCACGATTTAGGTCGATTGCTGTAAACTCA
Source organism: uncultured Gammaproteobacteria bacterium (assembly GCA_902513495.1). GTDB lineage: Bacteria > Pseudomonadota > Gammaproteobacteria > PS1 > Pseudothioglobaceae > Pseudothioglobus. Next base: position 41,821 of record CABXNH010000002.1, read on the forward strand.
TCATACATATCATGAATTGATTTTCCGGCATCCTCCTCAAGGTGAGCGCGAGTAATTCCGACCAGTTTGTTTTCACCATTTTCTAAAGATATATCTATGACTCCATTTCCAACGATTGGAATTTCAAATTGTGAAATTTGATACCCCTTCGGAAGATCTGGATAAAAATAATTCTTACGTGCAAAAATAGAGTTTTTGTTTATCGTTGCATTGACAGATAAACCAAAGCTGAGCGCCATTTTAACGGCCTCCTGATTAAGAACCGGAAGAACACCAGGGTAACCAAGATCAACGGCACATGCTTGCGTGTTAGCTGTTGCACCAAAGGCTGTAGATGCACCAGAAAAAATTTTTGATTTAGTTTTTAACTGTGAGTGTATTTCAAGCCCAATTACCGTTTCCCAGGTCATAAATAGCTCCTCATTAATCAACTGGTGATAAATGATGCCAATCAGTTTTCAATTGAAACTGATGTGCAGTATTAAGTAATAATTCTTCAGACCAATGGTCACCAATTAATTGAAGACCAACAGGTAAATTATCTGAAAATCCGGCAGGAATACTCATCCCTGGAAGTCCTGCTAAATTAACTGAAAGTGTATATATGTCTGCCAAATACATAGATACGGGGTCTTTAACAGAGCCTAAGTCAAAGGCAGCAGTAGGAGAAACTGGACCCATAACAACATCCACCTCTTTGAATACTTTTTTAAAGTCTTCACTGATGAGCTGTCGGACTTTTTGAGCTTTGAGATAATAAGCATCATAATATCCAGCAGAAAGTGCATAAGCACCAATCATAATTCTTCTTTTGACCTCGTCTCCAAAGCCTTCAGAGCGCGATCTCAAGTACAAATCATTTAAATCTTTCGGGTCATCACATCGGTATCCATACCTGACGCCATCAAACCTTGAAAGATTTGAAGAGCACTCACATGGAGCAACAATATAGTAGGCAGGAATTGCATGAATTGAATTCGGCAATGACACTTCAATAATCTCAGCACCCATGGACTCATAATCATTAATAGCCTTCATCACAACCTTTTCAACACCCTTATCTAAACCTTCTGAAAAATATTCTTTTGGCAGACCAATCTTGAGCCCTTTTAATGACTTTGATAAATTTTTGGTATAATCAGGCACTAATTTATTAGCACTTGTCGAATCTTTTGTGTCAAAACCAGCCATTGCGTTTAGAATGATTGCAGAATCCTCAGCCGTTCGCGTCATTGGGCCTGCTTGATCCAGGCTTGAAGCATAAGCTATCATTCCGTAACGAGAAATCCTACCGTAGGTTGGCTTGAGTCCTGTAATACCGCATAAACTCGCCGGTTGACGAATGCTGCCACCCGTATCTGTTCCAGTAGCAAAGGGGGAAATATGAGATGCAACAGCGGCAGCAGAGCCTCCTGAAGAGCCACCAGGCACTTTTTTTGTATCCCATGGGTTTTTTACAGGTCCATAATATGAATTTTCATTGGACGAACCCATTGCAAACTCGTCCATATTAGTTTTACCAAGCATCACCATATTTTGAGAGTTTAGCTTTTCACTTAGGGTTGCATCATAAGGCGAAATAAATGAATCCAGCATTTTTGATCCTGCACTGGTTTTTACACCTTTTGTACAAAAAATATCTTTGTGTGCATAGGGGATTCCAGTAAGGCTTGTAGCATTTCCTTTGGCCAATATTGAATCTGCCAGTTTTGCTTGAGTGATGGCCTGTTCACTGGTGACTGATATAAAAGCGTTTAACTTTGAATCATCAATCCGATTTAGATAGTGCTGAGTGAGCTCTAAAGAAGAGAAATCTCTATTTTTTAGCCCTTTAATTTGCTCAGCAATAGTGAGATTATGCATCATTATTCAATTACAGTTGGAACCAAAAAATGATTACTTCCTGTCTTAGGAGCAATCTCTTGAAATTCTTCAGATAAATCTTTTTCTGTAACCTGATCATCTCTCAGGCGTTGAGACATCTCTAAAGGATGTGCCATTGGCTCTGCGCCTCCAGTATCTATCTCGCCAAGTTGATCCATTAGGCCAAGAATATTATTAAGCTCTTTAGTGCTTTGTTCTAACTCTGAATCTTCAATACTCAATCTTGCTAAAAAAGCGATTTCTTTAACTTTGTTATTATCTAGTGACATATTTAAATTACTTTAGTGACAAAAATTTGAAACAACTGTATTAAAATTTTCTTTGGAATAAGAACCCGTAATTAACGAATCTCCAATACTCTTTAGAAGAACAAATCGTATATTGCCATCAATGGATTTCTTATCTAAAGACATTGCCTTAATTAAGGATTCACTATCCATAGATTTTTTAATTGTTGTAGGCAGATTTGCTTTTTCAAGGATGTTTTGGATTCGATTTGTATCTTCTTTAGATAAATCTCCTTCAAGCATTGATAGTATTGAAGCCATATACATGCCAATAGAGACCGCTTCACCATGTAAATATGTTCCATACCCAAAAGTATTTTCAATACCATGTCCAAAGGTGTGGCCTAGATTCAATAGCGCCCTCTTTCCATTCTCGAATTCATCTAAAGCTACAATTCGAGCTTTATCCTCACATGATTGAAAGATTACATCTGTTATTAAATCTTTGTCTCTATTCATAATCGATTCAATATTCTCTTCAATTATTGAGAAAAAATCAGCATTACCAAGTAGTCCATATTTAATGACTTCTGCCATCCCAGCAGAAAATTCTCGATCATTCAAGGTGTCTAGGGTATTCACATCAATAATGACTGCTTTTGGCTGAAAAAAAGCACCAATCATATTTTTACCTAAATCATGATTAACACCAGTCTTTCCTCCAACGCTGGAGTCTACCTGAGACAATAATGTTGTAGGGATTTGAATAAAGTTAACCCCTCTTTGATAAGAGGCTGCTGCAAAACCGGTAATATCACCAACCACTCCTCCGCCAAGAGCAATAAGGGTTGAAGTTCTATCAAACTTTGACTTTAAAAGGGCATCAAAAATAGTATTAACGGTTTCCAGTGTTTTGTATTGCTCTCCATCAGGCAAAATTATAAACTCAACATTGTATCCATCTAATTGCTTAGCAACTTGATCTAAATATATAGGTGCCACTGTAGTATTTGACACAATCATGACCTGTTGACCATGAATATGGTCAGTAATAAAAGGTTTTTGTGACAGCAGTCCGCTTCCAATAAATATAGGGTATGACTTCGAGCCAAGCTCAACATTTAGAATTTTTGGATAATCTGTCATTAAGCAAACACCCTATTTTCACCTTTACCGGAGACATTTTCAATACATCTATCACATAGATCATCATGCGCCTTATTTTGACCAATTTCTGGGCGATGATGCCAACAACGAACACACTTTTGATGGTTACTTTTGTGAACTTTAATTGCGATTGAGCTATTAATCTCTTTTGCGTCTGATGGTTTGTCCGATAATTCATTGACCCTTGCTTCAGAGGTTATAAAGACAAATCTTAATTCACTCTTAAGGCCTAACAAGTTTTGATAATTCTCATCTTTACAGTAAATATCAACTTCGGCATCAAGTGACGATCCTATGACCTTATTTTGCCTCATCTCTTCAAGCTCTTTTCTTAAATGCGTATTAATATCTCTGGAGGTCTCGATCACTGGATTATCAAAATTACCCTCTAGACCCTCATACCAGGTCTGAAGGAAAACACTTTCATTGCTAGCTCCTGGCAAAAATTGCCATATTTCCTCTGAGGTAAATGTAAGGACGGGCGATAACCATCGTACCATTGCATGAGAGATATGAAATAATGCACTTTGAGCAGAGCGTCTCGCCAATGATTCAGCCTGAGTCGTATATTGTCTATCCTTAATGACATCCAAATAAAAACCACCTAAATCGTTAGTACAAAAATTAAGGATAGCCTTCATAACAAAATGAAAATTATAATTTTCGTACTCGTTAATAACTTGTTGCTGTAAATCATGCGTTTTTGACACAATCCATCGATCTAGAACGAGCATATTATTCATATCAACTAAATCATTCTTTGGATTAAAGCCCTGCATATTTGCAAGCATAAAGCGCATAGTATTCCTAATTCTTCTATAGCTGTCTGCACTTCGGTTTAGAATTTCATCAGAAACGGTCATCTCTCCAGAGTAATCAGTACTTCCAATCCATAGCCTCAAAATATCAGCGCCTAAAGAGTTTACAACCTTTTGCGGGGGAATGACATTGCCAAGAGACTTACTCATCTTGTATCCATTTTGATCCACCGTAAAGCCATGAGTTAAAACCTGTTTGTATGGTGCTCTTTCATTAATAGCGCAAGATGTTAAAAGAGATGATTGAAACCATCCTCGGTGCTGGTCTGAACCCTCAAGGTACATATCTGCCACATCACTTAAATAATTGCTTGCTTTTAAAACGGCATAATGACTTACGCCAGAATCAAACCAAACATCTAGCGTATCAGTCGTTTTCTCGTAATCTTTGGCTTCAGAGCCTAAAACATCCTCTACTTGAAGTTTGAACCAAGCCTCAATTCCATCAAGCTCAATTTTTTTGGCAACCACTTCAAACAAATTTTCAGTGTCAGGATGCAACTCTCCAGTATTTTTATTAATGAATAAAGTGATTGGAGAGCCCCAATATCTTTGACGCGAAATACACCAGTCTGGCCTATTGCCAACCATTAGTTCAATACGCTTTTGCCCCCAATCTGGAATCCACTTAACGTTCAGTATTTCATCGTTAACCTTATCTCTTAGGTTCTTTTGCGTCATTGAGACAAACCATTGCGGTGTTGCACGAAAAATAACTGGTGTTTTGTGTCTCCAGCAATGCGGATACGAGTGGGTGATAGGCTCATGTTTGACCAGCGTACCTTGAGTTTCTAGCAACTCCATAATCGTTGCATTAGCCTTAAAAATAAATTCTCCTGCTACGCCCTCGGTAGAATCTATAAATACACCTCTTCCATCTACAGGACAGTCTACAGGGAGGTTGTACTGCAAGCCAACTACATAATCATCCTGGCCATGTGCTGGTGCGGTGTGAACGGCTCCAGTTCCAGTTTCAGTGGTCACATGATCTCCAAGAATGACTGGGACTTGTTTGTCATAAAAGGGATGCTGAAGCATGATCCCCTCAAGTTCAGAGCCTTTATATGTTCTGCTTAGTTTTTTGAAGTCTTTGATTCCATATCTTTCGAGAGAAGATTCAATCAAATCTTCAGACAAAATATAGAAAGTCTTGCCGACATCGACCAAAGCATAATTAAGATCAGGATGAAGTGAAACAGCTTCATTAGCTGGCAATGTCCAAGGCGTTGTGGTCCAGATAATAAGGGCTACAGGTTTATCATTTCCAAAAAAATCACCAACAACGTTGAACGCAACATCAACTGTATCAGAGCCTTTATCTTTGTACTCTACTTCAGCTTCAGCGAGTGCAGATGAGCATTCTGTACACCAATGAACAGGTTTAAATCCTTTAGCAAGATGGCCATTTTTAACAATTTTTCCAAGTGCACGAACAATATCAGCTTCATATTTAAAGTTTTTAGTTAAGTAAGGATTATCCCAATCACCAAAAATTCCTAAACGCTTAAAATCAACTTTTTGTTTTTCGATTTGCTTGTCTGCGTATTCTCTGCAGGCAGCTCGAAACTCGTCAGCAGAAATTTTATGTCCAACTTTTCCTTTCTTTTTTTCAACCATGTGCTCAATTGGAAGCCCATGACAATCCCACCCAGGGACATAAGGCGCGTCATAGCCCGACAAGGTTTTGCTTTTAACTATGACATCTTTAAGGACTTTGTTAACAGCATGTCCGATATGAATATCACCATTTGCATACGGGGGTCCATCATGCAAAACAAATAATGGCTTACCTTTAAATTTTTGACGAATTTGTTGATTAATATCTTTGTCTTGCCATTCTTTAAGGAAAGACCCTTCTCGATTTGCCAAGTTAGCCTTCATTGGAAAATCAGTAGCAGGTAAATTTAAGGTGTTTTTGTAGTCAGACATTCTGGCGTATATTATTTCTATCTAAAAACGCCATTATACTTGACACATAAGGTATATCAAGATTGATAATCTCTTGAAAATGTAAATTAAAACTTCTAAAAAAGGTACTGATTTAACTTTGTAAATTAACTGACTTTAGGAGTGCTTGTACCTGTTTCGGTTTGAGATATTCTGATTGATTTGCACGCAATTTTTCAGGCAAACGAATATCGCTAAATCTTGTTCTAATAAGTCGAGAAACTTTAAAATCTAATGCCTCCCATAGCCTTCTTACCTCTCTTTTTCTGCCCTCTCTAACGACTACATGGTACCATCGGTTAGCACCCTCCCCACCTCCAAGAGTGACTCTATGAAATTTTGCAAAGCCATCATCTAACTCTATGCCGGATTTGAGCTGTTTGATGTGATCGTCTTCTACCTTGCCCAAAACGCGAACTGCATACTCCCTATCTATTTCTGAACTGGGATGCATTAATTTATTAGCTAAGTCTCCATTATTGGTGAACAGAAGTAGCCCTGAAGTATTCAGATCCAAACGACCTACCATAACCCATCGCGTATTCTCAGGTAGGAAGTCAAAAACACTCTTTCGACCCTCTTCATCCTTGTTTGAGCATATAACGCCGGCTTGTTTATTTAGTATCAGTACTTTTGTTTCTTCCTCTGCATAGCGCTGAAGATCTATTAATCTTCCATCAATAGTTACTCTATCTGTTATAAGAGCTTTATCGCCGAGCTTTGCTTCTTGATTATTTGTTGAAATTCTACCTTGCTCAATTAATCTTTCTGCCCAGCGCCTTGAGCCGTACCCAGCATTTGCAATGAGTTTTTGTAATCTTTCAGACATAAATTTATAGCTTTATTTAGTAGGTTATACCCATGGCGTCTCGAACTTCGTCCATAGTAGTTTTTGCCACTATTCGTGCTCGTTCAGAGCCGTCAAAGATTATTTCCTGAATTAGATTAGGGTTTGACTCATACTTCATTATTTCTTCTTGAATAGGCTCTAATTCAGAATTGATAGAGTCTACAATCGTCTTTTTACACTCTATACACCCTATTTTGGCTTTAGTACAGCCTTCCTTTACCCAACTCAAAGTTTCATCGGTGGAATATATTTGATGCATTTGCCAAACAGGGCATTTATTTGGATCTCCAACATCTGTTAGTTTAATACGTGCTGGATCTGTTGGCATTCTATTCACCTTTTGCTTAACTGATTCAGGCTCTTCCCTTAATGAGATCGTATTATTGTAAGACTTAGACATTTTTTGTCCATCCAAACCAGGCATTTTTGATGCTTTCGTGAGCAGCGCTTCGGGCTCAGTGAGTATGATTTTTCCCAAACCTTCTATAAATCCAAGTAGTCTTTCTCTATCGCCTAGAGTGATGTTTTGTTGTTCTCCAAGCAGAGCTTTTGCCTTTACCAGTGATTCATCATCACCCGTCTCTTGATAAGCTTTTCGAAGCTCTCTATAAAGTTTGGACTGCTTCTTTCCCATCTTACCAATCGCTAATTCAGCTTTCTCTTCAAAATCAGATTCTCTGCCATAAACATAATTAAAGCGCCTTGCAACCTCTCTAGTAAACTCAACATGCGCAACTTGATCTTCACCGACAGGAACAAGGCCAGCCTTATAAATTAATATGTCGGCACTTTGAAGAAGTGGGTAACCTAAAAAACCATAGGTTGATAAGTCCTTAGATTTCAACTTTTCTTGCTGATCCTTGAATGACGGGACTCTCTCTAGCCAGCTAAGAGGGGTTGTCATGGATAAAAGCAAATGAAGCTCTGCGTGCTCAGGCACTTTTGATTGAACGAATAGGGTTGCAGTGTTTGGATTAAGGCCAGTCGCCAGCCAGTCAATAACCATATCTGAGACGTTTTTTTCTAGATCAATCCTGTCAGAATAGTGAGTTGTGAATGCATGCCAATCAGCTACAAAATAATAAGAATCATACTCATTTTGAAGTCTTGCCCAGTTTTTAAGAACACCATGGTAATGCCCAAGATGAAGTTGGCCTGTTGGACGCATTCCAGATAGTACGCGATGATCTTTCATTTTATTTAATTAAGGATTAAATGTTTAATTGCATTATCCCATAGATTGGCTATAGCTTTCTAAGCCATCTAAAACCAAATTATCAAAGAATTCAATAGAGTCAGGCAGCTCTTGTTTAATTTCTTTTATCATACCTCCACAAATAGCAATAATCCCATCAGAGAAGTTGGATTGAAAACTTTCAATTTGATAATTGATAGCACTAATCATCATTGCATAGGTTCCATGCTCCCATGCATCATCAGTATTATTAGCTAAATCTTTTGAACCAGAGGTTAAATTACTCGTTTTAAACTTTTCAAAACTCCATCTTAGAGAACTCAGACCTGGCATTATTAGGCCGCCTTGATGCATTCCATTCTTATCAATCACATCACAGGTAATCGCGCTTCCAATATCAATTACCAAAAGTGGCTTATTGGGGAAATGGTTTATTGCGCCTAACATAGCAGCAAATCGATCTGCGCCTAACTTGGAAGGATCTTCATATGAAAGCGTAAGATTTCCAAATTTCTTTTGAGGTTTTATAATGTTTATTGTCTCAAAATGAGTCGATATTTCCTGAACAATATCTGAATGAGCCACAGCACTAAGCCAAGCAATATTTGTTTGGTTAAGTGCTTTTATTGAAAAATTTTCTATACCCTCTGAAAAAACTTTTGAATCACCCGTTCGCCATTTAACAGCAGAGTTTCCAATGTCTATAAAAAGGTTAGATTGGGACATCAAAAAGTGCTGAATTAATCCAAAGATGGACCAAAATACTTGCAGCATATCCTAAGGCAATCGCCCAAATCCATTTTAGATGTGACACAAAAGTATAGTAGCCTTTTGATTGTCCCATTAACGCAACACCAGCCGCAGAGCCAATTGATAGTAGACTTCCACCAACTCCTGCTGTCAATGTAACCAATAACCATTGTCCTAGTGACATATCTGGAGTCATTGTTAACACTGCAAACATGACTGGTATGTTATCCACAATCGCAGATAAAATTCCAACTAATACGTTAGCATAAGTAGCACCTAGCTGAACATACATGGCTTCCGATACAAGCGCTAGATAACCCATAAAGCCTAAGCCGCCAACACTCACTATGACGCCAAAGAAGAATAGCAACGTGTCCCACTCTGCTCTAGAGACATTTTTAAAGATATCAAATTTTTCTGAGATTGGATCATTAGGGTTGTAACCACGTTTTACAAAATAACTAATAACCATTAAGTAACCCAGACCGGTCATCATGCCCATTGCAGGAGGAAGATGTAAGAAATTATGGAAGCTTACTGCAGTCGCAATCGTTAATAGAAACATAAATGTAATTAAAACGCCGCCCATTTTAATGTCAACTTGCTCATCAATTATCTTAGGCTTTTCATTTTTAATCGCAAAATGCATAATTCCAGCAGGTATAAGGAAATTAACCAAAGATGGAAGGAATAAGCTAAAGAACTGCTGAAAATCAACGAGGCCTTTCTGCCAGACCATTAGAGTTGTAATGTCCCCAAATGGGCTGAATGCACCGCCAGCATTTGCAGCAACAACAATATTAACAAAAGCAATTGAAATAAAACGCGCATTTCCAGCCCCAACTGCCAATACCACAGCGCCCATTACTAAGGCAGTAGTAAGATTATCTGCAATTGGTGACATAAAGAATGCTATAAAACCTGTAAGCCAGAAGAGCTGCCTGTAACTAAATCCTTTTGATATAAGCCATACCTTTAATTTTTCAAAAACAAGACGTTCACGCATCGCCTCAATATAAGTCATTGCCACTAAAAGGAACAAGAATAACTCTGCGTACTCTAAAAAATTATGCCTGACAGCAGCTTCAGCTGCATGTGGTATACCTTCGGATGCATAAACCCAGCCAATAATTCCCCATATAATTCCAGCAACTAAAATCACTGGCTTAGATTTTCGGAAATGGGTGAATTCTTCGAGCATAACAAATGCATATGCTATGACAAACAAAATAACGGCTAAGTAACCCGCCCAATGACTTGTTAAATCAAGAGTGGTGACATCAGAAACAGCAAAACTAAGGCTTGGAATTAATCCGATTAATATAAGTAAAATTTTATTCATTGTTTATTTTTTCTAGTTTAGGTCCATTTTTATTATTAAGCGTTATCTCTTCATCTATTAGGTCTACATCGAGTGTAGCTAAGCAATAAAATAACGAATTATATTTTACCTTAGATACAACAATTCCACTACCTTTATACCGATCACCTCTTGCCAAAGCATTCTTTGAGGTTGCACAAAATAGTGAGTCACCAACAGACATCTCTTGATCAGCTCTAAAAGAAAATAATCGACGTTTTGCTGAACCTAAATAATGAAGTCGAGCAACGACTTCTTGCCCTGGATAGCAGCCTTTTGAAAAACTCACACCCAATTCATCGATATCTAAATTAAGCATTTGAGGAACCAGTTTTTCACTAGTATTTAAATATATTTCTGGAATTTGAGAATCAATACAAGCCTTTTTCCATTCATCATCATTATGATTAATTTCTTTATTCATCTCACCAGAAGAAACAATTAAGAGTGACATACCTTCATTCATTGAATATGCATTAGAATGACTTTCATTAATTAAACCAATCTGATTATATTGTTCTGAGATATCTTCTATTACTACATCTGACATAATGACAAACATTTGAAGTCTTGAAGTAACTTTTTCACTAAGTTCAGCTGGAAAAGATAGAATAAAATAATCATTTAAACGCATGACCCAGAAGAGGACTAATATTTTTCCTTGGTGTTGGCAATAAACATTAAATTGTATTTTTGAATTATCTAGCTTATTAATATTATTGCTCAGCTGATTTTGAAGAAATAACTCTGAATCAGATCCTGATATCTTTATTAATGTTCTGTCATTTAGAAGAAGTTTCATTAGATTTTTATTAATTGCGTGGCAATATTTTAAACATTTTTAATCAGAATTATTTTCCATTGGACAAAAAAAACCCAGGGCTCGCCCTGGGTTTCAATACTAACTTAGATAAGTTAACTGTTCAAACTAAACGAATTTAGAATGCAACAGAAGCCTTAAGAGTTAGTGAACTATCAAACGTGTTATACGTTGCAGATAATGCAGCACCTGAAGTCAGGTCACGCGCAACAGCGATTGTAGTGTAAGCATCTTTCTGTGCAGTTGAGTACTTAGTAGCAGTAGTAGAAGCTGCCGCAGCACGCTCTGCAGTGTGAGTTACAACTACAGTGTTACCAGTAACACCAAATGTAGCAGATACAGACTTATCACTTCCAACAGTTACTGCAGTTCCAGCAACAGTTGTACCAATAGTCCACTCAGTAGCACCAGCATCATTAGTCAAGCTAACGTCCATACCAGCAATGCTTGCAGAACCTACAGTCTTGTCAGCACCATCTTGGATAGTGTGTGCTAATGTAACACCTGACCATGTACCTGAAACAGTTACATCACCAGAGTCATCTAGGCCGATAGTAGCGTCACCAACTGGAGCATCTAAGCTTACAGTTACACTTCTGTTGTCACCACTGTCTGCTATAAGACCACCAGCAGTTACTGTAGTAGCTGCATCATTTTCATCATACATATCAGCAGAAATAGTTACTGGACCAATAGTAGTAGCCAATACTGCAGAAGTAACACTTACATCGTTATTGTTCACAGTAGTTGAAGCTGAACCATCAGTACCGCCATCAATGTCCATAGACGTTGTATAAGTAGTTGCGCCTGCCGTACCAGTAATGGTTAGGTCAGCATCGTACGAAGTAGCAGATGCAGCAGAACCGTTATCATCATATGATACAGAAGCCGCTCCACTTAGTGCGATAGCACCCATAGCAGAAGTAGAAGCTACAGCTGTTGTCGCGAATAGTGCGATTAGTTTTTTCATTTTATTCTCCATTTAGAATATTTAATTGTTGGTTATCCCAACACCCTTTTGCTATTCTTACAAATAACAATGCGTACATAATAATGATATTACACAGCTTTGTCAATGAAAATTTGAAAAATAAATACAAATAGTTGTATTTTTTCAACAATTTATCCAATTTAAACTATAAATCCTTTATATATAAGGTTTATTAATAGTATTTTTTTTCAATAAATAAGGTTTTTTTGCTTATATAAGACGAATAAACAGGCAAACATTGATAGCTTAATTAAGAATAGTTGATTAATTGCAACTTTACTAAATACTTAAAAAAAACCGGGATAAGCCCGGTTTTTTCAATAATTATCATAAAGTACAATTAAAACAAGTAGCCACCATGTCCTGCGCCAATCATGCAAAGAAGCATTGGTACTGACAAAACGACATTAGTTCTAGAAGCCATTGCTGCTGTGAACTTAGCGCTAGCTATTTCTTCAGCACTTGCCTCAACTATTCCGAGCACCTTTTTTTGGTTTGGCCAAATAAGGATCCATACATTAAATAGCATAATTGTCCCCATCCAGGCACCCAAACTCATCATGGGGCCTGCTGGTGCTTGAAAAATAAAAGTTTTAAAAAATCCATACTGAGGCGAGATAGATAGGGCCCATGCGCCTGTAAGCCATGTGGCAGCAGCAGCCATACGAAACCAGAGAAGAGCTCTAGGTGCAACATACTTTCCAATTGCAGCTGGACCAGGGCCTCCTTCGTCTGCTAATGCATCAGCTAGCGCTGGCACCTGTACAAAGTTAAAATAATATAATAAGCCAATCCAGGTAACTCCAAAAATTGCATGGAGCCAAACGCTTAGATTTCTTCCAATCAAAGACGAGTTTTCAGGTGAAACATAAATAGCAACAAGGATGGCTAATACAAAGCCGCTAATAATAGTGCCTTTTACAGATGTTAATGGATTCATAGTTTTACTCATTGTTTGTTCAAAAGTTAACATTATAAATAGTTCATGATTTAGTGAGTTGCTTTTTACTCATTTATCTTACTGAATAAGATATACTCAAACTTTTTATATAGAAGGAAATAATTAATGACTTTTAAAGTAAATAGGCCTTTATCAATATTATTAATGATTTTAGCTTCTTTTTCAATAACCCCGACAAATGCTCTTGATATTCCTAACACCATGGAGTACCAAGGCACAAAACTCACACTTAATGGGCACGGCCCTCGAGTAAAAATGTTTATGAAGGTCTATGAAAATAGTCTTTATCTTCAGTCTTCCAATTCCAATGCCGAAGAAATAATGAGCGATGACGCCCCAATGGCTATTCGTATCGATGTTACATCTTCATTAGTTACGGTTGACGCTATGAAAAATGCGTTGAATGAAGGCCTAGAAAAATCAACTGGTAACAATATTGTGCCTATTCAGAAAGAGGTCGACCAGCTAACTTCAACGTTTAATAGTGATGTTAGTAATGGTGATTATTATGAATTTATATACCTACCTGACGCGGGTACAAATGTCCTTAAGAATTCTGAATATATTGACACAATCCCAGGAATTGAATTCAAAAAAGCTTTTTTTGGAATCTGGATTTCAGAAAACCCTATCCAAAAAAATCTTAAGAAAGCCATGCTTGGAGGCTAATTCATTATGTCAAATCACCCAACTTCTTTTGCTGACTGGCAAAACTACCCTCTAACACTAGACCCTATTCATGTCTCTTGGCTGAAGAATGCAAAAAAATCCAAAACTGCTTTTGCTGTTGCAGATATTGAAGGTGTAGAGATATCTCATAAAAAGTTCTTAACTGGCGTTCTTTTATTCTCAAAAAAAATTGCAAAATATAGCCCTGAGCAAAATGTTGGTCTACTTTTACCTAGCAGTGGTGGTGGAGCAATTGCATCAATGGCGATTCTCTCGCTTGGAAAGACCATTGTGAATTTAAATTTTACTGCAGGAAAGAAGGCACTTGAATCGGCTGCAAACCAAGCTGAAGTCAAACACATATATACATCACGTAAATTTTTAGATAAGATGCTAGAGAGAGGCGTGAATTTAGAGTCATTTTTTCTTAACTCTAAGCTTCTAATGTTGGAAGATATTCGTGAAGAAATTTCAACCATATCAAGGTTAGGAACGCTTCTAAAGGCTATTTTATTTCCTGCCAGTGTCATTCAGAAGGCCTACTTCAAAGAAGTTGCAATGAATGATACTGCGGCCATTTTGTTTTCAAGTGGTAGTGAAGGGTCTCCAAAAGGGGTTGAATTAACTCACAGCAATATAGCAGCTAATGCTAAACAAGCTGCAATCGAGTTAGGAGCTGTAAATAGTGATGTAATTATGTCAACACTACCTACTTTTCATGCTTTCGGCTTTGCCATTACAACTTTTATGCCTCTATCGGAAGGCATTCCAATTGTATGTCACGCAGACCCTAAAGATGTCACAACCATTGCATCTGGAATTCAAAAATACTCTGGCACGATTTTAGTTGGAACTCCAACTTTTCTTAGAATGTACACTATAAGTAAAAAAGTTAGCTCAGAATCAATGCAGTCTTTGAGGCTTGTTGTCGCTGGAGCTGAAAAGTTAAGATCAGAAGTTAGAGATGGTTTTGAATCAAAATTCAATATACCTGTTTATGAGGGTTATGGAACAACGGAAACATCGCCTGGAGCATCTGTAAATTTACCAGATATCGAATCACCCTATAAATTAAGGAATCGACCAGGTACTGTAGGTAAAGCCTTTAGTGGAACTGAATTCAGGATCGTTGATCCCGATTCACTAGATCCTATACCAGTAGGAGAGGATGGATTGATTTTAATTGGTGGGCCACAAATTATGAAAGGCTATCTCAAGATGCCAGAAAAAACTGCTGAGGTAATCGAGTTAATTGATGGCTATAGATGGTACCGAACTGGAGATAAAGGTCATTTAGATGAGGATGGATTTTTAACAATTGTTGATCGCTACTCTAGGTTTGCAAAGATAGGTGGCGAGATGATTAGTTTAACGACAGTTGAAGAAGAAATTTTAGATGCCTGTAGCATTAAAGATTTAGAAGTTGCGGCAACCTGTTTGCCAGATCAGCGCAAAGGTGAAAAAATTGTCCTTCTTTCTACGAAAAATCTTGACAAAAGTGAACTCATAAAGATTCTTTCAGACGCAAAAATTAGCCCACTTTATCACCCATCCTCTGTTTTGGTTGTTGATGAGATACCAAAACTTGGAAGTGGAAAAACTGACTTTGGAGCAACTAAAAAGATTGCATTGGTTAATGATCAGAACTAAGATTTATGCCTGAACTGCCTGAAGTTGAAACTACTCGCCGTGGATTAGAACCTCTTATTACTGATAAAAAAATAGTATCGATACATATTTATAAAAAAAAACTGCGATGGGAAATACCTTCACATCTTACGAGTACTTTAAAAAATCAAACTATTAAAGCAATCTCAAGGCGCGCCAAATACTTATTGGTACAATTTGAAAAAGGTCAGCTTGTGATGCATCTCGGCATGTCGGGCTCTATTAGAGTTACACCTTCCTCAGTACCATTAAGAAAACATGAGCACTTTGAAATTAAACTTGATAACTTAACAAGCATAAGATTGCATGATCCCCGCAGATTTGGCTCAGTTCTATGGCAAAACCTCAATGAAACAATATGTCTGCTCAAAAACCTAGGTCCAGAGCCGTTAAGTTATGAATTTGATAACAACTCTCTTCATAAGGCATCTATAGGTAAATCAAAAAATATTAAAACTTTCATTATGGATAGCAGTGTTGTCGTTGGAGTTGGCAATATTTATGCTTCTGAAAGCCTTTTTTTAGCAGGAATATCTCCCAATAGAAAAGCAGGGAAAACTTCAAAAAAACGCTTCATAGTCTTGACTAAATGCATAAAGAATGTCTTATCAGATGCGATCAATAATGGTGGAACAACTCTAAATGATTTTTATAGCGTTGACAGTAATCCTGGTTATTTTTCACAATTACTGTGTGTTTATGGCCGTGATGGCATGCCTTGCGTTAGATGTAGTGTTAAAATTAAAAGAATTATTCAGAATCAGCGTGCTACTTATTTTTGCCCCAAATGTCAACATTAGACGATCCTAAAGCTCTATTTCAGAATACCTGTTCTACAAACTCAGAGCCATACGCACTTCAAAATATTGGTGATATGATGTCACCTGAATTCATTGAGAATTGTATTATCATTGTTGACCCTTCAATGCCAATTCATCATAGGGCTTATGTGATTATTGACTTTAATGATGAGCTATATTTCCGCCAATATTTTGAAGTTAATGGAAGCAAAATTTTAAAGTGTCTCAATCCTTCTTATGATGATATTGAATTAGATAATGATTTTGATGTTCGTGGCTGCATTATTCAGCAAAAGCAAAGGAAGCAAAAATCACTGCATTATTATCTTCATAATAAAATCACTGGTGAAATAGAATTTAATACCCAAGGCAAAGAGAAGTAAGAAGACAGGTAATTTTATTTTATCCAGATGAGATGCGCCATCCTGCCTGAATCATCCCCATCCCTTCGATAAGAAAAAAAATGATTCTCCTCTTTGTAAGTGCACCTATCACCTCCAGAAATTGAAAATATTTTAAATCCTTCTAGTATTATTTTAGCTGCATCATATAAATCAAGATAGTGTTTATTGTCATGGAAAGAAAAAGAACGCTCAAAATTCTCATTTTTAGATAGATATTGACTTTTAACCTCTTCGCCAACCTCAAAAGAATTCATTGAAATTGCAGGGCCAAGGTGAACTACTAAATTATCTCCATCGGATTCGAAGGATTTAATTAGGTTTTCAATAACTCCAGAGATTAACCCTCTCCAGCCAACATGAGCAACTCCAACCATTGAGCCGTCTTTTTTACTTACAAAGACTGGCAAACAATCAGCAGTTAAAACTCCGCAAACAATCCCTGAATCACAAGTAAAACTTGCATCAGCATCAACGATTGTTTTAATTGTGGAGGCATTAACACAAATAGATGAGTGTGTTTGATTTATCCATACTGGTTCAGATGGCAAATCATAATAACTTTCAAGTATCAATCTATTTTTGATTACACTCTCTCGCTTATCGTTGACATGAAGCGCTAGATTAAAGTTTTCAAAATTACCTATACTTTTTCCACCATCAAGAAACCTTTGTGTAGACAAAAATTTAACGTTTTTTGGAAAAAATTTCATAAATTTCAGAATTTACTTAAAATGTTTTAGCTAATTATTATTGGAATATTTTAAAAGGTCAATAGTTTCCTTAATACCTCTTCTAATATCGCCAGAAAAAATAAATCCCTTAGACTTAAAACGATCACACATTACTTCGTAAGAAAGTTGATTCATAATTCGATTATTGACAAATTCTATTTCTAAATTTGGAACAAACTCCTTAATTGTTTCAACAACTTGTCGAACAGTAGCATTAATAGTTAAAACATTATATATTTGACCGTCAAAAATATTATTTTTTATGATAAATGCTATCGCTCTAGATGCATCTAATAAATCTAGATATGGTCTTTTTTGATCGTATGCAGAACTCCAAACACTTATAGGTTGATTCATTACAGCCTGCCAACAAAACTTATTGACTGCCGTATGAAAACGCATTCCTGGAGAAGCGCCAAAAATTGTTCCAAACCTGCAATGTATTGCTTTTAGACTTTTATCTTTAACAAATTCAGCAATAAGTTCTTCTTCTTTAAGCTTTGTAGTTGCATAAGGGCTCTGTGGCTGAAGCTCTGACTCAGAACAGTTTTCATCAACTTGGTTATTTTGTGTCCCGTAAACGCTTGTAGATGAAAGTGCAATTAAAGGAGCATCAGCTTTTATACATGCTTCTGCCACTTTTAGTGTTGACTGAAAATTATTTGCCTCTAGCTCTTCAGCCATATCAATACTTCCAGCAGCATCGGTTATTGCGGCCAAATGAATTACTACATTAGCTCCAATAAAAATTGGCTTTAAATTCATTTGACTAACATCTCCCTCAATAAATTGATAATTAGCACTCGATGGGAGGTTGAATAAAGAAGGAAAACGCTGAGTCATCATATTGTCAATCATTACTATTGTAGATTCAGGAAAAGAAATTCCTAAATCACGAATAATATAGGATCCAATATGCCCTATTGCGCCTGTAACTATAATCTTCATTTTTTTCCCTTATTTTCTAGTTGGGAAACAAAATCTTTAAAGTATTGATAATCACTTATATAATCTTCTGCTTCATAAAGACGATCACAGATTACAGTCATAGTTGAATTATGTTCAATATATTTTTCCTCTGCCCAAATACCTGGAGGAACTAATAGACCAAAATTAGGCTTATCAAGTATGAAAACTTTTTTACTTACTGAATCATCACACGAGACCTCTACAGACCCATTAGAACATATAAGAAGCTGTGAACATAGACGATGAGCATGCTTACCTCTAATGCTTCCCTTTTCAGACATTACATTAAAAATCCTTTTTATCGAAAATGGAATTAACTCATTTCCATGCTCAAAAACTGAAAGCTCACCATTATCTTCTTTAAAGACAGGAAATTCTATTAATTTAACAGACTTCATTTAGAATATTCCTTACTTAAATGATTCACCAACAAATATATACCCTCCTCAATTGATGTTTTAGCCGACCAGCTTGTGAGCGATTTTAATCGTTCAGCTGAGCCTATAAAATTTCTTTTCTCAATTTCAGATATCCCACTGGGCCATGATACATTTTCAATCTTTAAATTGAAACCAGTTATTTTTTCTATTTCATTCACAATCAATCCAAATGCACTTTTAATTGGTGTGCCTACACCACTTGAAACATTAAATAGTATTTCATCATTTTTTTTAATTTTTTCGTAATTAAGAGTACTTGCAAATAAAAATGCCTGAACAACATCGTCTATATAAATATAATCCCTTATATAATTTCCCGTACCATAAATCTTTATAGATTTATTTTCAAAACCTAATCTTGTAATTTTACTGAGAATACCTCTGTCAAGAGCTGAGCTATCATTAATGCTAGGACCATAAACATTTGCTAGTCTTAATGACACTGACTCAATTAAGTTTTCACGAGTGGCCATTTTTAGTATTTTTTCAACACTTAACTTATTTGAGTCATAGGAGGTTATTGGAATAGAGGGTTGATCTTCTGATACAGGGAATTCGTGAGTTAAGCCATAAATTGTTGCTGTTGATGCATAAATAACTTTTGGCTTAATAGATAATTCTTTAGCAGCATTTACTAAATTTGTAATCGGAATAATCTCTACATTTAGACTATTTTCAGGATTTTTTTCAGCAGCTGCAATACTTGTATTTCCTGATAAATGGAAAATAATATCTGAATGATTGACAATTGTTAACCAAGAATCTAAATCATTTAAATCAATATTCCAGTCTTCAATATTCTCTTCAGCCTTAAGTTTTGTTCTACTAATACGAACAAGTTTTTTGACAGAATAGCCTTGTAACTCATTTACCAATGCAGAACCAATGTATCCACTTGCACCAGTTATAGCAATAACTTTATTCTTTAACTTGCTTTGAAGTTCATTCATTTATTTACAATAATTCTCTAGATTCATTGGATTTTCTAAATTCAGAGATTAAAAAATCGTTTTATTCTATTTACTATTTTGTTTAAATCACTTTTTGATAATTCAGGATAGATTGGTAGCGAAATAATTTTTTGAACAATGTTTTCAGTAACTGTCATATCTTCTGATTTTATTACTCTATCATTGTAAGCAGGTTGCATATGAACTGGCAAAGAGTAATGAATCCCAGCAATAATTCCATCCTCTTTGAGAAAGCTTAGTAAAGAATCACGAGTTTCGACCTGAATCACAAAAAGATGAAAAACAGATTCAGCATTGCTACGAATAGATGGCAATAAAATTGGAAGTTCTAAGAGTTTTTCATAATAAAATTCTGCTATATCTCTTCTCTTTTGATTATCTTTATCTAAATGTCTCAGCTTGATTCGTAATATAGCTGCTTGAAGCTCATCTAACCTAGAATTTCTTCCTGGCTGCATACTGACTCTATCTTGCCATCCATATTCTCTAATCATCCGAATTTTTGAAGCTAATTCATGATTATTTGAAGTAACTAATCCAGCATCTCCAATTGCACCTAAATTTTTTGTTGGATAACAACTAAAGCAACCAATATCGCCTATACTGCCAACCCTTTTATTATTGTATTTTGCGCCATGGGCTTGTGAAGCGTCTTCAATTAAATAGATTTTATTTGAATTACAAAAAGTTATTATTGGATCAAGGTCAGCAGCCTGTCCATAAAGATGAACAGCAATAATAGCCTTTGTTTTTTTTGTTAATAACTCTTGAAGGTGGGCTGGATTGAGTGTATAGAATTTTGAATCTACGTCAACTAAAACAGCACTAGCGCCTGTAGCTTCAATAGCTGCAATAGTAGCTACAGCAGTATGTGAAACAGTAATAACTTCATCGCCAAAACCTATATTTAAGGCTCTCAATGCTATCTCAATAGCATCAGTTCCATTAGCAACACCAATTGCAGATGAAGTACCTATATATTCAGCAAACTCTCTCTCTAAGTATCTAACCTGCTCTCCTAAAACATAGGAATTACCTCGCATCACTGAAATAACAGCATCCTCAATTTCAGACTGATAACTCTTGAATTGTTCTGATGGATTTGAACAAAGTACCATATTAACTAACCTTTACATTAGGTATATAAGTTATCCAATGCCTTTGGTCTCCCATAAAGTCAATTTCTTTTTTCATAATTTCTTCAGAATGATTCCAAGCAAAAAGTAATACATAATCCGGATTGCTATCTCTAAATTGATCATATGGCAAAACCGGTATATGTGCACCGGGAGAATACTTATTTTGCTTAATTGGAGTTGTATCATAGATACATTCGACAAGATTAGGTGTTATTCCAAAATAGTTTGTTACAGTTGTACTTTTAGAAGTTGCACCATATGCTACAACTTTCTTTCCAGCATTTTTAAGATTATTAAGAAGCTCAATTAAGTCATTTTTTATCTTATTAACACTAGCAGTAAAATCTAGGTATGCATCGTTTCTATCCAACCCTATTTCCTTTTCTTTCTTTATTAAACTAATCACATTTTGAGAGACTTGCTTAACCCCTTTGTGAGCTATTGTATATCGCATTGATCCTCCATGAGTGATTTGAGGTTCAACATTTACTAGTTCAAGATCATGCATATTAGCAATATGACTTATAGATAAAGCTGAAAAAAGAAAAACATGCTCATCATAAATTTGATCAAAAGATGTTTTTTCAATAATTTCACCAAGATAAGGATCTTCAAATATAAAAACACCTTCTTCATTTAATAATGTTTTAACGCCTTCATAAATAGAATGCATATAAGGAATATGGCACATAACATTTGCACTCAAAATTGCATCTGCTTTTTGATAATTTTTTGAAATTTTATCGGCCAATAACTTATCAAAAAACTCAGTTATTACCTCTATCCCCTTGCTTTTAGAAACTTCCGCAACATTTTTAGAGGGCTCAATGCCAAGACATGGAATTTTATCTGATACAAAATTCTGCAGCATAATTCCATCATTACTTCCTATTTCTACAACAAAAGACTTTTGATCTAGATTCTGAAGCGAAGTCACTGAATTAGAAAATTTGCGAAAATGACTAATCATATAGTTTGATGTTGATGAGAAAAAAGCATAATTATCATGAAACATTTTTTCTCTATCAGGCTGTTCAAGCAATTGAACCATATTACAGTTTTCACAAAAACCAACCTTCATAGAAAATAAATATTCATTCTCTAACTCTTTTTTCGTAGAAAATGCATTTGCTATTGGCATATTTCCAAAATCAACGAAAGGATTAAAACTATTGTCGCATATTAGACATTTATTCACTGTTTCTCCTAATTAAATTATAATCTTTATTTAAAAATTTAATTCCTGACCACTCTCATAAACAAGTAATATTTATTTATTAATAAAAAGCTACTATTATGGCTCAAAATTCTATATTTGATAATTATAAAGCCTTTACTTTAAGTTACTCAAATATCTAACGGCTAAAATTATTTTTCAAATTTAAGAAGCTTCTCTTGAGACTCAATTAGTTCTTGTCAAATTCAACCAATACTTTAATAAGGTCAAACATATCTTTTGGAAGTTCAGTCTTAAAGGAAATCAATTCTCCAGACTCTGGATGATTTAAGGTTAATTTTTTTGAATGAAGAGCTTGCCTTTTAAAATTAGATATTTTATTTTTTAGAATATCACTTGCTTTTTTTGGATATCGGACCTTACCCCCATATATAAAGTCTCCAATTAATGGATGGCCAATATGCGATAAATGGACACGGATTTGATGAGTTCGTCCTGTCTCAAGGATTGCTTTAACATGAGTATGATTATTATAACGATCAATTACCCGATAATGAGTTTTTGCCTCTCTTCCACTCCTAATAACTGCTTGTTTAACCCTATCTTTGGGATCCCTCCCAAGAGGTTCATCGATAGTCCCGCCAGAAATCATATGGCCATAAACAACAGCAGAATATTCTCTAACTACTGAATGCGTTTGAAGCTGCTCCACTAACAATTTTTGTGATTTTATATTTCGTGCAACAACCATAAGGCCTGAAGTATTCTTATCCAAACGATGAACAATTCCTGCTCTATCTAATTTTGAAAGACTAGGGTCATAATGAAGAAGAGCATTAGCTAGAGTTCCGCTCCTATTTCCAGCTCCAGGATGAGTTACTATACCGTGCTCTTTATTGATAACAATAATGTGATCATCTTCGAAAACAATATTAAGTGGAATATCTTCAGCTAGCCAATCATAATTTGACTCTTGATTTAAAGCTAGAGAAACTATTTCATCTCCACTCACTTTATCTTTTGGTTTGAATATTCTCTCATTAATCATTGCTTCACCAGATTTAACCCATGAAGTTATTTTAGATCTAGATTGCTCTGGCAACATCTTAGATATTGCTACATCAAGCCTTTCACCTTTCATTCGTTTCGGAATAATTATTTGAATACACTTCATATCAATTAATCTTAGTTTGAATTTGAAGAATTAGACAAAGCCTGGATGCATTTATTTAATGAATCTTTCCAATAAATAATGTCCAAATCAAAGGAGTTTCTTATTTTGTTATTATCTAATAACACATGTTTTGGTCTTAATGCTTCTTGTGGGTAATCTTTTGAATCAATTGAGGTGATAATGCACTTTGTGTCCGAAATATTAGCTATTTCTTTTGCAAAATCATACCAACTGCATTCACCATCATTTGAATAATGGAACACCTCTGAAATTTGACTAGCTTCAGAAAATTTCTTACTTTCAATAATTTTTAATATTGCAATTGCTATGTCATTAGCGTAGGTTGGAGAGCCTATCTGATTAGAGACAATATTTAATTTTTCTTTTGTTTTCATTAACTTTAGTATTGTATCTAGAAAGTTATTTCCATATTTTGAATAAAGCCAACTTGTTCTAATAATTAGTGCATCAAATACCATTATTGATAATATTGCATTCTCACCATCTAACTTTGTTTTGCCATATACATTTATTGGAGAGGTATCATCCGTTTCATTGTATGGTTTGAGCTTCAAACCATCAAAAACATAGTCAGTTGAAATTTGTATCAGCTTAATACAATTGTCTCTAGCTATTTCTGCAATATTATTAACTGACAAATGATTGACCAAATTTGCCTGTTCCTTTTCCACTTCAGATTTATCTACTGCAGTATAAGCAGCACAATTAATAATTACATCAAATTGATTTTTCTCAATAAAACTGCGAACATTTTGAAAATCTGTCAGATCTAATTGCTCTCTAGTGGCAAAAACAAAACGATTATCCGATTTATTATGATCAACTAGATAATTAAATGTTTTTCCTAGCTGGCCATTTGCTCCTGTAACTAATATGAACATGACATAATTACATTAAAATAATTTATCACTTTTTGCCAACGTAGGATAATTTTTATCGACCTCAGAGAGGATTATTTCATTATCTGAAAAACCCCAATCAATATTAATATCGGAATCATTGTAAGCAATGCCTTCATTGTGTTTTGCTGAGTAATATGCATCAACTTTATATAAAATAGTTGCACTTTTACTCAAAACAACAAATCCATGAGCAAATCCACGAGGTATGAAGAGCTGATTTTTATTTTCTTCATTTAACTCTATGGCAACATACTTGCTAAATGTTTTGCTATTTCTTCTTATATCTACTGCCACATCTAACACGCTTCCACTAATAACTCGAACCAACTTGCCCTGAGTGTGCGGAGGTGACTGAAAGTGCAAACCACGCAGAACCCTT
Organism: uncultured Gammaproteobacteria bacterium; assembly: GCA_902513495.1. Lineage (GTDB taxonomy): Bacteria > Pseudomonadota > Gammaproteobacteria > PS1 > Pseudothioglobaceae > Pseudothioglobus. The sequence goes on from CABXNH010000002.1 coordinate 66,235, forward strand.
TTTGAGATAGATTTTGATTCATTATCCTGCACAAAATCAACTTTATATCCAATAGCCTCATCAAACAATGATTGCCTAAAGGTTTCTATAAAGTACCCTCTATTATCTTTATGAATTATCGGTTCAATTAATAATACTTCTGGGATAGATTGAGGTATGAATTTCATTTATAGACTCAATAAGTATTGACCATATTGATTATTCTTCATCGCTTTGGCAATCGCTAATAATTGCTTTCTTGAAATATACCCTTTTTCGAATGCAATCTCTTCAATACAAGCCAATTTTAATCCCTGTCTTCTTTCAATAGTTTCAACAAACTTTGAAGCCTCTAGTAAATCCTCATGAGATCCAGTATCAAGCCAGGCATATCCTCTTCCAAGCAACTTAACTCTTAAACGATTCTCTTTCAAATACATATCATTAACAGAAGTAATTTCAAGCTCTCCTCTTTCGGAAGGGGTTATTGAGTGAGCTTTTTTTACTATATCATTGGGATAAAAATAAAGACCAGTTACTGCAAAGTTGCTTTTTGGATTCAATGGTTTTTCATCAATGCTAATTGCCTTATTAGATTTATCAAATTCAACAACGCCATATTTCGAGGGCTCTTTAACATGATATCCAAACACAGTTGCCAAATTGTTTGAAGTCACATTAAAAACTGCTTCAATCAACAAATCAGTAAGTCCTTGACCATAAAATATATTGTCACCCAAAATTAAAGCGACACTATCTTCTCCTATGAAATCCTCTCCTATAATAAAAGCCTGAGCTAAGCCGTCAGGAGATGGCTGTTCTTTGTAATCTAATTTAATTCCAATATTTGAACCATCGCCAAGTAAATTTTCGAATTTTGACAAATCTTGAGGAGTAGAAATAATTAATATTTCTTCTATACCAGCTAACATCAATACTGACAATGGGTAGTAGATCATTGGCTTATCATAAATTGGAAGTAACTGCTTGGAAACACTCCTAGTTAATGGATAAAGCCTAGTTCCAGAGCCTCCCGCAAGAATAATTCCTTTCATTTTAATTTACTCCTAAACGCTCAAGTCTGTAACTTCCATCTTGAATATTTTCTGACCAAGATAAGTTGGTTAAGTACCATTCAACAGTTTTCCTTATACCAGAAATAAAATCCTCTTTAGGCTCCCAGTTCAAGTCAAATTTGATTTTTGAAGCATCAATTGCGTATCTTACATCATGTCCTGGTCTATCTTTAACATAAGTAATTAAGTCTTTGAAAGAAGCAAGACCATTCAATCGATCTGGCATTAATTCATCTAATATATTACAAATTGTATTAACAACTTCAATATTCTGTATTTCATTATTCCCGCCTATATTATATGTTTCCCCAATACTACCATTTTCTAACACAGTCATTAGTGCACGAACATGATCATTTACATAGAGCCAATCTCTAATTTGTCTACCGTCGCCATAAACTGGAAGACTTTTCCCATCAAGGGCAGTAAGAATCATATGAGGAATAAGCTTTTCTGGAAATTGATATGGTCCATAATTATTTGAGCAATTGGTTATAAGAACTGGAAAATTATATGTCCTATTCCAAGCTCTAACTAGATGGTCTGAACTCGCTTTAGAGGCAGAATAAGGAGAGCTCGGATTATAAGGAGTATCTTCAGTAAATAAATCATCAGTTTGATCAAGATCGCCATATACTTCATCTGTTGAAACATGAAGGAATCTAAAGTTTTCTTTTTTTATTCCCTTAAGTGATTGCCAATAATGCTTAGCCTGCTCAAGAAGAGTAAAAGTTCCAACTATATTTGTTTGAACAAAATCTGCTGGTCCATCTATCGATCTGTCCACATGTGACTCAGCTGCAAGGTGGATTAATGCATCAGGTTTATTTTTGAGTAATAAAGTTTTTATAGAATTTTCATCACAAATATCTATTTTTTCAAAAAAATATTTTTGATTTAATTCAATAGATTTTAAGGACTCTAAATTGCCAGAATAGGTCAATTTATCAATGTTTATTACCTTATATTCTGTATGAGAGATAATATGTCTGATTAATGCAGAGCCAATAAAGCCAGCACCGCCAGTAACTAAAACTGTTTTTTTACTTTTCATTTTTTCTACCAAATAAGTTCATTTTACAATATCTTTTTGATTTACTTAAAATGTTCAAAATAAATATGATCAGGCTCTAATCCCTTATGATGTCTTTCATTCATCGTTGTATAAGCAGATTCAAGATTTTTTACAAACAGCTTAGTATTATAAAGTGGCGATGTAGAGAGGTTACTTGCTAACTTATCTTTAATCGCTTTGAGTTTATCTGGTTGTGAAGCAAGTTCAATAGCAAGTGCTTCATACTCTTCTGGAGTATTGGTAATGAGTTCAGGAAGATTGATTGAAGTAAGGATGCTGGCACCCATTCTTGCTTGGTAGGATTGTCCTATCATAGTAAGCATAGGAAGCCCCATTTTAAGGGCGTCACTCGCTGTTGTTCCCGCGTTATAAGGATGTGTGTCTAGGAATAGGTCAGCCACTCGATAGCGGGCTAGGTATTCTGGCCTCTCATAGCGGTCAGCAAAAATGAGTCGGTTTGGATTAATATGTCTTAGCGCTATCTCTTTAGTAAGATTCACTTTAGAGGATTCATTACTTGCAAATACAACCAGTACACTATCTTCAACTGCACTTAAGATTCGAGCCCAACTATCAAAAATCGTAGGAGTAAATTTATAAGTATTGTTAAAACAACAAAACACAAAGCCTTCTTCAGGAAGGCCCACGTCTTTGCGAGTCAGAGTAATCTCCGGTGGTAAGTCCTTAGAGTCATTCACTTGAAAGCTAGGTAGATAAACAATCTTCTCAACATAATACTTTTGATTCTCTTTAGGGATCATCACTGGATCAGCAATAAGATAGTCATAATAATCAGCTCCCATCGTCCCCAAATAACCGATATAACTCAGCTGAATCGGGGCAGCTGACATGGCAAAGACATCTGTTCTTGCATCTTGAGTAAAACCACCTAAATCAACTGCAATGTCAATTTCCAATGACCTAACAAATAAAGCCATTTCTTTATGAGACATCGACTGCACATTATGAAACTGGTCTACCCCTGCCTTAATACGCAGATTAAGTGCGTCTTTGGTATCAGAACCAAAAGAGAAGGCATGAACCTCAAAATAATTCCGATCATGAAGCTCGTAAAGCTCAGCAGTTAGGTATGCGAGAGGATGCTCCCTAAAATCGGCAGAGAAATAACCAATACGGATCTTCGGATGCTTGGGATATCGAACGATTGTGGGTAAAATATTGCTTTTAGGATGATCACCAGTCATTCTAAGCTTCTGAGCCTTTATTTGAAGAGCGGGATCATCAACCAATCCCATTAAGTTGAACGGCTCAATTATTTTTTCATTGTTAACAATTCTTTGTTTAGCATCAGTAAGTAACTCTTCTAAATCATCCCAATTGCATGAGTTCATTTTAGTGTTTAGTATATTACCTAATACATTTTCCAGACTATTTTCAATATCAAAAGCTCTTTCATAACTGCTTAGCGCTTCATTGAGATAATTGAGATCTTTATATGCATTACCAAGATTGTTATAAGCTATTGCAAAATCGGGATTAATTTCAACTGCTTTTTCAAAACTTTTGACTGCCTGATTAAGAAGGCTTGTATCCATGGTTAAAACATTACCAAGATTATTATATGCCTCCGCAAAGTTTGGATCTATTTCTATGGCTTTTTTATAGCTTTGTACAGACTCGTTAATCCTATTGAGACCTTTAAAAACATTGCCAAGATTATTGTAAGCCTCTGCAAAATTTGGATCTATTTCTATGGCTTTATTGAAAGTATTTATTGAATCATCTAGACGCCCAAGGTCTGCCAGAATATTGCCATAATTATTATGCACCTCAGCAAAGTTATCAGAAATTTTTATTGATTTTTTGAAACTTTCAACTGCATCATCTAATCGGCCAAGATCCTTTAAAAGATTACCAAGATTGTTATAAGCTATTGCAAAATCGGGGTTAATTTCAACTGCTTTTTCAAAACTTTTAATGGCTTCTTCCGATCGCTCAGAATCTCTGAAGGCATTCCCTAGATTATTGTGAGCCTCAGCATAGTCTGGATTAATAGATATAGCCATCTTATAGCTTTTAACTGCCTCATCAAGCTCTTCAAGCTCACCAAATACATTTCCAATGTAATTATGCGAGTCAGCATTATCTGGATTATGTATTAAAGCATTTCTATAAGATTTAAGCGCATTATCAAGTTGTCCAAGCTCTTTATATGCATTACCTAAATTATTATGAAGGGCTGGATAATCTGGATTTAAATCGAGAGCCTTTAAATATGATTCAATGGCCTCATCTAGCTGTCCAAGCTCAGTGTAAGCATTACCTAAATTATTATATACTTCTGAAAAATTTGGATTTTTATCTAAAGCCTTTAAATATGATTCAACAGCATCATCTAATTGACCAAGCTCATTATAGGCCACTCCAAGAAAATTATGAGCTTCTGCGAGATTTGGATGGATGCTCACTGCCCTCTCAAGATGGTTAATCATAGACTCAATTTCACCTAATTCATAAAAGGTTAGACCAAGACCATAATTGGCTTCAAAAAAGTTCGACTTGATAATAAGGGCTTTTTCATAACTCCTGACTGCTTGATTATATTCACCACTTTCTCTATAAATATTCCCAAGATTGTTATAAGCCTCAGCATATTCTGGATCAATTTCCAGAGACTTTTTATAACTTTTTATTGATTCCTTATGTTTATTTTGATGATGATACGCATCGCCAAGGTTATAGTGGGCCTTAGCATATTCAGGATCAATAGATATCGCTTTCTTATAGCTCTTGACTGCTAAAGCTAATTGCCCTAAACCAGCATAACACGCTCCCATTATGTTACAAAGCAATGAATCGTCTGGAAAAATTTTTGTTAGATCTTTTATTGTATCGATAGCCTCTTGATATTGACCATTCGAATATAGAGCTATAATGGAGCTTGTTTGGGTGACGAATAAATCTTTTTTACTCATTGCTTATTAGTGACTAAACCCTTGATCAAAGGCTGCAAATAATCTTCATATTGTTTCCAAGCTTCTGAGCTACCCTGATACATTTTTTTTCTAACTTGCATTGAACTAGTTGTTTTGACTGCTGAATTATTTTTATGAAAATTAAGGCAGTTTTCATCCCACTCTAAATCACAGTAATCTAATAATTTTCGAGTTTCTTTTTCTTGATTAGTTGTTAGATTCTCATAATAAAGATCATAGATTATACCTGGAAAAAGCTTATTCCAAAAATCCATAAGATCCTTATAAAGATGATAATAAGCAGCTATATCTTTCTGGTCAAATGAATAAGCATTTCCCTTGAACGTATACTTATATATAGACCAACAGGTGGCCATCGGATCTCTGTTCATGTGAATTATTTTAGCTTCCGGAAATGCAGATAAAATAAAACCGATATATCGAAAATTTATAGGCATTTTATCAACAATAATATTTTTCTCAATTCCTGCCATAGGGAGGGAACTTATATAATCATTTCGTATAGACAGTATTTCATTTTCAGAAAAGCCTTTATTGTTCAAAGCGTCATAATCTCTGAGAAGCGGCATAACTATTTTGTTTAAATTATTCAATTCGCCGACTCCATGCACATTTTTATGACTATCTAGAATTTGATGAACTAAGGAGGTCCCGGAGCGCGGCATACCTAAAATGAAAATGGGTTTTACTTTTAGCGCATTATAAGCTGATGGTTTAACAATATGAGAATTAGATTGGAATACATCCTTAATTCTTGAAAACAAGTCTTGGTCTTTTTTAATTGAATACCCCAACTCTTTTTTGTGCAAACTATTTGCATCATTTAAAAATTTAAATTGCTCTTTGTTATTTTTAAGGTCCTCAAAGGCTTTTGATAGAGCAAAGCTAAACCCAATACGATCGTTTATTGGCAAATCATCTCTGTTAAGAATTGATTTCATTTCATCAATTTGAGGGTCATTTTTTGTAAACTTTTTAATACGGCTTAAGTGGTAGTAGGCATACCCCCAATCAGGCTTAAGAGCGAGAGCCTTTTCAATATTTTTTAGAAAACCTTTTTCATCACCAAGATCTTTAAAAACTAGAGCGAGATTAAAATAAGCTTTGTCATAATTTGGATTATAGTGAATAGCTTTTTCAAAATTTATAATAGCATCTTTTTCATTTCCTAAATTATTGTATGCTTTTGCTAAATTATTGTACGCTTCTGCAAAATCATGTTGATGTGCTATAGCCCATTCAAAACTTCCAATTCCAGCCTCATACTGGTCAAGTGCAATATATACATTCCCTAGATTATTATGTGCATCAGGAAAATTTGGAGTAATAGCAATTGCTTTTTTATAACTTTCTATTGATTCATTTTTTTGATCTAAATCTTGGAAAACAACTCCAAGATTAAAATGAGCTTCAGCATAGTTTGGTCTTAGTGATACTGCAATGCCAAACATCTTGGCAGCACCCTCCAATTGGCCTATCTCCTTATAGCAAGCGCCAATAAGATTAAATAATAAAGGCTGATTAGGGAATTTTTCATTTAGGACTTTTATTTGACCTATGGCCTCCATTATCTGACCATTTGAGAATAGTTCATAAGCTGATTCAAGCTCTTTTTTTGGAAGCGAGACCTGTTTATTTGTCATTTATTATTTTTATTATTTTTTTGAATACAATTCTCATTTTAGACTTGCAGATTAAAAAATTAAATAAATATTATATATATCATAAGAAGCTTTCTAGACAAAATAGGAGAATGGGAATTTATATTTTAAAAAACTTGATTAAACAACAAAATTAAACAAATTTAACTAACGATTAAGTATACTTTGAAATTCATTAAACTTATATTAAATACAGACCTAATATAATGTCAATTAAAATCGATCGACTGTTATTACGAGCCAAAAAACTCAGAAAAAAAAGTCAATTCAATGAAGCTAAAGAAATATATTTAAGTGTTTTAGAATCATTCCCGTCAAACAAAGAAGCAAAAAATGGCTTACTTGAAATTAATCAAAATAAAGAAATAAAACCAAATGTAAATCAATTAGAAGTTTTGGTAAATTTACATAATACTGGTCAATTTCAAAAAGCATTATCTAGCATTGATGAACTTTTAAAAACTTATAATAATGACCCTTTTTTGTTCAATATTAAAGGATCTTGTTTGTGTGAAATTGGAGATTTAAATGCTTCAATTTTAAACCTTGAGATGGCAATAAAACTCAAATCAGATTATGCTGAAGCTCATTTTAATCTTGGTGTTGCTCATCAAAGGCTAGAACAGTTCGATATGGCAATTGAAAACTATCAAAAAGCATTAGATATTCAACATGCGCAACCTAAGGCCCATCTCAACTTAGGAACTATTTATTTTCAAAGAAATCAGATCAGTTCTGCAATTAAAAGTTTTGAATGGGCAAGTGCTTATAGTCCAAATTATCCAGAAGCAGCTAGAAACTTAGGGTCGGCTTTTCAAAAAATAAATAAATTTGAAAAAGCTAAAAAACAATTTGAAAAAGCTATATCTATTAACCCAGAATATGATCAACCATATGAAGATTTAGGCATATTATGTGAAATCATCAATCTTCCAAAAGAAGCTTTAAGTTATTTTGAAAAAGCTTTAGAGATTAACCCTAACTTAACTAACTCCTACCGTAATTTAAGTAAATATAAAAAATTTGAAGCTAAAGATCCTCTTATTAGTCAAATGGAGTCACTTTATTCTAAAAGTGATTTGCCACGTTTACATAAAATTAACCTTTGCTTTGCTTTAGCTAAAGTATATGAAGATTTAAACGATCCGGAAAATTTTTTTAAATTCTTAAATAAAGGTAACGCGTTACGAAAACAAGAGTTGGGATATGATTTTGTCATGAGTGAAAATTTTTATTCAATTATTGTTAATTTGTTCTCATCAACTCAGCCTGTAATTAATACACCTTCAGATAAACATTCAAGTATAAGACCTATTTTTATTGTTGGAATGCCCAGATCCGGAACAAGCTTAATAGAACAAATAATCTCAAGCCATCATGCTGTTCATGGGGCAGGCGAACTCCTTACTCTAAGAAATATTATTGATCCTATCTTAGCAAAATCTTTAAAGAAAGATAAATTTAAAATGTCTAAAAAAGATCTTTTATTAGTTCGTGAACAATATCTAGATTATCTTTCTAATCTTAATGTTTCAGAGAAAATAATTACTGACAAGATGCCAGTTAATTTTAGACTGATTGGCTTCATTCTCTCAGCATTACCTGAAGCTAAGATTGTTCACTTAAAAAGAGATGCTAGAGCTATCTGCTGGTCAAATTATAGACATTACTTTAGCGATGGAAATGGCTTCTCTTTTAATCAGGAGGATTTAGTCAAATTTTATACTCGCTATTCTGAAATGATGGAATTTTGGCACAAATTATTTCCAAACAAAATATATGATATGAGTTACGAAGAATTAACAAATAATCAAAAAAAAGAAACTCAAAAACTTTTAAATTACTGTGATTTAGATTGGGATGAAGACTGTTTAAATTTCCATAAAAACACTCGAGGAGTTGTCACTGCAAGCTCCTCACAAGTTAGAAAAAAGATGTATCAAGGAAGCTCTGATGCTTGGAAAAAATATGAGCCATACATTGAACCCCTTATCAAAGGGCTAAAAGGATATTAAAAAAATCAATCAAAAAGAAAAAACTGATTTATACTCCACCTATTTAGAACCGTTTAATTCTAAATGAGATTTGATTTTGTCCCTTTCTTTAATCCAGGTGAAAACATTCCCTGGAATCGTGTCGTTAAAATGATGAGGGAGCAAACTCAACTTGCAGAGCAAGCAGACTTTACAACCGTTTGGCTTACTGAACACCACTTTGCTCACAACGGCTATCTAAACGCTCCCCCTAACCCAATCATGATGTCACTTGATCTAGCGTCTCACTCAGAAAAAATTAGAGTGGGTCAAGCTCCTATAGTTTTGCCTGACTGGCATCCACTCAGAGTTGCAGAGGATGTGGCTCTTCTTGATAATATGACAGAAGGAAGAGTTGACTTCGGCGTTGCTAAAGGAATCAATGAAAGAGTAACACTTCAATTTAATAAGGAAGCTGATCGAAGGGATAATGAAAAGAGCTACAGACTATTTATGGAATCTCTTGAAGTAATTTTAAAGGCTTGGACTGAAGATCCTTTTACTCACAAGGGGGAATTTTATGAGTTCCCAGTTCCTGGATGGAGAGAGACGAATCGATTCTTAATGCCTCTTGAGAAAGAGTATCACTCAGAGGATAATGAGTACACGGGCATGTATATCCATCCTAGGCCATATCAAGATCCGCATCCACCAGTATGGCTGATGTCAAACTCCCCTCATACCTATAAACTGGCTGCTGAGAGAGGCTTTAAAGTGATTGGCATGTCGAGCCCGCCAGGCAAGCTTTTGAGCTGCTGGGATGCCTATGCCAATGCAGAATCGCATGACGGGACAGTTCACCAAAGAGGAGACGGGGTTGGTGTATGCACTGTTGTCTACGTCGCTGAGACGATGGAGCAAGCAGACAAAGATGTCAGAGCCGCCATTAATGGTTACTATGAGTACCTTAGCGGTGCAAGGCCTGAGGGGAGCTGGACTCGTAAAGCCTATCTAGATGATGATGCTAATCCGACAGATCAAGATCTGAACGGTGAGTGGTTCGATTTCCTTATGAAATACGAGCTGATCTGGGTTGGAGATGCTGATTACGTGGCCGAGAAGATCCAAAAACATAATGAGTCAATAGGTCTTAAACACATTATGCTTCTTCAGCAGTTTCCGGGCTTTGACTATCAAAAGATACTCAAGAGTATGACTCTTTTTTCAGAGAGAGTGATGCCTCGTTTTAATCTAGATGGTGCTTAAGAATTAGGAGAGTAGAGCTATGTTAGAGTTATGGGGTAGGAAAAATGCGAATCAGGTGATCCAAATTCTTTGGACGCTATCTGAGCTTGGTGTTGATTATGAAAGGCACTCCATTGGCACTCAGACTGGCGACCTTGAAACTAAGGAATACAGATCTCTTAACCCAAACTCAAAAATTCCAACCATTCGAGATAACGGCTTTGTAATGTGGGAGTCTCATGCCGTCATACGCTACCTTGCAAGGCAATATGGTTTAGGTACGCTTTACCCTGAAGACCCTCAAAAGGCCGCAATATCTGACCAATGGATGACCTGGTCAACGGATAGCTTTATGGGAACTTTTTTTCCAGTCTTTTGGCAGCTTGTGAGGACCGAAGAGCAAGACAGGGATTACGTAAAAATTGCTGAAATGGCGAAGCAGAGTGCTGAAATCCTTAAAGTCCTTGATGGTCACTTAGTAGGTAATAACTTTGTTGCTGGAGATGACTTCACTTTTGGAGACATTCCACTAGGCGTTTTAATTCATAAGTACTTTGTTCTTGATATCAAAAGGCCTTCACTTCCAGGCATTGAAGCCTGGTATGAGAGACTCAAAGAGCGTCCAGCTTTCAGAGAGCACGCAATGCAGCCCTTTGGCAACTCTCCATCAGAATTCTTTGCTCTGCAAACTAAAGGCGAACAAAGCTCATAACTGTTAAGTATTAAAGGAATAAAGATGGAAAGAACAATACCAATTGACCCAATTCTCGAAAAAGGATACAACGTCAGACTTCTAGTTGATGATTTCGATGGTCTCATTGAAAAATGGTCCAAAAGAAGTGAAAAATTTAGAGCGACTGTCGATTCGTCTCTTGACTGTCAGTACGGAAGTGGTGAGAAAGATAAACTTGATATCTTTAGAGGCGGAAAAACCAATGCACCATTGTTCATTTTTGTGCATGGTGGTTATTGGCAAAGGGGTGACAAATCAGTTTACAGCTTTGTAGCGGAGTCCTTTGTTAGCTCAGGTATCGATGTTGCACTGATAGGCTATCAGTTGTGTCCTGGCGCTAGTATGACCAACATTGTTGATAAAATTCGTGAGGCAATCATTTGGATCTGGAATAACGCGGATAATCACTCCATATCAAAGAACCGAATCAATGTGTCTGGTCACTCTGCTGGAGGTCACATTACAGGCATGGTTCTAGCAACTGACTGGAAAAAAATTTCTAATGAACTGCCTTCAGATATGGTTAAAACTGGAATCCCGGTCAGTGGACTTTACCAGTTAGACCCAATTAGAGAAACAACGATAGCAGATGCGCTTGGATTGGACGATGAGGAAAGTAAAGCCCTAAGCCCTCACTACGTTAAACCTAAAACTGACGCCCCAATCCTTGTTGCCTTGGGCGCAGGTGAGACCCCTGAGTTTCACTGGCAAACAGATAACTTTGTAGAAAAATGGAAAGAATATAGTGCGCCACTTGATTATTTTGCTGAGCCAGTTGTAGATCACTTTGGTGTTGTAGAAAGACTTGCAAACAAAGAATCACAAATTTTTAAAAAGGTTAATGACTGGCTTTTGTAATTTATTTAAGCCTTTTTCAAAAGTTTAGCCATTGTTATACCCATATCTGATGGAGTAGGTGCAACCATGATGCCAGCTTCTTCAAGTATTTCAACTTTTTCAGCAGCGCTTTCTCCACTCGAACTAACAATTGCTCCTGCATGGCCCATTAATCTCCCTGGAGGCGCAGTCAATCCAGCTATATAGGCAGCCATAGGCTTACTCATATTTTTTTGAAAATAATCTGCAGCCTCTGCTTCTTGAGGGCCACCAATTTCACCAATAATCAAAACTGCTTCGGTTTCATCATCACTCTCAAAATGCTTAAGAATTTCAAGAAAAGAGCTTCCATTAATTGGGTCTCCACCAATTCCAACCGCAGTACTAATTCCAATTCCTAGTTCCTTCATTTGGGAGGCAGCTTCATAACCTAAGGTGCCAGATCTTCCAATCAATCCAACACTACCTTTCATGTAAATATGGCCAGGCATAATTCCCATCATTGCCTTTCCGGGAGAGATGGTTCCTGCGCAGTTAGGTCCCGTTAAAACCATTCGCTCTTCTGGTTGGGCACTATTGATATAGCGCTTTACACGAATCATATCATGCGTTGGAATGCCATCTGTAATGCTAACACAATATTTAATACCCGACTCAGCAGCCTCCATAATCCCATCGCCTGCATAGGCTGGAGGAACAAAAACAATACTGGCCTCTGCTCCAGTCTCCTTAACAGCTTCATGAACAGTGTTAAATACTGGCTTTCCAAGATGCGTTGTGCCTCCTTTACCAGGCGTTACGCCAGCAACCACGTTGGTTCCATAATCGATCATTTCTTTGGCATGAAAAGAGCCTATTCGTCCAGTAATACCTTGAACCAGTACTGGGGTTTTTTCATCAATAAAAATACTCATAATTTCAACCTTTATTTATTACTTTTCCAAGCATCAACCACCTTATAGGCTGCATCAGCCAGAGTGTCTGCTGTAATAACTTTTTTGCCGCTGTCCCTTAGAATTTTTTGACCCTTTTCGACATTTGTGCCTGAAAGACGAACCACCAAAGGGATATCAACTTCTCTCTTATTCAATAAATCAACAATACCCTGGGCTACCCAGTCACAGCGATTTATTCCTGCGAAGATATTAATCAATATAGCCTCAACATTTTTATCTGATAAGACTAGCTCTATCGAAGTAGCAACCCTTTCAGATGAAGCGCCGCCACCTATATCAAGGAAATTGGCTGGCTCACCACCAGCATGCTGAATCATGTCCATAGTGGCCATTGCTAAGCCAGCTCCATTGATAATACAGCCGATGTTTCCATCCAGCCCGATATAGCTTAGGTCATGCTCTGCAGCATTTGTCTCTCGCGGGTCTTCTTGCGTTTTATCACGGAACTCAAAAATCTCTGGACGACGGTAAAGCGCATTAGAATCAAAAGTCATTTTTGCATCTATGGCTAATATTCGATTATCTGAGGTTAAGACCAATGGATTAATTTCCAGTAAGTTGGCATCAGTATCGCGAAAAGCGCGATAGCACTTCATCACTGCTCGACTTGCAGCGCCAACAACCTCGTTGGGAAGATCCAAAGTAAATGCCAGCTGCCTTGACTGAAAAGGCTGCATCCCAACAGCAGGATCAATTACTATCTTGGTAATCTTTTCGGGAGTCTCCTCGGCAACCTTTTCAATATCCATTCCTCCCTCAGTTGAAGCGATGAGTGTCACTTTCTGAGATGCACGGTCAAGAATAATGCTAAAGTAAAGTTCTTTAGTAATGTCGCTTGCCTCTTCTACATAGATACTCGAGACCATCTTTCCTTGGGGGCCTGTCTGATTTGTAACTAGGTTATTTCCGAGTAGCTGGTCACAAAATTCTGAGATTTCATTATGACTCTTACACAACTTAACGCCGCCCGCCTTTCCTCGAGCCCCTGAATGAAGCTGTGCTTTAACAATCCATTGATTACCTCCCAACTCGTTGGACTGATAAATAGCCTCAGTAGCAGAGTGAGCAACGCCTCCTCTTGGAATTGGAACGCCGTAATTAGCTAATAATTTTTTGGCTTGGTATTCATGAATATTCATAATGAAACCTATTTCTTTCCATTAATTGCATTATCAGCATTGACAACATTTTCAGCCATCTTCGCAGATGCGGCATCAATCATACGTCCATTAAGTTGGGCCGCACCCCTGCCCGCTTTGGCAGCCTCTTCAAGCGCAATAAGAATTTGCTTTGCATGAAGCACTTCTGATGCAGGCGGAGTATAAATCTCATTAGCTAGCTCAATCTGTGATGGATGAATTGCCCATTTACCCTCAAACCCAAGAGCTGCTCCTCTGCGTGCTGCATCTTTGTATGATTCTGGGTCATTAAAGTCTCCAAAAGGTCCATCAATTGCACGCAATCCATAGGCACGACAAGCCACTAACATTTGGGACAGTCCAGCATGCCATTGATCTCCAGGATAATCTAGATTTAAGCCGCCAATAACTGTAGTTCTTGCCCTACAACTCGCAGCATAATCAGCAACACCAAAATGCATCGCTTCAAGCCTTTCATCTCGACCCTGCTTTGCAATATCCATTACATTGGCCATACCTAGTGTGGTTTCTATGAGAACTTCTATTCCAATTATATTTTTTAAGCCTTTTGCCGTTTCAATTTGATTAAGCATTGCTGACAACATATACACATCCGATGCGGTTCCAGCTTTTGGAAGTAAGATAGTGTCAAGCCTACTACCAGCCTGCTCCACGACCTCCACTACATCACGATACATATAATGAGTATCGATACTGTTGATTCGCACTGAAATCGTTTTTCCGTTACCTTTCCAGTCTAAATCGTTAATAGCATCGATGACATTTTGACGTGCTGGTAATTTATCATCTGGAGCCACAGCATCTTCCAAGTCTAAAAAAACATAATCAGCATCGCTGTTTAAAGCCTTCTCAAACATATTAGGACTCGATCCAGGAACAGCCAACTCACTGCGTTGAAGTCTCTGCTTTACAGATTCATAAATAATATGACTCATAACACCCCTTTAAAAGATAATTTTCTAACTGCTAACTATAACAACAAAGTAGCTGAGTAGATTGAGTAATTATCAAAGATGATATAGGTCAATTAACTCTGAAATTTAATTCATTTTGATATTTTGATTGATTAGCTCTCAGGTGGCGTCCCGTAGGAGATTTGAACTACCTGTTTCCAGGATGAAATCCTGGCGTCCTAGGCCACTAGACGAACGGGACATAAAAATTTTAGAGGACTTTAAGATGAAAAAGTAAGTTAAATTTAACTTACTTTTTCAAAAAAAATGGCATCCGGTAGGGGAATCGAACCCCTCTTGCCAGGATGAAAACCTGGAGTCCTAACCGATAGACGAACCGGACAAAATCATTTTTGCTATGGTGGAGCTAGGCGGGATCGAACCGCCGACCTCAACACTGCCAGTGTTGCGCTCTCCCAGCTGAGCTATAGCCCCAAAAAACCGGGTTGTTAGCAAAACCGTAGATTATAATCTGTATCTCATTTCAGTCAAGTCAAAATTGGTAAAATAGTAGTATTATGGAAAAAATATATAACAGCAATAATTACTCAATCGAGGTGCTTTATCATATCGGCGCCTATGAAAATTCTATACATTTTATTTTTGATAAAGCAACCAAAACATGCGCTATTGTCGACCCTGCATGGGAACCTGATTTATTTCTAAAAAAAATTAAGGACAAGGGTTACACGCTTACAGACATCTGGATAACACACTGGCATGGTGATCACACGAATGCAGTTGACGACATTGCTAATAAAACTGGCGCAAAAATTACAGCTGGGGTTAATGAGGTTCCGTACCTCAGTATTGAAAATCCAGTTAATACGGTTGATGATGGGGATACGATTAAGCTTGGAAATATTGAAGTAAAAATCATTGAAACGCCTGGTCATACTGCCGGTGGGGTCTGCTATCTTCTTGATGAGCATCTTATTGCTGGAGACACATTATTTGTATATGGTGTTGGCATCTGTAGCCTCGCTGGATCAAATCCAGTCACATTATTTCACTCATTAAAAAAATTAATGGCCCAGGTGCCTGATGATATTCATTTGTTGTGCGGACATAACTACGGCTCAGAAATCACAACGACGATTGCTGAACAAAAAAAAGCCAACCCTTTCTTGTTGATTGAAGATGAAGACACATTTGTCCGTTATAGAATGTATGTTCATGACTCTACGAGAACATACCCAATGTCTCCTATGACACTAGATGAGGTTAATGCCCTACTATGATAGGGATTTATGGCGGTTCCTTCGACCCCGTTCATTTAGGGCATCTTAAAACAGCAACCTCAATTAAAAAAGAACTCGCTATTGAACGTTTGTTCCTTCTGCCGTGCTATGAGCCTGTGCATAAAAGCGCACTTAAATATTCCTCAGACCAAAGACTTAAAATGTTAAGCCTTGCAATCGAAGAGTTTGATGAACTTGAAATTGATTCAAGAGAAATCCTTCGTGGTGGTAGCTCTTATATGATTGATACCCTTAAAGAATTAGTAGATATACACAAAAAAGAGTCAATCTGTCTTATTATTGGCATGGATAGCTTTGTAAACTTTAAAACATGGAAACAATGGGATAAGTTTTCAGATCTTATTCATATGATTATCCTGCCAAGAAATGGAAACCAGCCTAGTCATAAGAACCTTGATACTTTTAAGGTGACAGATAATATTGAGCATTTAAAATCCAAACCAAACGGTCTTTTATATTTCTCTCATTCAAAGCTTATAGATATCTCGTCTAGCGATATTAGAGGTAAAATTGCCAGCAATCAAAATCTTGATAACTTAGTGCCCCCCTCCGTGATAAATTTTTTACATAAAATATGAAGCTTGCTGAACAAATTAAAGTTGTTGAAAATGTTATTCATGATTTAAAAGGAGTAGATATTGTAACTCTCAATATTATGAAGCAGAGTGACGATATGGAGGCCATTGTTATTGCAACTGGACGATCTATTCAGCATGTCAGGAGTATAGCCAACAATGTGAGTATCGAAGCCAAAAGACTTAATATGCCGATCCTCGGAACTGAGGGCACTGAGTTTAGTGAATGGGCGCTTGTTGATCTTGGAGAAGTAGTAGTTCATGTTATGACTGAAAAAACTAGAGATTTTTATAAACTAGAAAAATTGTGGTCTATCGATAAAGATGAAGATTAATCTGATTGCTGTAGGAAAAAAAATGCCTGACTGGATCTCTCATGGCATTGAACATTATAAGAAGCAACTCCCTAAAAACTATAATTTCACAATTACCGCTCTCGAATCGCAAAGCCGAAAATCAATTAGCGCTGATAATACTAAAAGCCTAGAAGAAAAATTAATTCTAGATGCTGCCTCTGGATCAACTCTTTTGATAGCATTTGACGAGTTAGGCAAACAACAAACAAGCAAAGAGCTATCTAGGTCAATTCAAAAGTGGCAGCTTGATGGTGAGAGTGTCGCAATGATTATCGGAGGTGCAGACGGCCTTTCGTTAGAACTAAAGCAAAAATGTAATTTGACTTGGAGTCTTTCAGACCTTACCTTAACACATTCTATGGCTCGATTACTCATAGTAGAGCAACTCTACCGAGGCCATAGTTTACTCAACAATCACCCATACCATAGGAGCTAGAGAATTAACTCAAAGGATTGAATTGATATTCTCTGGTGGCCTTCCAATAGCAACACCTTTATCTGTTCTAACAATGGGGCGCTCAATTAAAATTGGGGACTCTAACATTGCTTTTATTAAGTGATCTTCACTGAGTGACTTGTCAGAAAGGCCAAGCTCTTTGTATTTTGACTCCCCTCTTCTCATTAAATCTCGAGCACTGATTCCTAAATCTTTTAAGATAGCCTTAAGTTCTGACTCACTTGGAGGATTATCAAGGTAATTAACAACCTCAAAGTCAACATCGTTTTGTTCTAAAATGGCAACTGTTGCTCTTGATTTAGAGCAACGCGTATTGTGATAAATCTTAGCACTCATAAATTTAACTCATGAAAAAACTTCTTATTATACTCCTGCTAATATCACCCATTCATACTAGCCAGGCACTCAGTTTTAACTCAATAGTTGACTGGGTAAAACCTTTGATGCCGTGGTACGAGCAAGAGCCTGAATTAACATTTAAGTTGACTGACATCAAGGGGAATGTATTTACAGAAAAAAACACACAAGGGAAATACCTAGTGGTTAATTTCTGGGCTACTTGGTGCACTCCCTGCTTAAAAGAGATCCCTGCATTTGTTAAATTCTATAATAAAAATTCTAATCATGTGGAGATATTGGGCTTAGATTTTGAACCAGTCAATATAGAGATTATTAATGAATTTATCGAGCGCTTCAATATCAATTACCCAATAGTCCTATATGATCACCAAAATGACTCTGAATACTCAAATTTTGGTCAGATTGTCGGAATGCCTACAACCCAAATATATAGCCCAGAGGGAAAGCTACTACAAACATTTATGGGAGAGGTCACTATAGAAGATTTAGATAAATTTATATCACCAATCTCTTAGACTCGCCGCCCTCATCCCTAACTAATTTAGGCAATAAATAGCCTGGGACAATATTCTGCAGAGTTGTATAAATTTTATTAGCCTGATTATCTGAAATTAAGAAACGCTCTGCACCAGTCACCTTATCAAGTAGGTGAATATAGTATGGCAATATAGATGCCTCAAAAAGCTTATAGGATAATTCAGCTAAAGCCTTAGCATCATCATTCACATCCTTCAAAAATACCGATTGATTAAGTAATGTAAGATTCCTCAAAGGTTTAATATTATTTACAAATTCATCGGACACCTCCTGAGCATGATTGATATGGAAAACAATCACAACTTTTAGTTTAGTTTGATTAAGGGTTGCTATGAGCTCCTCAGTAATTCTTGAGGGAATGACTACAGCAGTCCTAGTATGAATCCTTAGCGTTTTAATGTGCCGAATACTTTCAATTTTTTCTAATATTTTGCTAATTTTTTTATCACTCAATGTAAGCGGATCACCGCCACTCAAAATAGCCTCATTGATCTCTGTTCTTTTTGACAAATAATTTTCGATATCAGCCCAATTATTTAAAAAATCGTTATCATCATAATCAAAGTTCTGCCTAAAACAATACTGGCAATGAATAGCACAAACACTGCTCGAGATTAATAGAACTCGAGTTGGATATTTATGAATCAAGCCTTTCACAGGGGAAAACTCTTCGTCGTATACTGGGGAATCAATAAAACCTTTAGTGCTTTGCGCTTCTTCGGGAAGAATTTGCAATAAAAGGGGATCTAGAGGGTTAGATTTATCTATTCTTTTAGCAAATTCGATTGGAACCTTGATTGGAAAACTGCCATCTTGAAATCGATCATTATCAAAGTAATCATTACAATCATTCGCATTTTTTAAAGAACCTCTAACGCTCTCATTCCAAGTTTTATTCATCTGAATGTACTATTAACTAGCTTATCTACTATTAAATAATCAGTCATCATTATAATGACTCAATTAGTGATTATAATTTATCTATACTGACTCACTTGAGCGCGATATTTACTTAAAGTCAGAACTTTAATGAGCCCCTATTTTTACTCAACTACCTATTATGATTGCACCACCTATTGCTGACGGATTAAATGAAAAACAGCAACAGTCGGTGGTCCTGAGTGAAGACATTAATGCCCTAATTCTTGCTGGTGCTGGAAGCGGAAAAAACAAGAGTTTTAACCCACAGAATTCATTATCTGGTCTCTGAAAAGAATCATCATGTTGATGATATCCTCGCAGTGACCTTTACCAACAAGGCTGCAAATGAAATGAAAGAAAGGTTGACTGACCTGCTGAGACAACCCATTGGCAGAATGTGGGTTGGTACTTTTCACTCTCTCGCGCATAGGCTTCTCA
>CABXNH010000003.1 GCA_902513495.1 uncultured Gammaproteobacteria bacterium
ATTGACTCAACTAGGCCACCTAATTTTTGGCCATGCTGCATCGTGCACGGCTCGTG
This sequence comes from uncultured Gammaproteobacteria bacterium, assembly GCA_902513495.1. Lineage (GTDB taxonomy): Bacteria > Pseudomonadota > Gammaproteobacteria > PS1 > Pseudothioglobaceae > Pseudothioglobus. The sequence continues at coordinate 57 of CABXNH010000003.1, forward strand.
ATAGGCAATGTTTAGCTCTTTCAGTTTTAGACTGCTCAAATCTTGATTCACAAGGAATTCAGCAATATCCTTTGTCCTTGAAGAAACTTGAAGTGCTTTCTTGTAATACGGATCAGAACTATCAAAGAGATTAGGATAATCCTTAATCATTACCCCACATCCACTTGCACTGGATATGATTACCTCAACGCCAGAGTCAAGCTTTGAAATCCAATTGTCGATGTTTCGTTTAACTTTTTTCATTGCGTCACTAGAGGAAGCTAAATGCTGATCAAGGGCGCCGCAGCATTCACTCTGCGAGGACTCTAGCACCTCAATATTTAATTTAGCCAATATATTTTTTATGTTGTGATTGATATTTGGTGCTAAAGAGGGCTGAACACAACCACCCATCAAAAGCACTGAAGAATTGATTGTTTTTGGCTTAATGGCTTTAGAGTTAATCTTTGAGTGACGAAGAAAGTAACCTGCCGGCTTAAAAAGTAATGGTGTTGAGAGTGTTTTACGAACAATGTATCGATACAAACTCTGAAGTTTCCCTCTCTTGGGCTCCATCATTTCTCGCCCAATTTCAAGCAACTGGCCATACTTAACACCGGAAGGACAAGTTGTCTCACAAGATCTACAAGTAAGACATCGATCCATATGACTCAGAGATTTTTGACTAAACTGATTCTGCTCTAATGCGGATTTAATAAGGTAAATTCTGCCCCTAGGAGAATCTAATTCATCTCCTAATATCTGATAGGTTGGACAAGTTGCCAAACAGAAGCCGCAATGAACGCACGACTCAATTATTTGGCTCGCTTTGTCTTGAATTGATTCTGAATCTGCGCTTTTTGCTATGTTTATATGCACTAGATGAAAACTCCATAAGGGTCAAACACACTCTTAAGCTTTTTTTCAATTTCATTCTTTATGGGTGATTCAGTCTTTTTCTTTAATTGTTTTTTTTCCAATCGATTAAAAACTTGTTCTGGGAGAACCTTAAAGCTGATCTGGGTAATGACAGCAAGCTTACCCAATGATCCAACCAAAAGCCTTGAGACGTCATAACCAGCCACATTTTTCATCACCTGACCGCCAAAATTTAGAAGATCTCCCTTACCATTAATAATTTGAATCCCGAGAACACTGTCGGACAGTTCTGCCCCTGATGTTGAGTAAATTGACCCGATAGACTGGTCAGAGTCATCAACAAAGAATGAGAACGCTTGCTTATTTTTTGCTAAGACTTGTTTGGCTTCTTTGATCGGTGTTCCTGCTTTGAGTGTAATGACGAGCTCCTCCGGGAAGTATTCAACCACACCAGAATATGAAGACATGTTCAACAATTCATCATCAAAATCATCACCTGAACTAGTAATTCTCAGCTGAGTGGCATTTCTTATTTTTTTTTGAAGCTCTGAAATGGAACTCATAATCAGAATCGCTCCAACTCTGGATGAGGTAAATTGCCATGATGGACATGCATTTTTCCTAGTTCAGCGCACCTATGAAGCGTTGGAACCGCTTTGCCAGGATTAAGGAGTGAATGCGGATCAAAAGCAGCTTTAATTTGGTGGAAAACATCTAACTCTGCTTCACTGTATTGATAACACATTGCATCCAACTTTTCGACGCCAACACCGTGCTCTCCAGTTATGCTTCCTCCGGCTTCAACACAAAACTTAAGTATTTTGTTTCCAAGCTCTTCTGTTTTCTCTAACTCACCTGGAATTCCTGCATCATACAATATTAATGGATGGAGGTTACCATCCCCAGCATGGAATACGTTGGCCACTCTCAGGTTATATTGTCTTGAGAGTTGATTAATCTCCTCAAGAACATCCCCTAAATGCCTCTTAGGAATGGTTCCGTCCATACAGTAGTAATCGGGAGACAGTCTACCTACTGCTGGGAACGCTGACTTTCTTCCTTTCCATAATAATAGCCTCTCTTCTTCACTTTGTGAGACCCTGATGGAAGTCGCCTTTGAAAGTAGATTATTAACCTCACTAACATCATTATTCACTAGGTCAATAGAGCCATCTAATTCACATAGAAGAAGTGCTTTTGCATCTAAAGGATAACCTGGCTTTGCGAAATCTTCAGCGGCTTCTATTGCAAACGCGTCCATCATCTCGAGACCTGCTGGAATAATGCCGTTTTTAATAATATCAGCGACCGCATCTGCACAGTCTCTGACACTATCAAATCCGGCCATTACTAATTTAGCAAGCTCGGGCTTTGGAGTAAGCTTTACTGTTACTTCAGTAATGACGCCCAATAGCCCCTCTGAGCCAGTCATGAGCGCCAACAAACCTAAACCGTCGTCTTCCCGAGAGAGCACTATCTCATCTCCATCAATCGTTAACATTTTGAGAGACTCTATATTTTGAACTGTAAGTCCGTACTTAAGGCAGTGGACTCCGCCTGCATTTTCAGCAACATTTCCCCCAATGGTGCATGCGATTTGAGACGAGGGATCTGGAGCATAATATAATCCATACTCTTCAGCCGCCTCACTAATTGCTAGATTTCTAACACCAGGCTGAACCACAGCTGACCGCGCCTCTGGGTTAATAGAGATAACCTTAGTCAATTTTGAGAGACCCAAAACAACGCTATCTTTAAGCGGCATAGCGCCCCCTGAAAGTCCGGTTCCTGCGCCTCTAGTTACGACGGGTGTGTTATGTTTACGGCAAATCTCTAATACCTTTTTAATTTGACTAACTTCACTTGGCAAAACAACAGCCAACGGCTCTTGTTTATATACACTTAGACCATCGCACTCAAAAGGACGTATATTTTCAGAACCACTAATCACTGTGTTTTTTGGTAACGACTTCGTTAACTGAGAAATTATTGACACATCTTGCCTTCAGTTGTTATGAATATTCATATCATAGTGAAATGAAACATATAAATTTAATAATTAAATTCAAGCAATTATGAATTTAATTATGAATAATTATTTCAATATTGTAGATAATTATCAAATCTTAAAAAATTATATCGTATATTAACTTAAGACAAATTGGTAAATTGGTATTACCAATTATTAAATTAATCTAAAAAATAAAACAATGAAATCATTTTCTCCACCAAGTAGATTATTGATGGGTCCAGGCCCTTCTGACGTTCATCCAAGAATTTTAAACGCCATGGCTAGGCAAACGATTGGACATCTAGATCCTGCATTCATCGAAATGATGGACGAGACTAAGCAGATGCTTCAGTATGCATTCATCACTGAAAACGAGTTGACTATGCCTATCTCTGCCCCCGGCTCTGCCGGTATGGAGGCATGCTTTGCAAACCTTGTTGAGCCTGGTGACAAGGTTATTGTTTGTATCAATGGTGTTTTTGGAACTCGCATGAAGGAAAATGTCATTCGTGTTGGTGGTCAAGCCATAATCGTTAATGATGACTGGGGCAAGCCAGTTGACCCCAATAAAGTTGAGCAGAGTCTAATTGATAATCCTGATGCTAAAATTGTTGCGTTTGTTCATGCAGAAACCTCAACGGGGGCCTTGTCAGATGCAAAGTTAATCTGCGAATTAGCTAGAAAGTATGGGTGCCTCAATATTGTTGATGCAGTAACCTCATTAGCTGGCTCAGAGTTGAGGGTCGATGATTGGGAGATTGATGCTATTTATTCGGGCTCACAAAAATGCCTATCAGCAATGCCTGGCTTGTCACCTGTTAGCTTTAGTGAGAAAGCAATTCATAAGTTCACTCATCGCAAAACACCCGTTACAAGCTGGTTTTTAGACCTTAACCTGGTCATGGGTTACTGGGGGAAAGGCGCAAAGAGAGCCTACCACCACACAGCGCCTGTCAACACCTTGTATGGACTCCATGAATCCCTAGTCATGCTGACTGAAGAAGGGCTTGAGAATTCTTGGGCGCGACATCAAGAAAATCACATTTTGCTAAGAGACGGACTAAGTAAGCTCGGAATCCATTACCTAGTTGACGAGTCATACAGACTGCCTCAGCTCAATAGTGTATTTATACCAGAGGGTATAAACGAAGCAGAAGTTCGCTCTACTTTAATTAATGATTACGGTATAGAAATTGGAGCAGGCCTTGGCGGCTTAGCTGGAAAGATATGGAGAATTGGTCTAATGGGTCACACTTCAAGGAAAGAAAACATAGAGCTTTGCTTATCAGCCCTTCAAAAAGCTTTATAGACGCACTGAAATTAGTCTTTAATTTTTGCCAATAACTCTTCGTCCGTCTCAACCCTGTCAGGGTCAGGAAGGCAGCAATCCACAGGGCAAACTTCAACGCACTGCGGGGTATCAAAATGTCCTACGCACTCGGTACAAAGGTCACCATCAATTTCGTAAATTTCTTCACCCATATAGATGGCTTCGTTCGGACATTCCGGAACGCAAACATCACAATTAATGCATTCATCTGTAATAAGTAGAGACATACAACACCCTCAGTTTCAGTATTTCGATTGTCATAACACTAGTATTATGATTAAACATTTTTTACAGACATATTTTAACGTAACAACACTAAAATAATGAGGATTTTGGGTATCATTAATCATTTTCTTTTTTAGGTTATTATGAGAAAACTTTTAGTTATCTTTCCATTACTATTTTCAACTTTTTCACTGGCAAATCTTGATGATGGAATATTCGCTCACCTAACAACCAGCAAAGGTGAAATCACTGTTGAACTAGCCTATAAAAAAGCGCCACTCACTGTGACAAACTTTATCGCACTGTCCGAGGGGACCAAGGCAAGCAACAAAGAGCTTGGCACCCCTTTTTATGATGGCTTAACTTTTCATAGGGTTATTGATGCATTTATGATTCAGGGTGGAGACCCTAAGGGTAACGGAACTGGTGGTCCAGGATACATGTTTGCTGATGAATTTACAGATCTTATTCATGACAAGCCTGGCGTTCTATCCATGGCGAACTCGGGTCCAAATACTAACGGGTCTCAATTTTTTATTACTCATGTCCCAACGCCTTGGCTTGATGGAAAGCATAGCGTATTCGGCTCTGTTGTTGAGGGAATGGATGTTGTTAATTCAATCAAGCAAGGCGACATTTTAGAAAAAGTAAGGATCGAAAGGGTTGGCGAAGACGCTAATCAATTTGTTGCCAATGAAGATTCATTTAATGCCCTAATCTCAAAAGCTAATGAAAAAATAATAGCAAGCTTAAAGCTTCGTCAAGAGATCTTTGAATCGTATGTATATTCTACTTATCCTAATGCTAAAGAAAATGACTTAGGCTACTTCACAATAGTCAACAAAGATGGAGATGGTGTTTTCCCAAAGAATGGGCAAATTGTATCTGTTGATATTGCACTCAAAGCGAACAGTGGAGAAATTATGCGTTCGGCTGGCAGCCCTATTCCGTTTATTCTTGGTAGTGGTGAAATCATTAGCATTATTGATGAGAATACCCAAGAGATGACAATTGGAGAAGAACGAACTGTCATTGCAACCTATGAGTCTGTCTTTGGCGATGCTCCAAGCGGCAATATTCCTCAAGATGCTTTTATAATTTTTAATCTCATACTTGTAGCTGCTGAGGACAATTAATTATGTTTCTTGAACTTTTAAGCTTTCTTTCCTCACTAGATACTGGCTTCAATGTTTTAAGCTACTTAACAGTTCGGGCAGTTTTCGCAATGATGACGGCTCTTCTTATAACGCTGTTTTTGGGTAAGTGGATCATAGCAAAACTTCAGCAGTATCAAATCGGACAAGTCATCCGTGATGATGGACCCGAAACGCATCTAGAGAAAGAAGGCACACCGACGATGGGTGGGGTTTTGATCCTTTTTGCTTTTTTTACTAGTGTTATCATTTGGGGAGATTGGCGAAACCCTTTTCTTTGGATTGTTATTTTTACTGCGTTTCTTTTTGGTCTGGTTGGTTTTATTGATGACTATTTAAAGATTAAGAAACAGAATTCAGATGGACTCAGCCGAAGACAAAAGCTTTTAGCTCAAACTGCAGCAACCCTGTTCATATGCATCTGGTTATTGAGTCTGAACTCTAAGGTAATTGGCACTGAGCTTTTGATTCCGTTCTTTAAGGATCTAATTATTCCGCTCAATGCGATAGGCTTCTTAGTGATAGGCTGGTTTGCTATTGTTGGAGGCTCTAACTCTGTTAACCTGACAGATGGACTTGATGGCTTGGCAATTATGCCTGTAATAATTATTAGTGGTGCCCTTGCAGTCTTTGCCTATATTGGTGGTAACTATAATTTTTCTGGCTATCTCAATATGCCGTTCATGCCTGGAACAGGTGAAGCGTTTGTCTTGTGCGCAGCTCTTATAGGCTCTGGCTTTGGCTTTCTCTGGTTTAACACTTACCCAGCTGAAATCTTTATGGGTGATACAGGCTCTCTATCTCTTGGTGCTATCCTTGCTGTCATTGCTATTATTGTCCATCAAGAAATTCTGTTGATACTTATGGGCGGAATATTTGTAGCAGAAACGCTCTCAGTCATCATCCAGATTGGCTACTTTAAGAGAACTCAAGAACGATTTTTTTTGATGGCTCCGATACACCACCACTTTGAAAAAAAGGGGCTTAAGGAGCCCAAAATCATTGTACGCTTCTGGATTGTTACATTGATTCTTGTGTTAATTAGTTTGGCAAGCATTAAGATAAGATAACCAATTAATCATTGAACTGTAAAATAGACCTCCATGAGCATTAAATCAGACAAATGGATCCAAAAAATGTCTCTTGAAGAAGAGATGATTAAGCCATTTGAGCCCAAACAAATTCGAAGAGCGAATGATCAAAAAATTATCTCTTATGGCACCTCTAGCTATGGCTATGATGTCAGGTGTTCAACAGAATTTAAAATATTTACAAACATTAATCACAACATTGTCGATCCAAAAAATTTTGATGAGCAAAGCTTTGTCGAAGTTAACTCGGATGAATGCATTATTCCTCCAAATTCATTTGCACTGGCTAGTACTGTTGAGTACTTCAAAATTCCGCGTTCAACCCTTGTCATTTGTCTTGGAAAGTCAACCTATGCTCGTTGCGGAATCATTGTCAATGTGACTCCACTTGAGCCTGAGTGGGAGGGTCACGTGACACTTGAATTTTCAAATACCACTCCCTTGCCAGCCAAAATATATGCCAATGAAGGTGTTGCCCAAATGCTCTTTTTTGAGTCCGATGAAATGTGTGAAACGTCATACAAAGACAGAAACGGTAAGTATCAGGGTCAGACCGGTGTTACCCTTCCGAAAGCTTAAAGGTAATGTCTGAAGTCTCTAAACGTCGCACCTTTGCGATCATTTCTCACCCTGACGCTGGTAAGACGACTGTCACTGAAAAACTCTTGCTTTATGGCGGAGCAATTAAGACTGCTGGAAGCGTCAAAGCAAGAAAAGCAGACACACACGCCACCAGTGACTGGATGGAAATGGAGAAAGAAAGAGGCATCTCAGTAACCTCTTCTGTGATGCAGTTTCCTTATGATAATCACGTTATAAATCTGTTAGACACCCCTGGACATGAAGATTTCTCTGAGGACACATACAGAACATTAACTGCAGTTGACTCTGCCTTAATGGTCATCGATGTAGCTAAGGGTGTTGAGCAAAGAACCATTAAGCTCATGGAGGTTTGTAGACTCAGAGATACGCCAATATTAACCTTTATCAATAAGCTTGATCGAGAAGGAAAGGAGCCTATAGAGCTGCTCGATGAAGTCGAGTCAGTTTTGAATATCGAATGTTCACCAATCACTTGGCCAATTGGAATGGGTAAAGGCTTTAAGGGCGTTTATCACTTACTAGAAAACAAAGTTTATCTTTTTGAGAGCGGCAAGAATACGAGTATTGGTGAAAACACACTAATTGATGGCATTGACAACGCTAAACTTGATGAAGTGTTAGGTAAAGAGCTAGCGCAAGAGGCCCGTGAAGAGATTGAGCTGATTACAGGAACTACAAACCCTTTCAATATTGATGATTTTCTTGATGGCAAGCAGACACCAGTTTTTTTTGGGTCAGCAATTAATAATTTTGGCATTGAAAACCTGCTAGATGGTTTCATTCAATATGCACCAACCCCTCAAGGCAGAGAAAGCGACATTCGAAATGTAATGCCAAATGAAAATAAACTGACTGGATTTGTTTTTAAAATCCAAGCCAATATGGATCCTAAGCATCATGACCGTCTAGCTTTTATGAGAATTGTGAGTGGTGAATATCAAAAAGGGATGAAGGTTCTCCAGGTCTCAAATGGCAAGCAAATTAAAATTGCCAATGCTGTAACGTTTATGTCTAGAGAGAGAAGTGCGACTGATTTGGCGTACGCAGGTGATGTTATAGGTATCCACAACCATGGCGGCATTGGAATTGGAGATACCTTTACGCAGGGTGAGAAAATTAACTTCCAGGGCATTCCCAACTTTGCTCCTGAGTTATTTAGAAGAGCACAACTGAAAGATCCTTTGAAGGCAAAGGCACTCCAAAAAGGATTAGATCAACTGTCTGAAGAAGGTGCAACTCAGGTATTTAGACCTGTTTCTAACAGTTTTCAAATACTAGGTGCTGTAGGCATACTGCAGTTTGACGTTGTTGCACACCGACTCAAATATGAGTATGGCGTTGATTGTCAATTTGAAACGATTAATGTTGCAACAGCTAGGTGGGTCAGTGGAGAAGATAAAGACATTGAGCAACTTAAGATTAAATCTGGTAACAACATAGCTATTGATAGTGCGGGGATGCTGACTTACCTTGCACCAAGCATGGTCAATCTTCAACTAACCATTGAGCGTCACCCAGACTTAACTTTTAGCGCCACAAGAGAGCATTAATTTTCTTCTGCTTCTAGTGGCTGAACAACCTCAGCAATATCCTTCTTGTTTAAGTAGCCAATATCAGATCCGTTCGAATCTTGAACGATACAGCAATCTGCATTTTTCCTAAGCATCTCACACAATATAGAATCAACTGAATCCATTTCATTGACTTTAATACTAGTAGAGCCTTTTTCTGGTTTTTTTTCAGTCATGACTGAATTGGCATGCAAAACATGAGAGCGATTAACCTTTTTAACAAAATCTCTTACATAGTCATCCGCTGGCGACATTAAAATATCCTGAGATGTGCCGTGTTGAACAAGCTCACCGCCATTAAGAATAGCTATTCGATCACCAATTTTAAGTGCCTCATCTAAATCATGAGTAATAAATATGATCGTTTTGTGAAGCTCTTTTTGAAGTTCCAAAAGTAGGTCCTGCATGTCGCTTCGAATAAGTGGATCAAGTGCACTAAAAGCCTCATCCATCATGAGTATCTCAGTATCACAAGTCAATGCCCTCGCTAGGCCGACACGTTGCTGCATACCCCCTGACAACTGAGAAGGATAACGATCTTCATATCCAGTTAATCCCACACGGTCAATCCATTTCTTAGCTCTTGTTGTAGCCTCATCAGACTTAACGCCTTGAAGATGGACACCAAGACATACATTGTCCATAATCGTTTTGTGAGGAAGGAGTGCAAAACTTTGAAATACCATTGCAGTTTTTTGCTGCCTAAACTGCCTAAGCTTTTCCATAGGCATCTTAATAACATCCTCACCACCAATCATTATTGATCCAGCAGTTGGCTCGATGAGTCTATTAATATGTCTGATCAACGTTGACTTACCCGAACCAGATAGGCCCATGATAACCTCAATATTTTTATTAGCTAATTCAAGGTTAATATTACTTAAGCCAAGAACGTGTTTGTGCTCCTTTAAAAGGTCATCTTTTGACATGCCATTATCGACATGTTTGAGAACTGACTGCGCTCTTGGGCCGAAGATTTTGGTAAGATTCGAAATCTTAACTTTAACATCCTGACTCATAACACATCTCCTGAACGGTGCTTCTGGATTCGAGTTCCAAATGCTTGAGAAACTCTGTCAAATATAATTGCTAGAGCCACAATCGCAAGCCCATTTAGCATTCCAAGTGAAAGGTACTGATTTTGAACAGCTTGTAAAACCGGTAAACCTAAACCTGTTACTCCAATCATTGCAGCTATAACAACCATTGATAGAGCCATCATAATTGTTTGGTTTACACCTGCAAAAATATTTGGAAGTGCAAGCGGTATTTGAACCATAAATAAGCGTTGCCTATAGGTCGCACCGAATGCGTCTGCTGCTTCCATAGCTTCCTTGTCAACTAAACGAATACCAAGATTTGTTAAACGAACGATGGGCGGCATTGCATAAATACAAACAGCAATCAAGCCAGGAACCTTACCTATACCTAGCAGCATAACAACGGGTATTAGATAGACAAAAGAAGGGATTGTCTGCATGATGTCAAGAACCGGTGTAATCATTGACTGAGCTCTGTCAGACCGTGACATCCATACACCAAGGGGTATGCCAATCGTTAGACATAGCAGAGTGGCAGTCGCTATCATAGTTACAGTTGAAATCATAGGAGTCCACATGTCAAGGAATCCAATAGCAAAGAAGCCTAGTATTACTCCCAAAGTCACCTTCAAGCTTCTTGAACCAAGCCATGCTAGAGCACCTGCACCTAATAAAAAAACAGGCCAAGGTGTGGCAAGCAATAGCTGTTCAAATTGAGCTAAAAAGTATAATAGTGGGTCAAATATTGTTTCAATAATATTCCCAAAATCTCTCGTAAAGTCCCTAAAGGCTGAGTCTACACAGAGACGTGAATTCATCATCACATCACGAGGTATTGATATTGCATTATTGACAAATAAAGAAAAGTCAGATACGTTCATTGCTTCATTTACATTAGCAGATAAAGTCGCAAAGTAATCTGCTTGTGCCAAAGGGTCAACTGATCGCACAGACTCAAATTGAGTTTCAATATTTTGAGATAAATTACTGATAGTTGCAGACAAAGTTTCTGGATCAGTAGAACGTATAGATTGATATGTCCTATCAAGCCTTTGAACTACCTTATCTAGACTCGCGATGACACCAACCTTAATTTCTGCATAATTACCAACCTCATACTGAGCCCCTAACTCGATAACCTTTGCACTGAGCTCATTTGTCTTATTAACTAGAGGCATTAATATGTTTTCAACTGTACTAACATCGTCCCTTAAAGAAGCTTCTTTGACAGCTCTAGAGAGAGCTTCGGGATCATTTACTAAAGGCATTAAGTTTGATACAACCTCATAACTATCGGCCATATCTTGTACTTTTGCATGAGTTGTAATACTCAGCTCATCCAAACTGAAAATCATGTCTTTAGAACCTGAAAAACTCTTATACGTCGAGGCTAAAGAATTTATCTCATCCCTTGTTAGAGAAATTTGCTCAATATGGGACTGAATTTCGATATTCGAATTGAGATAGTCGACTTGACCCATAAGTCCTTTAATTTTCTCTTGTATCAAGCTCACCTGTGAACTTACATCATTCATAAAAGATGGACTATAGAATTCAGCCTTATCAGCGTATTGTTGTGCCAATAATTCAACTTTATTAACAAGTTCACTGGAATTTTCGTTACTAACTAGATAGCGTGAGCTTTCCTCTATTTCTTTTAGAAGAAACTCTAAATCCTTAAAAATTGAAATAACTTCACTAGGTGAATTTATCGAATCGACCCTGTTTGAGAATTCTGAAAGAGAATTATTATAAGACTCATATTGAGTGGTTGCGTAGGAGTTGAACTGATCTCCAAGTTCTTGAGTTTTATTTTCTAAAGCTTGGGACAATAATTGAACTTTCTCAAGCAGTTCCGTAGAAGTATTTACTTCAGTTAAAGGACTTGATTCATTTGAAAAATCCTTTAAGATTTTAGATTTGTCACTAGCTCGACCTGAAAGCTTGGAAAAGTTATCAGTGATTTTGACTAGCTGAGAATAATCTGTCGCACTTTGAGCTTGTGACGTTAAGTCAGTTGCCCTTTTAATCATTGCTTGAATGAAATTTAGGTCTTTATTGACAATTCTTAGCTCACCAATTTCAGCTGCCGTCGGCAGGCAGTCTAAAATGCTTTGTTTAGGTATCGGTCTAACTGCCATTTATCACTCCAAAAAAAAATTGCCCGTAACCACAAAATCTACGGGCAATTATCAGTACTTATTTTCTACTTTTCTTTCTTATAAAGAAGCTTCAACAGTGGCAGCTATGTCAGCGTCCACCCATGGAGTCCATACATCTGCATGGTTCGTAAGGAAATGAGTAGCAGCATCTGCTCCAGTGCCACCAGTTTCACCCATCCAAACAAGCATTGCATTCATAATACTACCAGGCCATGTACGCGCTGCAAAGTAATCCATACCTTCGCTTGGTCCGTTATAGAAAAAATTGTCACTCAACAAAGTGTTGACACGTGACTCAGTCCATCCAGAAACCTGAGGGTCAGCACAACCATCAAAACCAAGGGCAACACAACCATCCCAGTTGTCTTTACCTGCAAATGGTCCTAAGTCAATAGACCTGAGGTCATATTTACCAACCAATGCTGTCGGGTTCCAGTAGTAACCAAACCAGTTTTCACCTTGCTCAGAAGCTTTCGCAATAGAACCATCAAGACCAGCTGCAGAACCAGGGTCACCTAGTACCCATCCTTTATCTTCCATTTTATGAGCTCTGAAAAGACTTTGGCTTGCTAACTGACAACCCCAACCAGCAGGACAACCCATAAAGAAACCTTTAGAAGGGTCTTCTTTGCTAGGGAATAAATCAGGTCGAGCTATAACATCTTCGACAGTAACTAGTTCCGGATGTGCATCTTGTGTGTAAGGTGTAATCCACCAACCTTCGCCTAGGCCGCTCATAGGTGCAGCATTACCAATATGTATTCTACCTGCTCCAACTGCGCTATCGACTAGTATAGCCATTGCATTAGCCCATATTTCTGGAGCCACATCTGGCTCTCCTGTTGCATCCATTGATGCCCAAGTCGTCATTGTAGCTCCAACTACTAGTTCGACCTCACATCCCATTGCTTCTAACATCGCTTTATCAACATGAGCCATCAAAGAGGCTGAAGGCCAGTTCATATCTGCAATCGTTATTTTTCCACAAGCAGCATTTGAAGCTGTACTAAACATTAATAGAAATGCTCCAGCAATAGCACCAAATAGCTTAGTGATAAATTTAATATTCATAATATCTTTCTCCTAAAGGATTATTTATAAAAGTAGAGAGTGAAGAATTTCATACTCCTAGATGATTATAGCAATAGAAAAGGAATTTTTTTATTTTTTTTAAAAAAAAGATACGTGCCTTGCAAGAGTATTTCTATAACTACGTAAAAAAGGCTTTAAAGCTCTATTCTTATAATGAATACTATTTAAATTAAGTTAGTATATTTATAACTATACAATTTAATTTAATCTTCAGAATTCTTGACAACCTCTTCACTTTCATCTTCATCGTCCTCGGTTTCTGCAATTTTAGCTACCGAAACGAGCGCTTCATCATCGGCAATGTTGATCAAGGTAACACCTTGAGTATTTCGGCCAATGATTGATACATCCAGCGCTCTAGCTCTCACGAGTGTCCCTTTATCTGAAATTAGCATCATTTCATCTTCATCAGTAACCTGAATGGCGCCAACAACTTGTCCATTTCTTTCTGATGTTTTAATTGAAATAACGCCCGAACCGCCCCTAGCCTGTGCGCGATATTCATCCAACTGAGTCCTCTTGCCATACCCTTTTTCAGTTGCAGTGAGGATTGGATCATCTGACTCAGCAACAATTAGAGAGACAACTTTGTCTTTGTCAGCTAGTCTTATTCCCCTAACACCGATTGCAGTTCTTCCTACAGAGCGAACATCAGACTCTCTGAATCGAATCGATTTACCGGCTGATGAGAATAGAAGGATGTCATGCTCTCCGGCAGTAATTTCAACGCCTACTAACTTATCATCATCCCTTAATTCAATTGCAATAATGCCACCCTTTCTTGGTCTTGAGAAATTTTTAAGTGAAGTTTTTTTACAGGTACCAGAGCTCGTCACCATAAACACATATTGATCATCAGTAAACTCTTTGACTGGCAGGATTGCGTTGATTGATTCATCCTTTTCTAGTGGTAAAAGATTAATGATTGGCTTTCCTCTTGAAATTCTTGAAGCCATAGGTAACTCGTAGACTTTAAGCCAATGGACCTTGCCAGTAGAAGAAAAACAAAGAACAGTATCATGAGAATTAGCAACAAATAATTGATCAACAAAATCCTCATCCTTCATCTTGGTAGCTGCCTTACCCTTTCCACCTCTTCTTTGTGCATGGTAATCACTGAGTGACTGGGCTTTTACATAGCCGCCATGAGATAGAGTGACCACCCTATCCTCTTGTGCAATCAAATCTTCTAGAGTAAGATCAATCTTGTTCTCTATAATCTCAGTCATTCTAGCGTTACCAAAATTATCACGAATTTCAACAATTTCATCCCTAATGACTTGCATCAAAAGGTCCGGAGTTTGAAGAATGTCTAATAGATTTTTGATTTGCTCTAATAGTTCATTGAATTCGTTAAAAATTTTGTCTTTTTCAAGACCAGTTAATCGGTGAAGTTTTAAATCAAGAATAGCTTGTGCTTGTTTCTCTGATAATTGATAATCACCATTTTTTTGAAGACCTAAAGAAGAATCAAGATCTTGAGGCTTAAACTGCGCCATATCTCTATCACCAATAAGCTCTTGGATTACAGAGCCTTGCCAAGTTCTGGCAACCAGCCCCTCTTTTGCTTCACTCGGATTTGGTGCAGCTTTGATGAGTTCAATAATTTTATCAATATTGAAAAGTGCTACCGACAAACCTTCCAATAGATGTGCTCGATCTTTGGCCTTGTTGAGTTCAAAAATTGAGCGCCTTGTGACAACCTCTCTTCTGTGCGCAATAAAAGCATTAAGAACTGACTTTAGGTTCATTAATTTTGGCATACCATGATCAATTGCAACCATATTGATACCAAAAACAGTTTGCATTTCTGTCAGCTTATACAAGTTATTGAGCATGACCTCAGGAACTTCACCTCGACGAAGCTCAATCACCATTCTCATACCATCTTTATCAGATTCATCTCTAAGCCCAGTAATTCCATCAATCTTCTTATCTTTAACGAGTTCTGCAATTTTGCCAATAAGCCTTGCTTTATTGACCTGATAAGGAAGTTCGGTGACAACAATACTGAGTTTGTCCTCGCCTTCAACATGAGACCTTGAACGTAAGTAAATCTTTCCTTTACCAGTCTCATAGGCTTCACGTATTCCACTTGCACCATTAATGATCCCAGCAGTCGGAAAATCTGGACCTGGAAGAACCTCTAGTAATTCATCAACAGATATATCTTCGTTATCAATAACTCTTAGACATGCTTCGGAAACCTCTGATAAGTTATGAGTAGGAATATTTGTAGCCATGCCAACAGCAATACCTGATGAGCCGTTAATTAATAAATTTGGAACGCGAGTTGGAAGTACTCCGGGCTCACTTTCAGAGCCATCATAATTATCAATAAAATCAACGGTCTCTTTATCTAAGTCGCGTAGAAGCTCATGTGAGAGCTTAGTCATCCTTATTTCAGTATATCTCATTGCGGCAGCGCGATCACCATCTACCGAACCAAAGTTACCTTGGCCATCAACAAGTATATTTCTCATTGCGAATGGCTGAGCCATCCTTACAATCGTATCGTAAACTGCAGTGTCTCCATGGGGGTGATATTTACCAATCACATCACCAACAATTCGAGCAGATTTTTTATAGGACTTATTGTAATCATTTCCAAGAACATCCATAGCATACAAAACACGTCGATGAACTGGCTTTAAACCATCTCTAACATCTGGCAGAGCCCTTCCAACAATAACACTCATTGCGTACTCTAAGTACGAGTCACGCATTTCATCTTCTATTGATATAATCGGGAATTTTTGCTCAAGAATTTCTTTAGAATCGATATCGTCAGACATAGAATAAACCTATATAAATAAGTAGATTTAATTGTACCCTAGATGACGTAAAAACACACCAATAAATTGGCTATTTTTAATAGAAAAAATTGTTTGAAAAGAATAACTAAGAGTTGCGCTTATTTACTGATTTTGCTAGATCTCTTAAAAGGTTCTCTGTATCGCTCCAACCAATGCAGCTATCAGTAATACTTACGCCATATTCCAGAGAAGATAGAGGCCCAACCTTCTGATTTCCCTCATTAATATGGGACTCAATCATAACTCCAAAGACAGATTCAGAGCCGTTTTCAATTTGAGAAGCGATATTAGTGCCGACCTTCAATTGGTTCTTAAACTGCTTTTCAGAATTAGCATGGGAGAAGTCTACCATCACCTTAGATACTAGCCCTTTACTTCTTAGTTTTTCACAGGTGCTTTCAACATGCTCTTTTGAATAATTAGGTCCATCTTTTCCACCTCTTAAAATAATATGAGCAGTGTCATTACCTAATGATGTAAAGTGACTAATACCGCCATCTTTATTGACTGATAAAAGATGGTGAGGACTGTTGGCCGATTGAATGGCATCAATAGCAATATTAAGAGAGCCTCCGGTACCATTTTTAAAGCCCACAGGACAAGACAATGCTGAGGCAAGTTCTCTATGTGACTGACTTTCAGTCGTTCTAGCACCAATAGCACCCCAAGAGATTAAATCTGAAAGGTACTGAGGCGTCAATACATCCAAATATTCAACACCAACCGGCAGATTAATCTCACCCAAATCAACTAGTAGCTTTCTAGCAGTTTCAAGACCTTTATCAATGTCAAAACTTTCATCAAGATAAGGATCATTAATCAACCCCTTCCAGCCAACTGTTGTTCTTGGTTTTTCAAAATAAACTCGCATGACGATGAATAAATCCTCAGATAACTCTTCTTTCAGCTTTAAAAGATTGCGAGCATATTCCATTGCAGCCTTGGTATCGTGAATTGAGCACGGCCCTACGAGAACCATAAGGCGATTATCGTTTCCATAAAGTATATTTTTAATGGTGTTTCTTGCGCTTACAACACCCGATGCAGCTTTCTCAGATATTGGAAGCTTTTCAATAAGGGTATTAGGAGACACCATAGGTGCACTTGAAATAATTCTTACATTGTCTGTATTATGAAGCATCACTTATTTTTGGTTTGTTATTAATGCATACGCTGAATGATTATGAATGGATTCAAAATTTTCAGACTCTAGGCAATAATAGTTAACTTTCTGATTAGAATTTAAATCTACAGCAATATCTCTTACTATATCTTCTACAAATGCTGGATTTTCGTACGCTCTTTCAGTGACAACTTTTTCATCATCGCGCTTTAAAATAGCATAGAGCTCACTAGAAGCTTTCTGTTCAGCCAGATCTATTAAATCCTCTAAATAAATAGTTTCGCCCTCAGTAGCTTTTGCTTCAATCGTAATATGAGATCTTTGGTTGTGTGCCCCATATTTGGAAATACTCTTAGAACAAGGACATAAGCTGGTCACTGGAACAACAACTTTAAGTATAAGTCCTGTCTGACCATTAACAACACTTCCAGTCAATGTTACCTGATAATCGAGCAGGCTTTGAACACCAGAAGATGGTGCTTTTTTGTTTCGAAAGAAGGGAAAATCTACAATAACACGCGCATCAGTAGAATCGAGTTTATCAGCGACCGTTTGAACAAGGTCCATAAAACTCTCAACACCAAAACTACACTCTCCGTCGTTTAAGATTTCAATAAAACGCGACATATGCGTTCCCTTAACATTTTCGGGAAGCCTAACTGTCATAGTAAAATTTGCAACAGAAGGATGAGATTCATTGTCTCGGTTCACAAAATTGATTGGGTGCAAAATATCCTTTATTCCAACTTGGTTAATAACAATATTTCGGATATCTTTTGTATTTTGAGTATCAGGAAGCAATGTATTTTTCATAATTTAAAAAATAGAATATAAATTAGTTTTAAAGACTTCTAAAATGAACATTAGAACAGAAAAATTTTCTTGAGAAAGGCCCTAAATATTTGAAGGAGCAATGTCTAAGACAATTTTTAGTTCAAACATATTCGGAAAAATTGTTAAAAACGGCATTATACCTGCATAAATCTTACTATACCACCTACAATTATTGTGAGAATTAGCTTAATAAAATAAGAAAATGAGAGTACTTTGATTTGGCTTAGTCTATTACGTCAACTCCGAGCGCTTTTCCATGAACCCCAGGAATCGTCAACCCTTTCCTTGCACGATGACTCGTAAAATTAACCAAGTCTTCAAAAGAGTAATGTTTGTGTTTCTTTCCATTTCCGTACTCTACTCTTAGTTTTTGATTATCTTTGATGGTGCAGATTCCAATTAGAAACTCTTCTCGAGCAATGAAGTCGTCCGTTTTAATCTGGATAAGTTTATTGCCCTTTCCTTTAGAGAGTTGTGGAAGTTCGGACACTGGAAAAATTAGCAATCTTGCCCTGTTGGTAATGACTGCCACAAAGTCAGTCTCAAGATTCTGAACTTTTGTAAGTCTCATTGTTTTTGCCTGTTTAGAGAGGGTTATTGCATGTTTTCCAGATTTGGTCTTAGACTGTAAATTACCAAGAGTCGATATGAATCCATATCCTGCATCAGATGAGAGAATAACTAACTGCTCATCATCTCCCATAACAACGTCAATAAACTCAGCTCCGATTGGAGGTGTTAATCTTCCAGTTAGCGGTTCGCCCTGACCTCTAGCACTTGGAAGAGAGTTAGCCAACAGAGTGTAAGACCTACCTGAAGAGTCTATAAAGAAGGCCATTTTATTACTTCTGCCTTTCGCATCTTTTAAGAATGCATCACCAGACTTATAGTTTAATGCCGAAGAATCAATCTCATGGCCCTTAGCAGCCTTAACCCATCCCTTTTCACTAAGAACAACAGTAACATTCTCAGCAGGCATCATATCTTGATCACTGAACGCCTGTGCAGACAATACATCTGAAATAATTTGACAACGCCTCTTGTCACCAAACTCTTCAAGAATGACTCGTAACTCTTTTTTTATATATGTTTTTAATCTTGTTTCACTTGAAAGAAGAAGTTCAATCGATTTACGCTCCTCTTCAAGCTCCTCTGCCTCACTCTTTATTTTTACCTCTTCAAGCTTAGCTAGATGGCGTAACTTTAATTCTAAAATTGCCTCTGCCTGAATTTCACTAATTTTAAATTTTTCAATTAAAACAGGTTTTGGTTTTTCTTCACTCCTAATAATCGCAATGACCTCATCGATATTTAGATAAGCAACTAACAACCCTTCTAAGATATGAAGTCGATCTAAAATTTTGTTTAGTCTGGAATTAAGCCTATTAACGACGACCTGCATCCTGAATTGAAGCCACTCCTTAAGAAGAGGAATCAGGGGTTTAACTTGAGGCTTTCCATCTAAACCAATGACGTTCATGTTGACCCGGTAATTTTTCTCTAGGTCTGTAGTAGCAAAAAGATGGAGCATTAATTGGTCACAATCAACCCTATTCGATCTTGGAACTATAACTATACGCGTTGGATTTTCATGGTCTGACTCGTCCCTTAGGTCGTCTACCAGAGGGAGTTTTTTATTTCTCATCTGAGTAGCTATTTGAGCAATTACTTTTGCGCCTGAGGTTTGATAGGGTAAGGCTTCAATTACTATCTCGCCATCCTCTTTGACATAGCTTGCTCTCATTTTGACTGAACCATGGCCCGTCTCATACATTTGATAGAGCTCTTCTTTCGAGCTTACTATAAAAGCATTTGTTGGGTAGTCTGGCGCTGGAAGAATTTTTAATAAAGCCTCTAAATCAGTTGAAGGCTTTTCTAGAAGCTGAATACAGGCACTTATTACCTCTATTAGGTTGTGTGGAGGCATATCAGTGGCCATACCAACAGCAATTCCAGAAGTGCCATTGAGCAATAAATTTGGAACTTGAGCGGGCAATTGTTGAGGCTCTTTGATTGTGCCATCAAAATTATCCGTCCAACTAACAGTGCCTTGATTGATTTCACTCAGAAGCAAGTCTGCATACGGTGATAACTTTGATTCAGTGTAGCGCATCGCTGCAAAAGATTTAGGGTCATCTGGAGCTCCCCAGTTACCTTGCCCATCAATAAATGGATAACGGTAAGAAAATGGTTGTGCCATGAGAACCATTGCCTCATAACAAGCACTATCGCCATGTGGATGGAATTTACCTAAAACATCACCAACCGTTCTAGCAGATTTTTTGAACTTGGCAGTTGACTTAAGGCCGAGTTCGCTCATCGCATAGATGATTCTTCTTTGAACCGGTTTTAGACCATCACCAACAAAGGGGAGAGCACGGTCAAGAATGACATACATTGAGTAATCAAGGTAAGCGCGCTCACTGTATTCCCCAACGCTTTGTTGCTCAATGCCGTTTTGGCTCATTATTTCCCTAAAAAAATAAAATCAGAATTCAAAAAAATATTTGAATGGTTGATATTTTAATTCAACTCATCATCCAGTAATCATTAATTCATGGCTTCTATGAACAAATTATCCAGGGGGCCAAGTCATTTGGCGACCAGCTAAACAATGCAGGTGAATATGCGATACCGTTTGTCCACCATCACTATTACAATTCATAACTAATCTGTAGCCATTTTCTGAGAATTTATGCTCTTTAGCGATATTTGACGCAGTGATACTTAGTCTCCCCATTAAGGCCTCATCAGTTGTATCGTTAGCAGTAGAAATATGTTCTTTGGGTATTACTAAAAAATGCTCAGGGGCCTGAGCATTGACATCTTTAAAGGCCAAAACACTGTCATCTTCATAGAGTATTTCAGCAGGAATACTTCCTTTGATGATTGAGCAAAAAATACAATTTTCCATAATCTGATTTTATATCTTTCAAAAAAATAATATGAACCAATTCTATCAAAACTGATAATTAATCAAAATTTTAACTCAGGAAATATTAATATTCTGCTCAAGCCAAGCGTTCTTCCCTGAGGGCAATCATTAAGTAATGTTTATCTGCGGAATTGGCTAAGGCTTTACCCAAGGTCACCAAGACTGGATTTTAGTGAAGCATGTAAAATTGTTGAAGGATCCTACCAATACTTAGGGTAGCTCTTGTCTTTTGATCTATTGTTATAAAAAAGAGCAACAATAACTATTAAGATTGAGCCAACAAGGGATGGCATCCATAGGTAATCCCAGTTAGCGCCCAATATAAAAACAATGAACGGATTAGAGCCAGCTGGTGGATGTGAAATTCTTAAATATTGCATAGAAAAAACTGCAAAAGCCAATGCTAATGCCATACTCCACCACTCTGAACCCACCAAGTGAAAAAATATAAGCCCAATCAAAGTCGTAACAAAATGCCCAAAAATAACATTTCTTGGTTGTGCAAATGGTGAATCTGGAAGCACAAAAAGAACAAATATTGAGGCACCAAACGACCCCATAATAATAGGCTGTTTTGTCAAATAAGCCAACACTCCAATCACACTTGCTGCAAAAAATGCTCCAAGAGATATTATGAGTAACTCTTTGACGGGCAGCCTTGGTGGTATCGAAGCCGGAGAGCCCTTTAGTTTAGCTAAATAAGACATATTCCCTAAAAATAAAAAGTGCGATTATATACCAAAGCCTGTTTTAAATCGAACTACGTTCTCGATTCTAAGTTTTTGATGTGAAATATTTTTGCAAAAAGAGACCGATACTGATAAGAAGAATACCAACAATAGTTGAGAATAATATTGTCTCACCTAGAACAAAATGCAAAATAACGAGGGAGAGAAAAGGAGTAATAAAAACTAAACTGGCAATTCTAGAGACCGTTGTTGAAATTTTTAAAGCTGACTGCCATAAAACCAAGCTAACTCCCATTTCAAAACAACCCACATAGATTGATCCAATTAAACCTTTAAATGAAGGAATTACAAATGAATTACTTAAGAATACAAAAATCAAAATAAAGGGAAAGCTAAACATAAAGATAAGAAACAAACTTACTAAGCTGTCATTCGAGTTTTTTGTATTAAAAAGCCAAAATAATGACCAAATAACGGTACTAATTAACATTAGAAGAACCCCAAAAGGATTCTCAAAATGCATTGAAAATACATCGCCATTTGTTGCTATTACTACAACACCAAAATAACAAACAATGATGGACAAAAAGGATTTAATGTCAATAGTTTGCTTTAGAATCGGGATAGAGAGAATAACGAGCATTATAGGCCAGCTGAAATTGATAACCATTGCCTCTTGGGCAGGCAAGGCATCGTAACCCTTAAATAAAATAATGTAATAAAGGCAAGGGTTTAAAAAACCAAGAAGCGCACATTTTGTTAAATCATTTCGTGAAAAATCTCTAATTAAATGAAATTTGCCCTGATAAATAACAATAATAAATAAAACACATATTGAAAATAATGTTGAATACAAGACTAGTTGAATTGGCTCTAAGTGCTCTAAAGAGAGTTTAAAAGCGGTAGCAACAGTTGACCAGAAAAAAATTGCAATACCAGCAAAAAAATAGGCTTTATTTTGATTATTTAAATTTGACAACATTCTGACTAATTAATTAACTTGATAAAGACAGAGTTGGCATGTTACACCCTCCTTGACATTATAATCTGCAGTCTTATGAACAACTGGGTGCCAAAAGTCAGAACTTTCAAGGTCATCAATTATTGTCTTATAAGGGGAAGCTTCCCATTCTTGTTTTCTAACTGTAAAACAGATATATCCGCCTTTTTTCGTTATTCTAACCATTTCTCTCAAGACTTCTGGACCGACATGACCACAGGTAAAGGTTCCAGCACATACAATAGCATCAAATAAATTGCCCTCATAATCTAGATTTTTTGTTAAGTCTACTAACCTTAATGATTGATATATTTTTTTTTGTGTTGCCTCATTCAACATTTCCTGTGAAAAATCAACGCCCTCTATATTGTTAAAGCTGTTCTGACTTAGTATTTCTCCAACAAGCCCTGTTCCGCAGCCAGCATCAAGAATCCTTGCTTTTTTATTTTTTAGCTTTGAGAGCAGCAGACTAGAAGTAATTAAATGACCAACATACCCTGCCAGCTCAACCACATCATGGTCATAATCTGATGCCCAATCCTTATAAATACCTTCTAGCTCTTGCGAATCAGCAGCATGCAATGTTTGATAAATTGTTGAGATCATACTCTTTGTATTTTTCATACTATTTGATTACTCATGAAAATTATTAATATTGGATTATTTATTCTTAATTAGGGCATAACTATAAATTATAAGCCCTGCCCAAACACCCACAAATCCTATTAATTGGTTTGAATTGACTGGCTCATTTTGTAATACATAGCCAACAAGAAATTGGATTGTTGGAGTAATTAAAAACAAAATTCCAACCGTCGTCAAAGGAAGTAACTTTGTTCCAGCTGTGAATAAAGCTAATGGCACAACTGTTACAGCACCTGCTAAAAATAAAAGAATATTTGTAGAGATATTTACATTCAAAAATGCAACATCGTAGTTTGCATAAAACCACAATGAGAATATTAATAGAAATGGAAGTAATATCAATGTTTCGATATAGAGCCCAGGCACTGCAGATGATGCCATCGCTTTTCTAGCAATACCATAAGCTGAAAAAGTAAATCCCACTACGAAACCTAGCCATGGAAATGAGTCTCCACTAAATACATAATATAAAGTACCAACTGTAGCAAAAAATACAGCCAATTTTTTTAATTTTGAAATCCTCTCATGGAAGAAAATATAGCCACCTATCATATTGATGACTGGTGACAGAAAATAACCCATAGAAGCCTCTACCACTCGACCTAAGTTAACTGCATAAATATAGCCGCCCCAATTAATTGTTATCAGAATAGCAGTTATAAGCAGTAAGACTAATTCCTTTTTAGAGGATAAAGAATCCTTAAAATTTGATTTCCATGAGGCTTTAAAGTGAACTAGAAAAAATAAAACTGGAATTGCCCATAACATTCTATGAATAAGAACTTCAGAGGGATTGACGTGGTTCAGAAGTGCCCAGTAAAGAGGGAAGCAACCCCACATTAGGTAGCCTGAAAGAACTAGCAGAATGCCTTTACTCATAGGGCTTAAGCAAAAAAGAAAAAAGGCTTATTGTAGACTAAATAGTCCCTAGGTAATTTTAATGTTTGTAGTAATCTTTTTCAAAACTTGTATTGCTTAGAGTATCGCCCTCACTCGTTTTATCATTTATTTCATTCAAGTTTTCATTGATTCGAAATAGAATGACAACCATTTCACAGGCCACTCTTGAAGCTAGAGAACCGCCAACAACCCAGACTAGCCCTCTCCAAAAATCGCCTTCAAGAAAAATGTCTCCTAGACCTTTGGTGATAAAAGCAAATAAAAGTATCCAATAGAACAACGTAATAAGTTTGGGAGTAACCATTTCATCCAGATAAAACATGTAATGGTTGTCCAGCTTCTCAATGGTTTGTTTAAAAGCTTTTTTGATACCTTCCAAGATTTCATTATTATTCATTTAACTCACCTATATTTTCTTGTAACTACCTCTATTATAATGTCAATGAATTCAAAAGTCCTGTATTCCTGATTTGGTAAATTAAGCTATTAATTTTTATAAAAAAAAAGCCCATCCTAAGATGGGCTTTTCATAACTATTTGAAGCTTATTATTTATGGATCTTTACGCTTGTAAAGGCGCCACCGATAACTTCACTTTCTGAGTAAGAACCATTTGCAGTTCCGCCAGCATCTAGTTCAACACCAGTAGCTCCTACATAATCAACAGGCATACCACCTGAAATCCACTTTAAGCACTCTGCAAGCTTACCAGCATGGCATTCTGTACCTGGCGCGTTAGCTACATTCATTACCTGAGCTTGAATAGCAGCTCTATCAGTTGAGCGTGCAGCCTGCGAAGCTAAAATAATTAAAGCCATGGCATCATAAGATTCAGCTGAGAAAACACCTGTACCATCTACACCACCAGCTTCAGCTACTGTTACCCAGTTTGCACCAAGTGCCGCATCTGGAGATGGCAATGTGCCCCATGAGCCATCTGCAACAGCTCCTGAAGTTACTGAACTGATCATACCGTCACCAAAGACGTAATCAGAAAATGCACCTGTATCTTCTGAAGCAGCAATGATTCCTCTACCACCAGTATCAGCATAACCTAAAACAGCTAAAGTAGCAGAACCACCCGCAGATAATGCAGCAACATCAGCAGAGTAGTCAGCCTTATCGTCATCATGTCCAGCCATAACTGTCACTGTACCGCCCAAAGCTTCATAAGCAGTAACAAATGCATCAGCTAAACCTTTACCGTAGTCACTGTTTGAGTGTGTTACAGCCATATCGGTTTGACCTCTAGCAATTGCAATACTTGCAAGTACTGGGCCTTGTCTAGCATCTGAAGGCGCTGTTCTAAAGAACCACCCACCATCTTCTAAAGTAGTTAAAGCAGGTGAAGTAGCTGATGGTGAAATTGAAACGATACCATTAGGTACTAATACATTAGTAATTACCGCGCCAGTATTACCTGAGCAGTTAGGACCCATAATAGCCATAACATTATCATCATTCACCATTTTTTCTGCTTGAGCAATTGCAACCGCCGCATCAATACATACCGAGTCGCCCTGAACGACATTTATCGTTCCATTAAGATAGGCGCCTGAAGCATTCGTCTCAGTTACTGCAAGATTTGCACCACCTGACATTGGGCCAATCATTGATTCAAGAGGACCTGTAAATCCTTGAAGCTCTCCTACATTGACCGTTGCACCATAAGACGCTGTTGCCATCGTTGCTGACAGAATTACGCCAGCTGTTGTCTTTAAATAACTTTTCATTTTTTCTCCTTATATAAAAAAAAGATTCCCTTGGCTTAATATTAAAATTAAGACGCATTTCCTAAGGGATTCACCAGTAATGATAAACAGTTTCCTGTAGTTTGTGTTAAAAATATCTGAAAAAAACTTAATGAAAAGCCAGCCCAGAAGCCATTTAAGCCGAAATTACAGCTCTTTATTTTTCTCAGGAAGTATACCACCAGGTGAAAATCTCATTATCAAAAGCAATATAGTCCCCATAAAGACAAGCCTTAGGTAGTGAACTCTATCCTCAATAAATTCTAGAAATACCCCTCCTTCCTGAATATTATTTCCTAACATTTCTACAACCCAAAGCCCCATTGGGCCCGCCTGAATCCAAATAAACCAGATTATAAATGCACCCAAAACAGAACCCAAATTATTACCAGACCCTCCAAGAATAACCATAACCCATATCAAGAAAGTAAATCTCAGAGGTTGATATGCAGTAGGAATAAAGATTCCATCATAAGTCACCAATAAAGCGCCTGCTACACCAACTATTGCTGAGCCAATAACAAAAATTTGAAGATGTTGGCGCTTGATATTTTTTCCCATTGCCGAAGCAGCTACTTCATTATCCCGAATCGCCCTTACTTTCCTACCCCAAGGCGAATTTAAGGCAAGATTTGAAAGAATAATAAAAGCACCTAAAATGGCAATGAATAGGCTCGAATAGCATAGTTTAACAAAAACGACAGCAGCTTCTCGAACGTAAATTCCTAACTGGTCAATTTGTTCTGATTGAGTAAGCAACTGAAGTTCTGATTTGTGAAGCCAGGCGATTATATTTTGAAACCATTCAGATTGCTGCATATCAACTTCATACGGCACAGGCCTTGGAAGGCCATAAACATTTTTCAGACCACGAACAAACCAGTCTTCATTCTTAATTACATAGAGAATAATTTCAGAAATTCCCAAAGTTGCAATGGCAAGATAATCCGTCCTTAAACCCAGAGTAATCTTACCGATCCACCATGCTGCACCAGCTGCAGCCAGTCCACCCACTATCCATGAAAAGGCTATGGGAAGTCCAAAACCACCCAGATAGCCTGTAATGGCAGGATCAACCTTTTCAATCAAATCAGCGGCCTCAGAGAAGTAATATCTGGTTATTAGGTAGCCGATTACTACTACTACAGCAGTAAGCCATTTATTAACCCCTCTCCTATTAAGCAATACTCCAGTAATAACAGTTACAGCGCCAATGATCAAAGAAAGAAACATCTTCATACCGCCAGCATCTATTGCTTCAGTCACAGGCTGCTGTGCTATTAACACGACGCTGACACCGCCCAGGGCAGCAAACCCCATAATTCCAACATTAAATAAGCCCGCATAGCCCCATTGAATATTGACACCTAGAGCCATAATAGCTGATATTAAAGACATATTAAAAATACCAAGTGCAAGCGCCCATGATTGATTCATGCCTACAAATAAAAGGATAAGACCCATTATTGTAAAACTAGCAATAACTTTGTTGGCCTCCCAAATAGCTTTAATATTATTCATCTACGATCACCTTACCTTTAAACAGCCCTGTTGGTTTTATCAAAAGCACAATAATCAAAATAACAAAGGATATTGCATATTTATATTCTGTACCAATAAGTTGAACCAATGAATTAGGATGCATCGATAAAGGTAACAAATAAATTAAAAACTTTTTGTACGCATAAGTAAGAAATATCTCAGAAAATGCGACCAAAAAGGCCCCCGCAATTGCGCCAATAGGTGAACCAATACCACCGACAATAACTGAGGCAAAAATTGGCAGGAGTAACAAATGATACTGCTGAGGTGCAAAACCTTTATCTAGTCCATAAAGTGTTCCAGCAATCGTTGTAAAAAGAGCAACTAATAACCAAGTTATTCTCACAACTTTATCTGGATCAATTCCAGATAGAAGAGCTAGCTCTTTGTTGTCTGAATAAGCACGCATAGCTTTACCAGTCTTAGTTTTTTGTAAAAAGTAAAATAGAAAAGCAACAAGCAATATAGCCAAAGTGATGGTTAAAAATTGAGATGTTTTAAGTGCAATACCCTGCTGAAGTCCAGTAAATGCTTTAAACTCCCTAACAGAAAATATAAATCTCTCTCCATCTCCAAAGCGCTGCGCAGAAGCACCTAGAAAAAACCTGACGATACCTCCTGTAATAAACATAACACCTATTGATGCTGTAATACCCACAATACTCTGCTTAATCTTTATTCCGCGATAGTGCCTGTAAACCAATCTATCCATTAAGAGTAAATAAATTGACATACCTACCAAGGCTAATGGAATCGCCAAAATAGCTGTAGGGAAACCCGTTATAGTCCAACCTTTGCTAATCATGTAGCCGCTAATTAGAATAACAAGCATCGTTCCAAAAGCCATACTGTCTCCCTGAGCAAAATTGGAAAACCTTAGGATTGAATAGACTAGAGTGACTGCCAAAGCCCCTAAGGCCAGTTGAGAGCCATAAGACAAAGCAGGAAGAATAACAAAGTTTGTCAGTAAAGCGAATGCGTTAATTATATCAATCGAGTCTGACATCTAACCTCCCAGAAACTTCTTACGAACTTCACGATCCTCAATAAGCTCTTTTCCAGTTCCTGTATGCTCATTTCGACCTGAAACTAAAACGAATCCCTTGTCTGCAATATTTAGCGCCTGCTGCGCATTTTGCTCAACCATTAAAACCGCCATTCCAGCATTTCTAACATCTAATATATTTGAGAAAATTTCATCCATCACTATTGGTGAAACTCCGGCTGTAGGCTCATCTAAAAGCATAACTGAGGGTCTTGTCATCATAGCCCTTCCAAAAGCAACCTGTTGCCTTTGACCACCAGATAATTCCTCGGCTAATTGTTTACGCTTTTCATAAAGTATAGGAAACAATTCATACACCTCTTCAATAGTTTTACTAATATCGTCTTCCCTAATAAAACCACCCATTTGAAGATTTTCTTCAACTGTCATAGATGGAAAAACATTTTTTGTTTGAGGAACAAATGCTAAACCTTGAGCTATTCTGTCTTGAGTTGAAAGCATTGAAATATCTTTGCCATCTAATGTGACTGAACCTTCAGTTGCTTCTAGCATTCCCAAAAGAACTCTCATAACAGTTGATTTACCTGCTCCATTTGGACCAACAATGACTGCCAACTCACCCTTTTCGACCTCAACAGAGCACTCGTGAAGAATTGGAACAACGCCATAAGAAGCAACCAGATTTTTACCTTCAAGATAAGCCATTAATTAGTCGCCTCTGTTTTAATCCCTTTGCCTAAATAGGCTTCAATTACCGCATCACTACTTTTAATTTCATCAGGCGTTCCGCTTGTCAAAATTTGCCCCTCTGCCAAAACAACAACTGGGTCACAAAGCCTTGAGATAAAATCCATGTCATGCTCAATCATGCAAAACGTATACCCTCTTTCTTCGTTAAGTCTGATGATTGCATCACCGATTTGCTTAAGGAGGGTTCTATTAACGCCCGCACCAACTTCATCAAGAAGAACCACTTTGGCGTCAACCATCATTGTTCGAGCTAACTCCAATAATTTTTTTTGACCACCCGATAGATTTCCTGCGCTTTCATTCTTAAGATGACTAATGCTAAGGAAATCAACGACTTCTTCTGCTTTGGCTTGAAGCGTTTTTTCTTCCTCAAATATTTGCTTTCGCTTTAACCAAGTATTCATCAAATTTTCGCCGAGTTGATTGGCTGGTACCATCATCAAGTTCTCAAGAACGCTGAGTGTTGGGAATTCATGAGCAATCTGAAATGTTCTCAGCAAACCTTTGTGAAAAAGCTGGTGAGAGGTAAGTTCTGTGACGTCTTCGCCATCAAGAACAATTTCGCCTTCAGTTGGCTGATAGAGTCCAGCTATTAGGTTAAACATTGTTGTTTTTCCAGCGCCGTTCGGCCCAACTAGACCAGTAATCGAGCCTCTATCAATATGCAAATCAACACCATCAACTGCCTTGATACCGCCAAAATGTTTTGATAAGTTTTTAACTGTAATCATTATAAGTCAGGAAATTAATTCCCTGGCCTCCCTTTGATGAACTGGCCACTAAAAATTGCCAGATTATCCTTGAATTATTAAAGGAATTGTAGGCCATTAAGGTAAAACTTTATTAAAAGGCTTCACGACAACACTTGAGTATACACCTGCAGCAACATAGGGATCGGCATCCGCCCATTCACGCGCCTGCTGGAGATCGTCAAAAGCTGCAACAATTAATGACCCTGAAAAGCCAGCATTGCCTGTTCCTGAGACATCAATCACTGGATGCGGGCCTGCCAAAATGAGTCGACCTTCATCTTTTAATTGGTTAAGCCTTGCGACATGATCTGACCTGGCTCCCATTCGCTTACTTAAACTGTTTTCAATATCTTGAGCAATAATGGCATACAACATGATTGATCCTTATAGGTCTAGAACGTCTTGCATTGAATACAAGCCACTTGGTTTATCGAAAAGCCAGTTAGCTGCCCTTACAGCGCCATTTGCATAAATCATTCGAGAAGACGCTTTGTGTGTTATTTCAACCCTCTCACCGTCCATAAAAAATGCAACAGTATGCTCACCAACCACATCGCCACCTCTGATAGATGAAAAGCCAATCGTATTTAAATCTCTGGGCTCCTCTATACCTTCACGACCATAGATTGCGCAGTCTGATAAATTTCTGCCAAGCGCATTTGCCACCACTTCTCCCATTTTAAGGGCAGTTCCTGAGGGCGAATCAACCTTGAAGCGATGATGAGCCTCAATGATCTCAATACTTGAATCTGGGCCAATCACTTTTGCAGAAGTTTCTAGTATTTTCAATGTTAGATTGACGCCAACACTCATGTTAGGGGCAAAAACAATGGGTATTTCTTTGGATGCTTGCTGAATGAGTTCTAGTTCATTATCACTGAAGCCAGTTGTTCCGATGACCATTGCTTTTCCTGAGCTTTTACAGGTAGAAATAGCATTTAAGGATGCCTCTGGCCTTGAAAAATCAATCAGGACATCAAAATTATCTAATGCATCTTCCAAACTATCTCCTTTATCAAGGCCAACTCCAAACTCTGCTTTTGAATTTGAATTTACTGCTTCAATAAGGGTTTGACCCATTTTTCCTTTTGATCCGTTGATGGCAATTCTAGTCATTGATAGAATCCTCTAGTAAGTTATTTTTTTTGGTCACTGAATCAATCTCCTTGAGTGTTTCAAGAAGAGTAAACATTAAGTTCATTGGCATTGAATTTTGACCATCACTCTTGGCTATGGCTGGATTCGGATGCGTTTCCATAAATACTCCTGAAACGCCAACGGCAACAGCAGCCCTTGCCAAAACGGGGACCATTTCTCTTTGGCCACCCGACGATTTACCCTGTCCTCCAGGCTGCTGAACAGAGTGCGTTGCATCAAAAACAATCGGACAGCCCGTTGAACGCATACTCGATAGACCCCTCATATCTGAAACTAAAGTGTTGTAACCAAAAGAAGTGCCTCTATCACACACCATGATGTATTGATTTCCAGAGGCTTTAGCTTTGTCTACAACATTTCCCATATCCCAAGGCGCTTGAAATTGCCCTTTCTTAATGTTTACAGGCAGTCCTTGGCTACACACATTCTGGATAAAATTAGTTTGTCTGACTAGAAAAGCGGGCGTCTGCAGAACATCAACTACAGAACTGACTTCATCTAAGGGGGTGTCTTCGTGGACATCTGTCAAAACTGGAACGTCCACCTCTGACTTAACTTTTTCAAGTATCCTTAGCCCTTCCCCAATCCCAAGGCCTCGAAAACTATCTGCACTGGTTCGATTCGCTTTATCAAAGGAAGACTTGTAAATAAAGTTAATGTCAAGCTCGTTACACACCTTTTTAAGATAGCTTGCGGTCTCAATTGCAAGTTGCTCCGACTCGATAACACAGGGCCCAGCAATTAAAAAAAATGGATGCTCAATTCCAGCATGAAAATCTAGTAAATTCATGAACTTCGCTCATTACTTAAATATATACGTAAATTATATTCGTTTAAAATAAGCATAGTTATAAATTCCTTTCAACCATGGCACAAAAAACACCTGACATTTTAAAAAAAATAGTTTCTAGAAAGCATGAAGAAATTGCAGAAGCTATCAATAGAGTCCCTCTTGAGAGAATGGTTGAGTTGGCGAATAATGCTGACAAGCCGCGTGGTTTTTATAAAGCCCTTAACAGCAAAGTTGGTCAAAGACAAAGCGGTATTATTGCTGAAATCAAAAAAGCATCTCCCAGTAAAGGCGTCTTGAGGGAAGATTTTGAGCCCATTGAGATTGCAAAAAGCTATGAGTCGGGTGGTGCGAGTTGCCTTTCAATATTAACAGACCGTGATTTTTTTCAGGGCGACCCTTTGTATCTCATAAAGGCTCGAGCTGCAGTTAAACTTCCGGTAATTCGTAAGGACTTTATTATTGACCCATATCAGGTCTATGAGTCAAGAGCCATCGGAGCCGATTGTATTCTATTGATTGTCTCCTGCCTTGAAGATAGTGCATTAAAAAATCTGAGTGAGCTAGCTTCATCATTAGGCATGGATACTCTAGTAGAGGTTCATGACAAAGATGAACTTCATCGTGCATTAAAACTTGATTTGCCAATGCTTGGCATTAATAATCGGAATCTTCGTAATTTTGAAGTCAGCCTGCAAACGACCATTGACTTACTATCGGACATTGAAGAGGATAAATTAGTGATAACTGAATCAGGAATTACAACGAAGAAGGATTTAAACTTGATGCATCAGCATAATGTGTTTGGATTTCTAATTGGTGAGGCTTTTATGAGAGACTCTAATCCTGGTCAAAAACTTAAGGAGTTTTTTGAATGAATATTTCTGTGAATTGGGTTGATGGCCTTCTTATGGTTGGCAAGTCAGATAGTGGCCACACCATCACTATGGATGGACCACCAGAAGTAGGTGGTGAGAATCTAGGCGTAAGGCCAATGGAAATGCTATTGCTAGGAGTGGCTGGCTGCACTATGATTGATGTAGTCACTACGCTCAAAAAGATGCGCCAAGACCTTTCTCACTGTGAAACCAAAATTAATGCAGAGAGAGCAACTGACTATCCAAAAGTGTTTACTGATATTCATATTCACTTTATTGTTAAAGGTAAAGATTTAGATGCAAAGAAAGTTGATAAAGCAATTACTCTGTCAGCAGAGAAATACTGCTCAGCATCCATTATGCTCGGAGAAACAGCTACAATTACGCATGACTTTAAGGTCATAGAATAAAATTATATAAAACGACTATTTCTAAAATACTCATTCAATTTATTTGCAGTATAATATGCGATTCTTCGGAGAGGTGGCCGAGTGGCTGAAGGCGCTCCCCTGCTAAGGGAGTATAGGCTTTAACTCCTATCGAGGGTTCGAATCCCTCTCTCTCCGCCATACAGCCCGCATTCCAATAGGTTTTAATTTTTCGAATACTAAATAACGCTAAATCTTCATCTAGAATTCACAACTGAATTTTATAATTTGATGCATGACCATAAGTAAAGCAATCCACTGGTTTCGACAAGACCTTCGTTTATCAGACAATCCATCCCTTCACTATGCATCAAAGAATGGCCATGTTTTGCCTGTCTACATTCTAGATAATAAAAATTCTGGAGATTTTTCAATGGGTGGAGCAAGCCGTTTTTGGCTGCATCACTCTTTAAAAAGCCTTAAAGAGAACCTAAACAATAACTTATCTCTTTACCAAGGAGATCCTCTAAAAACCTTATTAGATATTATTAATCAAAACAACATAACTGCTGTCTATTGGAATAGATGCTATGAGCCCTGGCGTATTAAAAGAGACACAGAAATCAAATCAACACTTGAATCAAGAGGGATTTCAGTTTATACCTACAATGGTTCACTCCTTTGGGAACCTTGGACGATTAAAAAAGATGATGGTTCGCCTTACAAAGTTTTTACGCCGTTTTTTCATAAAGGTTGTCTGAATTCACAAGAACCTAGAAGGCCTCTACCTAAAGTCAGCACTTCGAATTTTATTGTTGACAAAGCCCCCTCGTTAAATCTTGAAGATTTATCGCTCATTCCTGCTTTTAGATGGGATATACAAATGAAGTCCCATTGGGATATAGGGGAAATAGGCGCATATGAACGGCTAACTAAATTTATTGATAATGGAATAAAGCACTACAAGGAAGGAAGGAATTTTCCATCAAAGCCATTTGTATCTAGAATCTCTCCTCACATACATTTTGGAGAGCTATCCCCCAATCAGGCATGGTATTTGTCTAAAGAAAAAGGTAGTGATAAGAACATTGATCACTTTTTAAGTGAATTAGGGTGGCGTGAGTTCTCCTATTGCCAGCTTTATTTTAACCCTCAGCTTCCAAGGAAAAATCTGCAATCCAAATTTGATACTTTTCCATGGAAAGATAACCCAAAAAATTTATTAGCTTGGCAAAAAGGTCAAACTGGCATCCCTATGGTTGATGCGGGGATGAGAGAATTATGGTTGACTGGCACAATGCACAATCGAGTCAGAATGGTTGTGGGCTCATTTTTAGTCAAAAACCTTCTGTTAAATTGGCGTCATGGTGAGCGCTGGTTCTGGGATTGCCTCGTAGATGCTGATCTTGCAAGTAATAGTGCTAGTTGGCAGTGGGTAGCTGGATGTGGGGCTGATGCAGCGCCATATTTTAGAATTTTTAATCCTGTAACCCAGGGCGAGAAGTTCGATCCGGGTGGTAAATATATTAGAGAATACATTCCTGAACTTAAAGACCTGCCAGACAAGCACCTTTTTAGCCCGTGGGAGGCTCCAGAAGAAATCTTAGTGCAGGCAAATATTGTCTTGGGAGAAAATTATCCAAAACCCATAGTGGATTTAAAAGCTTCAAGAGAAAAAGCACTTGAGGCTTTTAAATCTTTAAAAAAAATTGAAGCTTAAAGTGTTCTTAACGGCTCCTAAATCATAGCACTTAGGTTGCGTTTTACTTTGTACCAAAAATCTTGTCACCCGCATCGCCAAGTCCTGGCAATATATAGCCATTTTCATTGAGTGAATCGTCTATCGCGGCAATAAACAATTCTACGTCAGGATGAAGCTCTGTAACCCTTTCCAGGCCTTCAGGAGAGGCTACTAAAAACAAACCAATAATTTTTTTACATCCCTTTTTCTTTAACAGATCAATTGTTGCTAGAACCGTTCCGCCAGTAGCCAACATAGGGTCAATAATTAGCGAGGTTCTTTGATCGATGTCTGCAATGACTTTATCAAAGTAGGCAACCGGGTCCAATGTTTCCTCGTCCCTATAGAGTCCCACTACACTTACTTTAGCATTAGGCACCAAAGTTAGAACCCCGTCAAGCATCCCAAGCCCTGCTCGAAGAATGGGAACAATTGAGAGTTTTTTACCGCTTAGCATCTCGGTATTTATTGGCTCACCTTGCCAGCCATTAATTGCTCGACCTTCTAGAGGCAGGTCTCGGGTCGCCTCATATGTCAAAAGACTGGCAACTTCATTGGCAAGCTCACGAAATTGTTTTGTGCTTATACCCTCTTGGCGAAGTAAAGCTATCTTATGAGCGATTAGTGGGTGTTTTATGGCATTGAGCGGCATCTTAATTCCTAAAATTTATTGTCAATAACACTTTATTTTACATGGTAATACAAAATGTAATATTATTCTAATAACCACAAGTCATCAATATGTATGATAAACGTTTTGACAATAAAGTTAGGTATATGAATTTTGGAATTTTAGGAGAAGCAAAAATTGCACGAGAGCATGTTGTTCCGGCAATACTGAATGCCGGGCATACAGTTACTCATGTTGGAAGAAGAACCCCTGGGAAAGAAGCACTGCCTAAAATTTATGGAAGCGCTATTGAGACTGACTATGAGAGCCTTATTAATGACCCATCCGTAGATGCAATCTACAACCCTTTACCAAACCACCTGCATGTCCCCTACTCTATTAAGGCACTTAAATCTAATAAGCATGTCCTTTGCGAAAAGCCTGTTGCACTGAATTTAGACGAGTTAACTCAGCTTGAGAATGCTGCCAAAGAAAGTAAAGCATTTTTCTACGAGGCATTTATGGTTAGAAGCCATCCTCAATGGCACTGGCTTCAAAATCTTGATATCGGACAATATCAGTCTTCTCACTTTATCTTTAGCTATCCCCAACAACCCGCTGGCAATGTGCGTAATCTTGTTAAGTATGGTGGTGGGCCATTATTTGATATTGGGTGTTATGCTATTTTGTCAGGATGTATGCTCTTCAAGGGTGAACCCAAAGTACTCTCTGCAGCTGCAATCATGTGTGATGAATATGAAACTGAAAAACAAGTGGATGCAACACTGAGATGGCCAAATGGGGAAACACTGAGCTTCACTGTTTCAGCTAACGCGGCTCTTTGCCAAGCCTATACTGTTCTTGGCTCTAATGGCTGGGCCAAGCTGAACGTTCCAATTAATCCTCCAGAAAAAACATACGCCTATTGGTCTAATGGTGGCCTTCAAAAAGGAAGTAAAGTTGAATTTCCAGCTTGTAACCACTACCAGTTGATGGTGGAGGAATTCGTTTCTCAATCTGAATCTGGGCATGACTCAGATTTCTTGTTCTCAAGAATTGTCACTAAGGCGATTAATGATATACAAAAAATTGCTGGGTTAACGATCTAAAAAATTCATCTAAAATTGAAAAGATTATGACTCAATATTGTAATATTAATTACGCCGCATGGTATCTTATAACGCTATGGAAATAGATACCCTGTTTACAATTGCTGGAAGGACTTTTAGCTCACGATTGCTTGTTGGTTCTGGAAAATATAAAGACCTAGAAGAAACAAAATTAGCGACTGAAAAGTCAGGTTCAGAAATCATAACCGTTGCAATCCGAAGAACTAATATTGGACAAAATGCCAATGAAGAGAGCCTTCTTGACTTTATTTCACCCGATAAATATACGATTCTTCCAAACACTGCTGGCTGCTACAATGCTAAAGATGCTGTCAGAACTTGTCTCCTAGCTAGAGAACTACTTGATGGTCACAACCTAGTAAAGCTTGAAGTCCTGGGTGACGAAAAAACTCTTTATCCAAATATTGTTGAAACACTTGATGCGGCTAAAACCCTAATCAAAGAAAATTTTGATGTTATGGTTTATACGTCTGATGACCCGATTATGGCAAAAGAGCTTGAAGACATTGGTTGCTGCGCAATCATGCCGCTTGGCTCTTTAATTGGCTCTGGACAAGGCATTTCTAATCCTTTTAATATTAAACTAATTAAGGAAAACTCTAGTGTGCCGGTCTTAGTTGATGCTGGAATCGGCTGTGCTAGTGATGCCGCCCGAGCGATGGAGCTTGGTTGTGATGGCGTTTTAATGAATTCAGCTATCGCAAATGCGAATGACCCAATTGTTATGGCCAGTGCTATGAAGCATGCAATTATTGCTGGCAGAAAATCGTACCTTGCAGGAAGGATGATGAAGAAAGCCTATGCAAGCGCCTCATCACCCATGGAAAATCTAATATAGCAATCTTCGATTACTGTCATGGACTTTTCAAACAAAATAAGTGATCTTGAAAAAAATCACCTATTGCGATCCCGAAGAGTTGTAAAAAGTGCCCAAGGCACTCGTATGCAAATTGACAATCAAGATATCATTAATTTCTGTTCTAATGACTACTTATCTCTTGCGAATCATCCAAAGATTAAAGAAGCACTCATCACAGGTGTTGAGAAATACGGTGTTGGTTCAGGCGCATCTCACCTAGTTAGTGGACACTCTAAATCTCACAAAATACTTGAGGAAGCGTTATCAGAGTTTACTGGACAGGAGAACGCACTTCTTTTTTCATCTGGCTATACTGCAAATCTTGGAGTCTTTTCTGCGCTCAGAGATGAAATAAAATGGGTCATACAAGACAAGTTAAATCACGCTTCTTTAATTGATGGAAGCGCAATAATTGGGCTTCCTATTCAGAGATACCTTCACAAAAACCTTGAATCACTGAACTCTAAACTCAAAAAACAAACTGGCCCTGGACTCGTCGTTACAGATAATGTTTTCAGTATGGATGGAGATCAAGCGGACATATCTGGAATAAATAAAGTCCTAGATAAAACTGATACCATTTTGATGCAAGATGATGCCCATGGCTTCGGTATTTTTAATCCACTAATCCCTAAGAACTCCATCTACATGGCAACGCTTGGTAAAGCTGCAGGGGTTATGGGGGCCTTTGTTGCTGGAAATAATGACTTTATCGAATTTTTAATTCAAAAATCAAGACCCTACACCTATACAACTGCAATCCCACCAAGCCTGTGTCAAGCAATCCTCATGAGTCTAGAGATTATTAAAAATGGAGAACAAAAGGAAAAATTACTCAATAATATAGAATTTTTCAAGACTGTATCTAACCAATTAGGACTCAATTTTGAAGATTCAAATAGTGCCATCCAGCCACTCATTGTCGGTTCTAGCCTAAGGGCGTTAGAAATTAGTAACAGCTTATTCGATTCAGGTTTTTTTGTGAGTGCAATTCGTCCTCCTACAGTCCCTCCAAATACTGCTAGAATGCGGTTTACACTATCAGCAAATCATCAATCAAATGAAATAGAATTGCTACTTGAAAAGGTTAAAAATGCTATGGCATAATACAATTGGGGAAGGGCCAGACCTTGTTCTTCTTCATGGATGGGCATTTAATAGTGACATCTTCCAAAGCCTTGTCAATAAATATAAACATAAATACCGCATAACAGTAATTGACCTACCTGGACATGGCAGAAGCTTAGATATTGATGGCGATATTGAATCGTGGTGTAGTGAAATAATAAAACTAATTCCCCAAAAATCGATTCTTTTAGGATGGTCATTAGGAGGCCTTCTATCCACTTATATAGCAAGCAAAATTAAAGTTAATGAGCTTATTTTAGTCGCCTCAAGTCCTTGCCTTGTAATGCATAAAAATTGGAGTTTTGGGATAGAAAGTAAGGCCTTCGAGCTGTTTGTAAATAACTTAAGAAATGATAGCACTCAAGCACTAAAGCGCTTTGTGAGCCTTCAAAGTAAAGACAAATCTCAAATCCAAAAACTGCATCAATCGATTCAAAAATACCCTGCATCGCAATGTGCTTTGGATATTGGACTTCAAATAATCTTAAATTCGGACTTAAGCAATACCTATCAAAAAATTTCAACCCCAAAAAGATGTTTCCTTGGTTCTCTAGATACACTTGTACCAGTAAAAATTCAAGATTGGTATGATGAGGCTGGATCAAAAACTATTGTTTTAAGGTCTGGACATCTGCCATTTTTGAATAGTGACTTCAAAATTTAATTTATATTTCCCCAACTACAAAGTTTCAATTCTTATCGTTATCGTGTTTTTGGTATAATTTATTCAATTTCCTCACCAATATAAAAATGAGTGCATTAGTCGGAGTTATTATGGGTTCAAAGTCTGATTGGCCCACAATGAAAAACGCTACAGATATGCTTGACGAGTTTGGCGTTGCCTACGAAGTTAAAGTTGTATCAGCTCATAGAACGCCTGACTTAATGTTTGAATATGCTGAAACTGCTCAGGATAGAGGCCTTGAAGTCATTATTGCAGGTGCCGGTGGCTCAGCCCATTTACCCGGGATGGTTGCCTCTAAAACAATTGTCCCAGTTCTTGGTGTGCCAGTTCAATCTAAAGCGTTAAGTGGGCAAGATTCATTATTATCAATTGTTCAAATGCCTGGTGGTATTCCTGTTGGAACTCTTGCTATCGGTGAATCTGGTGCCAAAAATGCAGGTATATTAGCTGCTCAAATTGTTGGAAATCATGATGAGAAAGTTAGGCAAAAAGTTGCTAAATTTCGTTCAGAACAAACCCAAAGTGTACTAAATAATCCAAACCCGGATAACTAACTTATGAAAATTGGTGTTCTTGGGGCTGGACAATTAGGAAGAATGCTCGCACTATCAGCGTACCCTCTAGGTCATCAAATGCGATTTTTGGCTTTATCTGAGGAGGACCCCTCTTCGCTTTTAGGAAAAACATACATCAACAGTAAAGCTGATGTAATTAAATTATTTTCTGATGACTCTGACGTTGTTACATATGAAAGTGAAAATACAGATGTTTCAATAGTTAGGGATGTAAGCAAAAAATCAAACGTTTTTCCTAGTGAAAGATCTCTTCACCTTACCCAGCATCGTGGCAGAGAGAAAGAATTACTCTGCGAATTAAACATTCCTTGTGCCCCGTATCAGATAGTCAACAGTGTATCTGAACTCCAAAATGCTATCAAAAGCATAGGGTTGCCTGCCATACTTAAGACTACCAGGGATGGCTACGATGGAAAAGGTCAATTTCATATCAAATTTGAATCTCAAATCGATGAAGCTTGGGGCCATATGTCTGGCAACGAATCTATCCTAGAAGGCTTTGTTAAATTTGAGCGAGAACTCTCTCTGATTGCTGTGCGAGGGTTAGACGGCAGTCTCAAATATTATCCACTTGTAGAAAATACTCATCACGAAGGGATACTTAGATTGACAGTTGCTCCAGCACAAAACATATCAAAGTCCCTACAAAAAAAAGCAGAGGGATATATGCATTCTTTAATTAATGAAATTGATCATGTCGGCGTCCTAACCATTGAACTTTTTGATTCCAAAGATGAACTAATTGTCAATGAGATTGCACCAAGAGTTCATAACTCAGGTCACTGGACGATTGAAGGGGCACAAACATCTCAATTTGAAAACCACATTAGAGCAATCACAAATTCTCCTCTTGGCGAAACATCAATTAAACATCAATTTAATGCAATGATAAATATTATTGGAGAGTATGGGGCAACTCAAAAGGTTCTTGAAACTGAGAACGCTCATTTACATTTATATGATAAAGAAGAACGACAAGACAGAAAATTAGGTCACATTACGATAACCTCGAATTCTTTCGATGCTTTAAACAAATCAATTGATAGCTTGAAGGAGTATTTGCCTTAGTCTTCATTTAAATCTAGAGGGCTATGATTTTGCCTTAGCTCCTCATGATAAAACTGCTCAGCAATCTTCTCTTCATAATGATAGGCAGATAGCTCACTAACCTCAACACCTGACAAAAATTGACATACATGAATAATCTCATGGCACATTGTGATAATAAATTTTTTTTGATCAAGTGACTCTTCAATTTCTATAAAAAACTTACCATCACCCTCATAGTCTGTCCATGCAAGGGCATCCTCAACCTTATGAATTGTTAGGTCTATATTTGGAATATTGTCTTCTTTAAAAAGCCCATTACAACAAAAATTAAAAAGTTGGTGTGAAAGCTCTTTTTGCTTTTTATTGCCGCCATGAATATAAAGCATTTTTTAGAAAACTCATAAAGTTAGTTAAAAATGTTTGTCCAGATACCTAATAATATCATTTGACTCATAGAGCCAACTTATCTCTCCAGCATTACTAATTTTAAGGCATGGAACCTGTATCTTTCCGCCACTTGATTCAAGTTCTGTTCTGTAGTCGCCCTTTTGTGCATTTCTAGTCTCAACTTTAAGGTTTAAACGCTTAATCGCCCTTCGAGTCTTAACACAAAAAGGACATGCATAAAATTCATATAATTTTAAAGATTCAGTCTTCTGATCAACAATTATCTGTTCTTCATCGCTTCTCTTAACGATTGATGGTCTAAATACCCAGTCAATAAAGATTATTAACCTTCCTAAGCCCTCTCTTAGTAGTTTTAGAAATAGTTTCATAAATTCTGCTTGTATGCGATT
The DNA here is from genome assembly GCA_902513495.1 of uncultured Gammaproteobacteria bacterium. GTDB lineage: Bacteria > Pseudomonadota > Gammaproteobacteria > PS1 > Pseudothioglobaceae > Pseudothioglobus. The sequence continues at coordinate 41,705 of CABXNH010000003.1, forward strand.
AAAGTGTTTTCAAGAAGCGTTGCAATAGTCATTGGACCTACGCCGCCAGGAACAGGTGTTATTCCTCCAGCTATATCTTTAATTGCATCGAAATCTACATCCCCAACCAGGGACCCATCTTGCAGTCGATTAATTCCCACATCGATTACAATTGCGCCCTCTTTAATCCAGTCTCCTTTGACCATTTGAGGTATTCCAACGCCGACAACAACAATATCTGCTTGTCTCACCTTCTCAGCAACATCTTTTGTTTTACTATTGCATATGGTGACAGTTCCTCTGGCATTTAGAAGCTCCATAGCCATTGGCCTTCCTACAATATTTGAAGCACCAATAATGACACAATTCATCCCTTCAACTTTACAATTAACTGATTCCAGCATTGTCATCACACCCTTTGGCGTGCAGGGCCTTAAGTGAGACTTATTCTGCATTAATTTTCCAATATTTTCGCTATGAAAGCCATCTACATCTTTAAAGGGAGAGATGTGTTCTATCACTTTGTTTGCATTAATGTGACTAGGCAGTGGGAGCTGCACAAGAATGCCATCGATATGTGGATTATTATTAAGGCGCTCTACTTCCTCCAGTAACTGCTCTTCAGTTGTGTTTTCTGACTTTATAATCTTGTCTGAAAAGAATCCAGCCTGTTTGCATGCCAGCTCTTTATTTCTAACATAGACGGCTGAAGCAGGATCTTCACCTACCAAGATAACTGCAAGGCCTGGCGGACGCTCAAGCGTCTTAACCTCCTCAGCAATCTTTAAACGTAAGTTCTTTGCAATCTCTTTACCATCAATAATTTTCATTTTTTTAATTCCTTTTTAACTTTAATTAAATCACTTTCTGTATCAACACCGTAGCCAGTTGAAGCGCGTGAAATTTCAACATGTATTTCAAATCCTTCCGTCAAGAAAGTAAGTTGTTCCAATTTTTCAGCCATTTCAAGGCTTGATATAGTCATATTAGTGTAATCTTTTAAGAAATTTACACGATAGGCATATAGACCGATATGCCTAAAACATAAGTCTAGATTAATCTCTTTACTGTCCCTGAAAGCAGGTACAGGCGATCTTGAGAAATACATTGCTTTGCCGCGCGAATTATATACAACTTTCACGCAATTCTCATCAAAGTATGACTCCTTAGTATCTATTGGTTCACACAGAGTGGCAACACTCAGTCCCGAGCTTATCAGATTGGATGCCACCTGATTGATTGCAACTGGACTCATCATTGGCTCATCGCCCTGCAAATTAACCACCACATCATCATCTTGAAAATCCAAAACTGACACGGCCTCAGATATCCTAGAAGTTCCTGAAGTATGACCATCACTTGTCATGCAAACTTCTGCACCAAAATCTTCTGCAATAGTTTTTATCCTTTCATCGTCAGTTGCGATGATGACTCGACTTGCATCACTCTTCACTGCATTTGAATAGGTATGCTCTATAAGCGATTTCCCGTTGATATCTTTTAATAGCTTTGCCGGTAGACGGCTTGAGGCATATCTGGCAGGAATAATAACGGAAAAACCCATTATTTTTTAGAGTCTATTTTTCTGGCTTCCTCTACAAGAAGAATTGGAATACCATCTATAATTGGATAAGCTAATCCACTTTTTTCGCATATTAGCTCATCTCCCTCAAACTTCAAAGGCGCTTTACTCTGGGGACAAACCAACATTTTTAACAAATCATTATCAATCAAAACTTAGACTCCAATTGCTGATAAAAATTAGAATTAATTTTTGCACGTACAGACAAATACCACATTTGATCAGTTGCAAATGGATTACATTTTACACAATCCTTTGAAGTCATTATGATTGGATGATTTTCATTAAAAATCAGGTCCTTTTCAACAAATGCATAGTGGTCTGGAAAAGGTTTAGTGATTAATTTGACTCCATTGCTTTTGAGTGTAGAAAAGAAGTTATCTGGCTTAGCAATTCCGGCAACTGCATAACATTTCCTACCTTTGAAATAATCAAGACCTTTAACCTCCTTAGTAAGAAGGTTTATATATTCTTGCGGCTCAATTTCACTCGAAACTTCACCCTCTAAACTAGAGCCATTATTAATGATAAAATCAACTGATTTCAGTCTACTTTTAGCTTCTCTCAGCGGCCCAGCAGGAAGGAACAATCCATTGCCTAAACGATTATGCCCGTCAATCACAGCAATTTCTATATCACGACCCATAGAGTAGTGCTGAAGGCCATCATCACTGACAATAACATCTAGTGCATATTTCTTAATTAAGCGCTCAATTGCTTTAGTTCTTCTTTTTGCTACTGCAACTGGCACCTCAGTTTGCTGTTTAATCAATAAAGGCTCATCTCCACAGTGCATTGGATCACTAGACATGGTAACTTCTATAGATTCTTGTGAGAATCTACCGCCATAACCTCTTGAGACCACCCCTACTTTTTTATTTTGAGACTTTAAATAATTGACAATTGAAATGACAATTGGTGTTTTGCCTGTTCCGCCTACTGTTATATTGCCTACTACTATAACTGGCAAAGATGCATCATTGACTTTCAGAATTTTGAACTTATAAAGCCATAAACGTATGCAAGATAAGATAAAAAAAACAGCAGAAAAAGGCAGTAGTGTAAAGTTAACCAAGCCGAACTTATTATGGTTTATAAAACTTTGATTGCTTAACATTTGATAACTTTAATCACCTTTAAAACATTTATTATGACAAAATATTCTGATCATGAGTGTTGAATTTCATATTTCCAACAAATATTTGCGATCAAGCAGAAAAAAAGGCTTTGTTTCTTTTATTTCTGGTGTTTCAATGGTTGGTCTAATTTTGGCTGTAATGTCTTTAATTACAGTCTTGTCTGTCATGAATGGATTCCATGAAGAATTAACCAACAGGGTGTTAAATACGATTTCTCATTCTTACATTACAGGCTCCGATGATTCCCTTGAAAATTGGGATGACCTCCAAAAAAAGGTTAACTCTCAGGATGGCGTTTTAGCGTCCTCTCCCTTTGTAGAAGATTTTGCTTTGATGACCTCAAAAAGTGCCTCCCAGGGTGTAAGCATTAGAGGAATACTTATTAATCAAGAACCGTCCACCTCTGCTCTACTGGATGACATTAAATATGGCTCACTTAGTTTAAATGAAGACGAGTCCTCAGTTTTATTGGGTGTTGGTTTGGCAACACTCATGGGAACTGGCATTGGTGATCAGATTACTCTCATTGCACCGGCAAGAAATTCTCTTGGAGCCCTAGTCCCCATATCTCAAACTTTTAGCGTGAGTGGTATTTTTAATGCTGGATTAAATGACTACAATAATGGTTTAGCATTTATTCATCTTTATGATGCTCAAGATCTTTTTGGTTTAGGAAATAAAGTTTCTGGAATACGCCTCAAGGTCAATGATTTATTTGAGGCAAGTGTCATTACTGATAATGTTGTTGACTCTCTAGGGAATGGTTATTATGGCGTTGACTGGATGCAACAACAAAAACACTTTATTCGAGCATTAAACCTTGAAAAGCAAATGATTGCGATTATTCTTTCTCTGATAATTGCTGTAGCAGCATTTAATATTGTCTCGATGATGGTTATGGTGGTAACCGATAAAAAATCTGATATAGCGATTCTTAGAGCTATTGGAATGACACCAAAACGGATTGTAAAAATATTTTTTTATCAGGGTATAAGTATTGGTCTTATTGGGATTACAATTGGAACTGTCCTTGGGTTGCTATTGGCACTTAATATCGAATCAGTTATATCTGGGATTGAGAGCATAATTGGATTTCAATTTTTTCCTAAAGATGTCTTTTATATCAATCGTTTTCCATCCAAAATTCTTCTGAGCGATGTCTTGAGTATCGTTTTTGGTGCATTGATATTAGTCATTCTTGCATCAATCTATCCTGCTAAACGAGCTGGAAAAGTAAATATTTCTGAGGTGCTAAGACGTGAGTAACATTATTGAATGTCGATCCTTATGCTTTTCGTATTCAGAAGGCGGAACTAAAACCTTGGTATTAGATAACTTAAATTTTGAAATTAAGCCGGGTGAAAAATTAGCTATTATTGGTCAATCAGGATGTGGCAAATCAACGCTACTAAATTTGATTGCTGGACTAGATAAACCTTCTGAGGGTGATGTATTAATTAAAAGCTCAAATATAGCAATGCTTAATGAAAAAGAGAGAACAGAGCTGCGCTCGGAAAATCTAGGATTTGTCTATCAATTTCATCATTTACTGAATGATTTTTCCGCACTCTATAATGTTTCCTTGCCTTTGTTGATTAAAAACATTGATAAAAGAAAAGCAATTAAATTAGCTGAAGATATATTAAAGAAAGTAGGTCTCGAAAATCGCCTTCAACATAAACCGTCTCAGTTATCTGGAGGTGAAAGACAAAGAGTTGCCATTGCAAGGGCTATGATTTCAGAGCCTGCCTGCCTGTTAGCGGACGAACCTACTGGAAATCTAGACGCAGATAATGCTAATGATATTCTCGATTTAATTATTGAGCTTAATGACAATCAAAATACAGCTCTTATAGTTGTGACACATGACTCAACTATTGCAAATAGGATGGATAGAAAACTTGAATTAAGCAATAAAAAGCTTCATGAAGTCTAATGGAAAAGTCATTCTGGTCATTATTGATGGCCTGAAATTTCAGACAGCCGTTGATCAGTGTGGTTATCTAGAGGCTCTTGTTGAGTCAAAAAAAGCCCGCAGAATGAAAATGATAGCTGTTTTGCCAACTCTTTCAGCACCCATATACGAAACCCTTCACACAGGCCTTGAGCCCGTTGATCATGGTATTACTTCAAATGACAATCTAAGAAAATCGAATAGTGAGAATATCTTTTCAATAGCTAAAGAAAATGGGCTAAGGACTGCAGCAGCAGCGCACTCCTACTTCTCAACTTTGTACAATGCAGATCCCTATATTCCAATTACAGATCAAGAGGTTAATGATGCTAATAAACCCATACAGTATGGCCGATTCTATTCTGAAAAAGGATACTCTTCATTTAACATTTCATTGATTTCAGAACACGACTTAATGAATCAAGCAAGCATGATGATTGACCGCTACAAACCTCACTATTTAATGATCCATTCTTGCAGTTGTGATTCTATTGGCCATAAATTTGGAGGGAGCTCACAGGAATATTCAAAACAAGCCTGGATGGTAAATGACCAATTGGCTCAACATATTCCTTTTTGGATGGAAGAAGGCTATAGAGTCCTAATAACCTCAGACCATGGATTTACCGATTCAGGCAATCACGGAGGAAGTAGCAATATTGAGAGATGGACCCCTTATTATGACATTGGCCATCCACGTCCAGGAGTCGCAAAAGAAAAGTTTCTCAACTCTCAGTCGCCCCTAGCATCTTGTCACTGCTAGGTTTGAGTACTCCAAAGAACCTAAAGGGAGTAGCCTTGGATAAGTAAGGAACTTTTTAAGCTAGGCTAAAAACTGAATCATTATTCCGGCAGCAATTGCTGAACCAATGACTCCTGCAACATTTGGACCCATTGCATGCATAAGTAAAAAGTTGTTTGAGTCAGACTCAAGGCCAACTTTGTTTGAAACTCTTGCGGCCATTGGAACTGCTGAGACCCCAGCTGATCCAATTAAAGGGTTAATTTTATTTTTACTAAAGACATTCATTAGTTTTGCCATTAATAAGCCGCACATAGTTCCAATTGAGAAAGCAACCAACCCCAGCAACAAAATACCCAGTGTATCAAGTTGGAGAAATTTATCTGCCATTAGTTTAGAGCCGACAGCAAGACCTAGAAATATAGTTACAATGTTGATCATAGCGTTCTGAGTGGTGTCGCTAAGGCGATCAACAACGCCAGATTCTTTCATTAAATTACCAAAGGCAAACATGCCCAAAAGAGGGGCTGCTGCAGGTAAAAGAAGAGCAACTAACAAAAGAAGGATGATTGGAAAAACAATTTTTTCAGCCTTAGAAACCTCCCTCAGCTGAACCATTTTAATTTTTCTTTCCTTTTCATTTGTAAAAGCTCTCATAATTGGGGGCTGAATCAAGGGTACGAGTGCCATATATGAATATGATGCTACGGCAATAGCGCCAAGTAGCTCTGGTGCCAGTATTGATGCCACATAAATTGAGGTCGGGCCATCAGCACCACCAATAATTCCGATTGCAGCTGCTTGCTTTAAATTGAAATCAAAGATACCAATTACTGAAAGTCCTACAGCGCCTAGCAAAGTAGCAAAAATACCGAACTGAGCTGCAGCACCTAGGAGTAATGTTTTTGGGTTTGCAAGGAGCGGTCCAAAATCTGTCATTGCGCCAACACCCATAAAAATAATAAGTGGAAAAGCCCCTGACTCAATACCTACCATGTAAAAAAGATGTAAAATGCCGCCATCAATAGCCAAATTAGCTCCAGGAATATTACTGAGTAATGCGCCAAAACCAATCGGAAGTAGTAAAAGTGGTTCAAACTTCCTTACAATAGCTAAGTAAATCAGCAATATGCCAACCAAAAGCATTAAGCCTTGCCCCCAGCTCATCTGATAAAGCCCTGTATTTGTCCAAAGAAGACTCAATTGGTCCATTATTTACCCTAAAGAAAGAAGAAGTTGGCCAACAGTGACTGAATCACCCTCTTTAACATCTACACTGACAACAACGCCTGAACGTGTAGCTTTTATTTCAGTTTCCATTTTCATGGCCTCTAGCACAATTAAGGTGTCACCTTTTTTAACATTTTGGTTCGGAGTAACAAGTGTCTTCCAGATGGTTCCTGATAGCGGCGCAGAAATATCTTCTGTTCCATTTGCAAGTGGGGTGTTTGATTCATCCTCTGAACTATCAGCACTCTGTATAGGTTGATCTGAAGAGGCTCCCATTGAAGTTATAGTTCCTCCCGCAGACACAATCACGGTGTAGGACTGGCCTTTAAATGAGACAGTATAGACTCCTTCATCTTTTTGATCATTTGCAGATTCAGTTTCAGCAACGGGTACTGGCTCAAAAAAGTCTGGATTATCTCTATTCTCTAAAAATTTAACGCCTACCTGTGGGAAAAGCGCATAGGTCATTAAATCATCAATTTTCTGATCTGCAACTCTGATACCCTTCTCAGCAACAATTTTGTCAAACTCAGACTCTAAAATTTCTAGCTCTGGCTCAATATTATCTGCGGGTCGGCATGTAATAGCTTTAGATCCGTCTAATACTCTTTCTTGTAATTCTTTATTGACTGGTGCTGGAGCAGCGCCATACTCACCTTTCAATATGCCTGCTGACTCTTTAGTGATTGTCTTATATCTCTCACCTGTTAAGACATTAAGAACTGACTGTGTGCCAACGATTTGTGAAGTTGGAGTGACAAGTGGTATATAGCCAAGATCTTTTCTAACACGAGGGATTTCTAATAACACTTCATCCATCTTATCAAGTGCATTCTGCTCTTTTAATTGACCCTCCATATTGGTCAGCATTCCACCAGGCACCTGAGAGGTCAATATTCTTGAGTCTACACCCTTGAGAGAACCTTCAAACTTTGCGTACTTTAATCTTATTGGCTTAAAGTACTGATCAATCTCTTCAAGCTTATTTAAATCTAAGCCAGTTTTTCTTGGGCTTGCCTCGAGGATTGAGACTACAGAATTTGTCGCAGAGTGGCTATAAGTCATACTCATTGAACCAATACAGGTATCCACACGATCAATACCAGCCTCTACAGCCTTAATAATGCATGCCGTAGAAAGACCTGTAGTTGCATGAGCATGAAGCTGGATAGGAATGTCAATTGCTTTTTTTAGTTTTTGAACTAGGTCAAAAGCAACATAAGGCTGAAGTAGGCCTGCCATGTCCTTGATACACAAAGAATGGGCACCCATATCTTCGATTTCTTTTGCCATATCGATCCAAAGCTTGGTTGTATGGACAGGACTAACAGTATAGGATATTGTTCCCTGAGCATGTTGGCCTACCTTAACGGTTTGATCAATGGCAGTCTTAAGATTGCGCGTATCATTCATCGCATCAAATATCCTTAATACTCCAACCCCATTCTCAGCACAACGATCAACAAACTTTCTCACTACATCATCACTATAGTGCCTGTAACCAAGCAAATTTTGGGCCCTTAAAAGCATCTGTTGAGGCGTATTAGGCATCACTTTTTTGATTTCACGAATTCTTTCCCAAGGATCCTCCCCAAGAAAACGAATGCAAGCATCAAAAGTAGCCCCACCCCAGGACTCCATTGACCAGTACCCAATCTGGTCTAATTTTTCAGCGATTGGAAGCATGTCATCAATTCGCATTCTTGTTGCAAAAAGTGATTGATGCCCATCTCTTAAGACTAATTCAGTGATTTGAACAGGTTTATTATTTTCTTTTGTTGGCATGATTTATCTCTGTGTATGCATTTTAATTGCTGCTTCTATAATGGCCCTTGTCTTTTCATCAATTTCAATTGAAGAGTCAGTGTTCATTGATGAAGCAACATTAATTGCGGGCTGAATTTTTGTTACAACCTTTGACATAAGGCTTGTAACAACAACCATCAATGCTAAAAAAACAAAAACAAAACCCATACCAAACATGGTCAAAGTTATTGCATCAGTTAGCAGGTTGTTGTCCATTTTAAAATCCTAGTTAAAGAATGGTATTCATTAATTCATAATGGTACCAGTGGACGGGCTCGAACCGTCACTCCCGTGAAGGAACCGGATTTTGAATCCGGCGTGTCTACCAATTCCACCACACTGGCTTATTAGGTTTATTTATGTCTGAAAGTAATCCTACCCTTGGTCAAATCATAAGGAGTCATTTCTACAGTTACCTTATCGCCAGGTAATATGCGTATATAGTGCTTACGAATCTTTCCTGAAATATGAGCAAGAACGCTATGACCATTTTCCAACTCAACTTTAAATGTTGTATTGGGCAACTTTTCCTTTACGACCCCCTCTAACTCAATGTAATCACTTTTTGACATATTTATATTAATTAAAAAACCAAGTAATATTATACCTAATTACTTATTTGACGCCAATTGTAATATTGATATTAGATATTTGCTTATAAAAAAATTCAAACTGAATTGAAGTGGTTTATGAGTATAAAGAATTTATAAAAAAAATTTACTAAATGAATAATCTTTAGAAAATTATTTCAATAAAGTTAGTTTGTTTAGTATTTAACTCCTAATTATTTATGTAACAAAAATAACTACTATTTATTACTATAATTCAAACAGTAACCATCAGATTTATACAATTCTGAACCTGCCAAGGGGCGTTGCATTGAGGTCTACTCAATCAGGCTTGGCAATCGAAAACGACGCTCATTTTTTTAACTTAACAGGAAAATGAAATGAGCAATTCTTTCACAAAAAATAATGACTTTAAGGCTCCTAATCTAAAACTTAGTTTGCTTAACAACTATCAGTTAGTCAATATAAGGGAGGAAAAATGAGTTTAGATATGAAAAATATATTAACTCACTTCCAGCACCCAAACTCCCCGAAAGATTATCAAGAGGCAGATGAACCTGACGCTATTAAAGTTTCAGAATATTGGGGCAGAAAAAGTAATCAAACTCAAAGTCCAAAAATTAGCTTTGAATTATTTCCACCAAGATCAAGCTCCGCTAAAAAGTCTTTAAAGGAAGTCTGCCAGGAGTTAAGCACTATAAATCCAGAATATTTTTCTGTTACGTTTGGTGCACTGGGTTCATCTCAAAATGATACACTTGACACTATTATTAATCTTTCTAAAGATACTGAAATTCCAATAACTCCCCATCTTACTTGTACAGGTATAGACACAAAGCAGGTAGCTGATTTACTCGATGAATACATTGTTCGAGGAATAAAGCAGATTATGGTTTTAAAGGGTGATTACCCCAAAACAGTCATTAAAAAAGGAGATTTTGCATACGCTAATGAAATGGTTGAGTTCATTAAAGAGAACTATCGTAATATGGATATCCTTGTAGCAGCCTATCCAGAGAAGCATCCACATTCAAGTTGCGTGAGAAAAGATATTGATTTTTTTGTAGAGAAAGTGAACGCTGGAGCAGATAAAGCGATTACTCAATATTTTTACAATATTGACGCTTATTTTCATTTTGTAGATGAGATACAAAAACGTAACATTGATATCCCCATTACTCCTGGCATCATGCCAATAACAAATTACGACCAGTTAATGCATTTTTCAAAAATATGTGGCGCAGAAATTCCTGCCTGGATACTCAACAAACTCAATCTTTATAAAAATGATCTCAATAGTTTAATAGAGTTTGGGGAGGATGTAGTTAGTGAAATGTGTTTAAAACTCAAGGATAATGGCGTATCAAACTTTCATTTTTATTCTTTGAACAAAGCCGAACCAACCATGTCAATAGTAAAAAGAATAACTTAAGAATTAAAGGTTAGTGGAAGTGCCTCTTGGAGTGAACCCAGCCCTGAAGTTTTTGAAAATCTGTTTTCTTTTCTGGCTGGACAATCTTTTCAAGCTCGATCAGTCTTTCATTAAGCTCATTAAAAGCATTTGTATAGTGTTTACTTTTGATGGATTCTTGATATAGCTTAGATTTTAGAGTAGCTATGACAGAAACTAAATCTTGGTCATTGCTGGCATCAGATACCTCGGCATCACCTTTTAACTTGACCTGAGTTTCTTGAAAACGTTTCAAGTGCTGAGTAGCCTCAGAATCGATTTTCAAATGAGACTCATCTAAAGCAAGATTGCTTGGATTGAAAGGGATGATTCGCTCTGAAATATTTAGATCTTGAAGAGAGCCGCGGGTTGTCGGTTGTTGTACGGTGAAGCCACTAACTCCTAACAGACGTGCCACCCATGAAATTCCAAATCTAATCACCTGAACTCCTGATATAGTTATATATATGTTACCTAAACAAATTATATTTGTACATTTTTTTATTACTTTTTATTTAATAAAATATCAACAAAATCTTCATCAGAAGGATTTTGAGTGGTCTCAATTTTTTTAAATCCTAACTTTTCTGCTGAGGATTTAATTCGTTCACTAAAAACAATAAGCCTTCTTGCCCTTAAAATTTCAAAATACTTTGGAGAAACACAATTTACTAGTCGTTTGATATTGATAAGACTCTCGTTACTAGTCGCCATAAGTATTCCATCAGGATGATTCACAAATGACATTAAAGATTCATTATGAATTCTTGTCAATTCGCATGGAATCCTCTCATAAACCTCAAGGTAATCGACTTGATTAGATAAACTCAAATAATTTTTTAAAGTTTCTGACCCGCCCCTTCCTCTAACAATTAATATTTTTCTATTCGAAAGTGCTGAACATTCTTTCATTTTTAAAAGCTCTCGGCTTGAGGCATTAGTCTTTGGAAAACAGTCAACTGTAATATTATTCTTAAGTAATTGATTTGCTGTTACAGGGCCAACTGCGAAAACCCTAGAAGAATCAGAAAACAAGTCACCATAATGCTCTTCTGCATAATTAACTGCATTGACACTTATAAAAATAATAATATCGTATTTTTCAACTGGAGCTTTGGTTTGAAGTTTGCTGACCTCAAAAGCAGGAAAAAGAGCATAATCAAAATTATTTTTATTTAGAAGCAACTCTAAGTTTTTAGTTTGAGAAACGGGTCTTGTAATCAGTATCATTCAATTATTATAGATATTTGACTTTAAAACTTCAGTAATTATCTTCATTACCCTAAAGTATTAGATTATGAATAAAAACGTGTTTATTAAAATAAAACTTCGATGACTTTATAATAAGCTTTAAATTATTTTTAACATTACTATGTTTATATCAATCATATCTCTTTTAATTGGTTTCGGCTTACTTGTTTGGAGTGCAGATTCATTTACAGATAATGGCGCTAAAATTGCTAGAATATTTAACATTTCACCACTGATTATTGGTTTACTGATTTTTGGTTTTGGAACTTCAGCTCCAGAAATGCTAGTCTCTGGACTTGCAGCTTATGATGGACACCCTGAATTAAGCATTGGGAATGCATTTGGTTCAAACATTTTTAATATTGGACTCGTGCTTGCAGTAGCTGCCATTATTCATCCGGTAATTGTAGAGAAAAATGTTTTAAAAAGAGAGTGGTTTTTTCTGTTTTTATCAACGCTAGTTGTTGGATTCTTACTAATGGATGGCTTTTTAAGTTTTATCGATGGATCTATTCTATTAATATTACTGTTGATATTCTTATACTATGTATTCAACGAGTCAAAAAAAGGTGGCAATCTTGAAGATGCAGCCTCTGAAGACATAAGTGAAAAACAATCCAAAGGTAGAACTTGGCTTCTTCTAATCATATCTTTAGTGGTCCTGGTATCGAGTGCAAGGCTTGTGGTTTGGGGTGGAACAAATCTTGCGTTAGCTTTTGGCGTTAGTGATTTAATTATTGGCTTAACAGTTGTTGCATTAGGTACAAGCTTGCCAGAATTAGCGGTTGCCATTAGTAGTGCAGTAAAAAAACAACATCAAATGATTATCGGGAATATTATTGGCTCAAATTTATTTAATTCATTGGGTGTTTTAGCCATTCCAGGGTTAATTCTGCCTTTCCAAATTCCCCCTGAAGTGATGAGTAGAGACTATATTTATATGCTAATCTTTACTTTGTTGGTTCTTGTTTTCTCTCTTAAGTTAAAAATAAATCGGCTTGGAGGTTTAATATTACTTGCGATTCTAGCCAGTTACTTATACCAATTAGTTTGGATTTAATATTAAAAAATCTCAATGACACAAGGGAGCTCGGTGAGAAACTTGCCCAGTGCTGCTCAAGCCTTGATGGCCCATGTGTTGTGTATTTGATTGGTGACCTAGGCGTCGGAAAAACAACGCTCGCTCAAAACTTTATTAAGTACTTTGGATTTGCCAGGGTAAAAAGCCCAACATACACTCTTGTTGAGACTTATCAAAATGACAATGTTGATATTAACCACTTTGATTGTTACCGATTGACGGACCCAGAGGAGTTGGAATATATCGGCATACGTGAATACCTTACCCCTAAAAGTATTCAGTTAATTGAATGGCCCGAGCTGGGAAAGGGTACGCTAGCAAAAGCAGATATTTCAATCAAACTAAGTGGCAATGGAAATACTAGAAACGCCAAAATAACATTTCAAACTGACATAGGACAATCAATCAAAGAATGCGCTTTTGGGTAGTTTTATTGTTTGTTATTTATACTTCTTTCTCATTTGCAGGAGACAAAACGACGCTTTATGATTTTAGGTATTGGTCTGCTCCAGATCACACTAGAATAGTAATCGACAAGGAAGAGGACACGCTTTTCAATATCAAAAGCTTTGATGATTACGTTGTTATAAGCTTTGATGACGCTGAAGTCTTATCTGAAACTTTTTCAAATATTTTCTTTAAAGACTCTCGCATAGAGAAAGTTAGAATCAAACGTGACAAAGAGACCATTAAATTAATTGTTCATATTAAAAATAAATTTAAAACTAACCACTTCACATTAAAGCCGAATGCAAAATATAAATTCCACCGATTGGTCGTAGACATAGTCGATTCAGGACTCAAGTCAACAAAAATAATTACGAAGCCTGAGGCAGCAAAGCCAAACAAAAATCAAAAAATTATTCTCGTTGATGCGGGTCATGGCGGTGAAGATTCAGGGGCAATTGGAAAAAATCGATCCAAAGAGAAAGATGTTAACTTGGCTATTGCTAAAAAATTGGTGTCAATAATTAATAAAAATAAGGATTTGAAAGCAGTATTGACAAGAAGTGGCGATTATTATGTTCCACTAACCAAAAGAATTACAATCGCTCAAAAAGAAAAGGCAACTATGTTTATTTCCATTCATGCTGATGCTGTTGAAAGTCCTGTTGCCAAAGGCGCCTCTGTTTACACTTTGAGTGAAAAAGGTAATAACAGTAAATTAGCAAAGCAGCTGGAATTATCTCAAAACGTAGTTGACCAGTTTGGTGGGGTCGAATCTGTCATTGATAACGATCAGTTTCTCAAAAATATTTTGACAGATTTTTCTAGAAAGGATCGCGACATGCAGTCATTTAAGCTTGCAAATGAAATAATAAATCAACTTGAAAAAATTGGTCCTATTCATAAAAAAGTCCCTCAGAAAGCTAACTTTGTTGTACTTAAGTCTCCCTCTATTCCATCCGTCTTGGTCGAGACTGCCTTCATATCGAATCCCACTCAGGAAAAGCGACTGACCAACCGTAAGCAACAAGCTAAAATTGCACAGTCAATCTATCAAGGTATTTTGAAATACTACAGTAATTTATAGAAATCTAGACTTCAGTATCTGAGCTTTCGCTTAAGACAATGGCCTCACTAACCAGCTGATGAACACTCACTATCATGTATGGATCAAAGTCATAATTAGGAAGCACTTTCGAAAACTGTGATTTACAGATAGCACAAATTGCAGCTAGTGTATTAACCCCATTCTCCTGCTCCGTTTTTTTCAAGGCATGCATTCTAGGCTTCGCTCCTTTTACTCTCAGCTCTATAAGATCATCAGTCAAAAGTCCGCCACCGCCACCGCAACAAAAAGTGGAAGACTTGATAGTATTCTTAGGCATCTCTACAAAATGATTACAGGCCGCCTTAATGACTTCTCTTGGCAAGATAAATTGACCGTTTTTAATATCTCCCATATTGCTTCCACGAGCAACATTGCAGGAGTCGTGAAAGGTGACTACACGATGATCATTCTTAGATTTATCAAAAGATAACTTGTTTTTTTGAATTAGGTCATATGTAAATTCAATCATATGTTGTGGTTGTGGATAATTACTATCAAGTTGTCTTTGAAGTCTTAATGAGTAATCATCACTTCCCCCACTCCCAATACCTGTAAGAGTATTCCAAAAGCTATAAGCAACCCGCCATGCATGTCCACACTCTCCAACTATTACACGCCTTACATTTAAATCAATCGCAGCTTTACGAATCCTTAATGCGCCTTGCCTCATTACGTCATAGTTTCCAATGAACATACCAAAGTTTGCTGCCTCTGAAGCGTATGAACTTAATGTCCAGCTTACACCACTTTCATGAAATACTTTGGCATAGCCTATCAGTCCATCGATATGGGGCTCAGCAAAGAAATCCGCTGAAGGAGTCACCATTAAAACTTCAGCATCTTTAACATCTAAAGGAAGCTTAACATTCACTCCAGTATCGTCTTTTATCTCGTCTTCGAGATCTTCAAGAGTATCTCTTAAAGCTGGCTCGGGCATTCCTAAATTGTTTCCAATCTTGTTGACCTTTCCTAAAATTTGATTAGGATACTTTTGACCAGCCCCAATGACATTCATCACTTCACGAGCAGCCATAGAAATTTCAGCAGTGTCAATTCCATAGGGACAGTAGACAGCGCATCTTCGACACTGTGAACATTGATGAAAGTAGTTGTACCAATCATCGAGCATATTTTCATCAAGATCTTTAGCTCCAACTAGTATTGGAAAATACTTACCCGCAAATGTAAAATGCCTTCTGTAAACACTTCGAAAAAGATCTTGCCTGGCAACTGGCATATTTTTTGGATCTGCAGTCCCAAGATAATAATGACACTTGTCTGTGCAGGCTCCACACTTCACACAGGCATCTAAAAAAACTTGAACTGATCGATATTTAGACTTAGTTTCAGCCATTTTATCAATAGCTACTTGTTGCCAGTTGTCTACTTTTTCTCCAGGAAAACCCAGACCCTGCTGCACCTCTTCACTCGCCTTAAATGGTCCATTTCCTGCCATTGCGTCTTTCTTAATGGCTGGAACTTCAAGGTATGTGGGAAGCTTTATTGGATTATCGTTAGTCAAAATTACTCTTTCTTATCATTATTGTTTTCGATATCTATTTTTGAGCCTTCTTGCTTATTTAATGCCCAATCGGATACGTGTCTTTTCTTACGTGCATTATCCACCTGATTGAATGTAGGTGAAAAAAATATTCCTGGAGCATGAAGAAGTTTAGAAATGGGGAAAATTGCAATGAGACAAAAGACAGGGAAAATATGCGCCATAAAAATCATTTCCTTTGGAAGTTCAGACCAATTAAAAGTAATTAAACCACTTGCAAAATTAGTTACTAATAGCATATTTGGATGATTATTACCAAAAGTCATTAACATTCCAGTTGAAGTAATAAAGATTAAAACTAAAAGCATGAGATAGTCAGAAGGAGAGGAAATATATTTGACCCTATCGACAAAAAACCTTCGACTCAATAATCCAACCAAGCCAAAAAAAAGCAGGTAGGACGAATATTTAAGGACTTCAGTTTTATAAAGTATCAGAGGAACCTCGCCTGGCCAAAAATAAGGCAAGTGGCGAAAAAAAAGAAGGACGAGTGCCAAGTGAAAACACCAACCGAAAAGCCAAGTCCACTTGTTTGACTTGTAAAGACTAGAAAATAAAAATATCTCTCTAAAATATCTCAAAATAACCCCAGATGTATTTAAAGAGGCTGGTGTAATTGGAATTTTAAGAGGGGCAGGAGTATTCCAATACTGTACTAATTTATAAGAAACGCCTATTATAAAAATAAGTACAGAGATATAAAAAAAGAACGTAAAAAAAATACTTATTAACGACATATGACTTTACCTCTTATACAAAATTGGAGGTCACTGCTTCTTACAGCCGCCAAACTTTAATCAAACGCAGCCAGTTGGTTTTGGCAGGCCAGCGAATCGACATCCTTGCTTTGCAGGTCCATATGGAAAGAGTGAGTATAGATAGCGTGAATTACCTTTATCATTTCCAAGTTTTTTTGCAATGGCTTTAGTAAGAACTCTAACAGCGGGAGCAAATTCATACTCTTTATAATACTCTTGAAGGAAATTAATAACCTCCCAGTGCTCTGGTGAGAGTTCTATACCATCCTCTTCAGACATAGCGTTTGCTATCTCAGGTGTCCAGTCAGACACCTTAAGCAAGTAACCTTCTTCATCTACTTCAGCACCTAATATTTCAGCCATAACTTCTATTGAACCTTTAAGAATTTAAAAGAAAACTATTGACACTATTTGCAACGCCGCGACCTTCATTAATTGCCCATACAACAAGTGATTGCCCTCTTCGACAATCTCCAGCAGAAAAAACCCCTTTTCTTGAAGTATTAAACTCACCATGCATTGATTGGTAGTTACCTCTCTCGTCTAGCTCAATATTAGCATCATCGCTCAGATAGTGCTCTGGAGAGAGAAAGCCCATGGATAAAAGGACCAAGTCAGCATCCCAAGTTTTCTCAGTACCATCAACTTCAATTAATTTTCCATCTGTAAAATCAACATTGATTGTTTTGATTCCTTTAACGTGTCCGTCACTATCCTTTAAAAATGCTTTTGTTAGAAGCTGGTATCGCCTTGGATCTTTTCCAAATACTTTATTAGACTCTTCATGGCCATAATCCACACGGAAAATCACTGGCCATTCAGGCCATGGGTTTGAGTCTGATCGCTCCTTTGGAGGCTGACTCATTAACTCAAAATTTATGATTGATTTAGCACCTTGTCTGAGCGACGTGCCTATACAGTCTGTTCCAGTATCACCGCCACCAATAACGATAACATTTTTTCCTTTTGCTGATAGTTGACTTTCATCAGGGATGCCATTGTCAAGAAGGCTTTTAGTGTTTGAAGTTAAGTAGTCCATTGCTGGGTAAATACCATTAGTATTTCTATTTTCAGCTGGAAGGTCTCTTGGCTTTGTTGCGCCAGTTGTAAAAATGACCGCATCAAAAGTATCTTGCAATTCATCTGTTGAGATATCTTTACCAACATCAGTGTTTGTCATAAACTCAACACCCTCTTGCTTTAATAAATCAACACGGCGATCGACAATGTCCTTACCCAATTTCATATTTGGGATACCGTACATCAAGAGACCGCCAATACGATCGCTGCGTTCATAGACCTTAACTGAATGGCCCATTTGATTAAGTTCATCAGCGGCTGCAAGGCCAGCAGGCCCAGAACCAACTACGGCAATATTCTTATCTGATCTTGATTTAATAAGTCTAGGTTTAATCCATCCTTCCTCAAAACCTTTGTCAACAATAGCTAATTCAATATTTTTGATGGTAACAGCTGGATTATTGAGTCCCAGTACACATGACCCTTCACATGGAGCCGGACACACTCTACCTGTAAACTCAGGGAAGTTATTGGTTTTTTCCAGACGCTCTAAAGCTTCTTGCCATTCATTGTTATAAACGAGATCGTTCCATTCGGGTATTAAATTATCGATTGGACAACCGGTTGTCGATTGACAAAAAGGGACGCCACAATCCATACACCTTGAGCCTTGCTCTTGGAGTTGGTCTAAGTTGTGAGTACCAGAAAAAATCTCATCATAATCATTGATACGGATATCGACTTCACGGTATGACTCAACTTGCCTGTCTAACTCTAAAAAACCTGTTGCTTTTCCCATTTACTACTTTTATTTTTTTTGAGTGGAATTATCTCATATTATGGCTAAAACATTTAAAAAATAAAATCAATAAGATCTATTTAATAGCTCGTAGTATCTTGTGTAAGAAAGAAAAAATATGTATAATTAGCGCTTTTTTCAAATACCCCAAATAGGTGCAATCGTGAATTTAATTGATCAAATTGAGAGTGAGCAACTAAGGTCAGACATTCCTGAGTTTTCTCCAGGTGATACAGTTGTTGTTCAAGTAAAGGTTCGTGAAGGTACTCGCGAAAGATTGCAGGCCTTTGAGGGCGTTGTCATCGCAAAGAAAAATAGAGGATTAAACTCTGCTTTTACTGTGCGTAAAATTTCACATGGTGAAGGTGTGGAGAGAGTTTTTCAAACCCACTCATCAATGATTGACAGCGTTTCAGTTAAGCGAAGTGGTAAAGTTCGTCAAGCCAAACTTTATTACTTACGTGGACTTACTGGTAAGGCTGCGAGAATTAAAGAGAAACTCAAAAAAAAATAATTCATTAAATTGATTAATGCCAGTTTTTACTGGCATTTTTTTTGTCCAATCATTAGATTCTTAAGTAGAATGATTGACAATGAACAATAACCTTATTGATCAATTTATCGATTATTACTGGCTAACTAGTGGAGCTAGTAAAAATACATTGAGTGCTTATCGCTCCGATCTAAATATTTTTAGTAAATGGCTTAATCAAACCCCCTTCACCAGTGTCGATAAAAAATTAGTACAGGAATATTTCAGTTACAGGAAAAAATCAAATCTTAGTGCTGCATCTCAGTCTCGAATACTTACCTGCCTGCACTCATTTTTTCAGTACTTGTTAAACAATCAAAAGATATCTCATGATCCAACCGAGCAGATGGATTATCCAAAATTAGAAAAAAAATTACCTATTTTTTTAAATATTCAAGAAGTTGAAAATTTAATGGAGGCTCCTAACACAAATTCAATATATGGCCAAAGGGATCGAGCAATGCTGGAACTTCTTTACTCTTGTGGATTAAGAGTTTCAGAGCTGATCGGCTTAAGTTATCATAATTTAAACCTCAAAGAGGAGTTTGTTCGCGTCCATGGAAAAGGAAACAAAGAAAGAATGTTGCCACTAGGGGAAGTGGCTATTGACTTTCTTGATCAGTATGAAAAAAATTCAAGAACAGTACTTTTGAAAAACGGTCAATGCGACAGCTATTTTCTGTCAAATCGAGGCAGCGCGATGACGAGACAAAACTTCTTTTATATCATCAAAGGTTATGCTGCAACAGCAGGTATCGATAAGCCAATATCGCCCCACTCTTTAAGGCATGCTTTTGCAACCCACCTTGTTCAGAAGGGAGCTGATTTACGTTCAGTTCAATTGATGTTGGGTCATAGCGATATTTCAAGCACTCAGCTCTACACTCACATTCAGAATGCGCAACTAAAAATGCAGCATCAAAAGCATCACCCCAGAGGGTAGACAATCTTTTAGGATAAATCTAAGTTGTCCAGCTTATAAAGTAATGGCTTTGTTAGTGACCTTAAGGATATATTTGGTTTACCACTCTCATCAAAATTGCTTTCAGATAAAAATTGAGTAAAGCATTTCTCAACCCTATTCCACTCTTTATCAATCATTGCAAACCAGGCTGTATCTCTATTCCTTCCTTTGACTATAGACATCTGCCTGAAGACCCCTTCGTACGAGAAACCAAATCTTTGGGCTGCAGCACGAGATCTTAAATTAAGTGCGTTACATTTCCATTCGTAACGCCTATAACCATTCTCAAATGCCCACTTCATCATAAGGTACATTGCTTCTGTTGCGTCTGTCGTTTTTTGTAAAAGTGGAGAATAATTAATATGTCCTACTTCAATTAATCCAGCGGCTTGATTAATTCTCAAATAACTCGCTACACCTATCGCTTTTTTTAGTTTTTTACTTACGATGGCAAAAAATACAGGGTCGCTCCCTTCTTCGAATGATTCAATCCAGCTTGCATATTCTGATTGATTTTCAAAGGGTCCATATGGCATATAAGTCCAATTATTACCCTCCTTGTCTATTGCATTAGATAGAAAAAGCTCCTCTGCAAATTGATTTGCAACTAATGGCTTCAAAGTAACCAAATTCCCTTCAATTGTTATACCTTTGGGATGAGGCGGCTCTGAAAATTTAACAATTATTTCACCAAGTTTCATAAATATTCTCTAAGATTTTTTAAGCTAGAAAACTTACTTAATATGCATTTGATAAGTTACAAAATCGATCGTATCAGAAATTTGATCATATACCGTTCTAGCTCTTTGGTTGTCACTTGCAGTTATCCATCTCACATAAGGCCATCCATTCTCTTGAGCTTGCAACTTTAGATCTTGAAACAACAATTGTACTGCCCCAGAACCTCTATAATCAGGGTGAACAAACAAGTCGTCCAAGAACCCTACAAGCATTCCCCTTAAGGGTGATGGCATTTCTCTAAAATGCATAAAGCCGATCAATTCACCTTGTTCTGACTTAACACCTATCGCATAAAATTTGATTTCAGGATTAAAGATCCAATCCCAAACTTTATCAAGAATACCACTATTCATTGGCATTTTATAAAAGTTAGCATAGCCATGATATAGTTTGCTCCAATCCTCTTTATCAGAACTGATTAAAGGCTCAACTTTCATAAGTATTTATAATTTGTTAAAAGCATCCTCAAGTTTTTGAACTGCAGCATCTACATTTTTTAATTTATCAAGTCCAAATAACCCTAAACGAAAAGTTTGATAGTCATCGCCTTCATCGCACTGGAGTGGAACGCCGGCAGCAATTTGAATTCCCATATCTTTGAATTTAGAGCCATTATGTATTGCTTGATCTTTGGTATAGCTAACTACGACTCCAGGAGCGTGAAACCCATCTGCCGCAACGCTAATAAAGTTATGTTTATGGAGTAATTCCCTCACTCTATCGCCCAGCTCTTGTTGTTTGTCACGAGCCTTATCAAAACCAAATTCGGCTGTTTCGTTTATGGTGTCTCGGAAGTGCTTGATGGCGTCTGTAGGCATAGTGGCATGATAAGCATGACCCCCATTTTCATAGGCCTGCATAATTTGAAGCCATTTTAGAAGATCACAAGAAAAACTTGTGCTCTGAGTATTGTGTATTTCATTAGAAGCGCTCTTTGATAGCATTACCATCCCAAATGCAGGGGATGCACTCCATCCCTTTTGTGGCGCACTAACCAAAACATCGACCCCCCATTTTTCCATATCGACCCAAATGGCGCCTGATGCAATACAATCAAGGACAAACATACCTCCAACCGAATGGACCGCTTCTGAAATTGATCTAATGTACTCATCGGGAAGAATAATGCCGGAGGACGTTTCAACATGAGGTGCAAAGACCATAGCTGGTTTTTCTGTTTTGATTTTTTCTACTGCAAGGTCGATATCAACTGGAGCAAAAGGCTCTTGAGGCCCATCAATCTCTCGAGATGCTTTTAAAACTGTTAATTTAGAGGGTATATTTCCCATCTCAAGAATTTGTGACCAGCGATAACTGAACCATCCATTTCGAAGCACAAGACAATTTTTGTCAGTAGCAAATTGACGCGCTACAGCCTCCATGCCATAAGTACCGCCTCCAGGAACTAAGACTACTGACTCAGCGTTGTATACTTTTTTGAGAGAGGATGAAACATCATTCATTGCTTTCTGAAAAGAGTTGGACATGTGATTAAGTGATCTATCAGTGTAGACCACTGAGTACTCTAAGAGTCCATCTGGATCAATGTTAGGAAGTAAGCCAGGCATTATAAAATTCCCTAAATTTAAAAAATACAATTCTACACAGAATTGAAAAATTAAAATAAGGAAAAAAATTAAAAAGCTAGCATCTAATTAAAGCAGGACTAGATGTACTTGACCTCAAGAATTTCATAAAGGATATCGCCTTTGGGAGCTTTGACGGTTACTTCATCACCCTCTTCATTACCCATCAATGCTCTTGCAATTGGAGAATGGCATGAAATTTTACCCTGGTCAATATCTGCTTCATCCTCACCGACAATTTGATAGCTAGTTTCAGTATCATCAGAAAGATTTAGAAGGTTAATTGTCGTTCCAAAGACGCAGCGACCATCTTGATTAAGCTGCTTTACGTCAATAATTTGCAACCGAGATAACTTTGACTCAATCTCTTGGATTCTACCTTCAATAAAACCCTGCTCTTCTTTTGCTGCATGATATTCTGCGTTTTCTTTCAGATCTCCATGCTCTCTGGCTGTTGCGATATCGTCCACTATTCTAGGGCGCTCTTCATCCTTGAGTCTGAGTAACTCAAGTTCTAGGGTCTTTGCTCCGTTAACTGTTATTGGTATAGCGTCCATAAAATTACTGGTGAATCGATTGTAAAGACCTTACAACCAATTTGTCTTTCGTCATTAACCCGTCAAGCATTGCAAATGCGGCTGCAACTGTAGTCGTACATGGAATCTTATGGATTAATGCTTGACAACGAATCACTGTTGCATCCTCAAGGCCTTGTGAATCGTCAGTCGAATTAATAATCAAACTAATCTCTTCATTTTTAATCGCATCTACAATATGCGGCGAGCCTTCAGAGACTTTATTGACCATTGTACATTCAAGGCCGGCTTGTTTGAGTATTTCTTGGTTGGTGCGGGTCGCAACAATCTCAAAACCTTGATCAATCAGTCTATTGCCTAGCTCAACCAATCTGTCTCTATCCAATGCTCTTAGACTAACGAGAACCCTGCCACTTGTTGGAACTACGTCACCCGCAGCTAGGAATGCTTTATCAAAAGCCGCAGGGAAATCTTTTCCAACGCCCATTACTTCGCCAGTGGATCTCATCTCAGGTCCTAAGAATGGGTCGACGCCCAAAAATTTATTAAATGGAAAGACTGACTCTTTAACAGAATAATGCTTCGGAATAATTTCAGAGGTAAAGTTTTGCTCTTTTAGGGGTATTCCAACCATAACTCTTGCTGCAATATTGGCCAGAGGAACGCCAGTTGCTTTAGAGACAAAAGGAACAGTCCTAGAAGCTCTTGGATTTACCTCAATCACATAAATCACCTCATCTTGATAGGCAAGCTGGGTATTCATTAATCCAACAACTTTTAATTCTTTGGCCATCAGTTTGACTTGTCTTCGCATTTCATCAAGAACCTTTGAGGGCAAGGAGTGGGGCGGAAGTGAGCATGCGGAATCACCTGAATGAATTCCGGCCTGCTCAATGTGCTCCATGATGCCACCAATGACTATATCCTTGCCGTCACTAATGATATCTATGTCAACCTCAATCGCATGATCTAAAAATGAATCTAATAATACAGGTGAATCATTTGAAACCTTTACAGCGGTCTGCATGTATCGCTCAAGACTTTCATTATCATAGACAATTTCCATCGCACGACCACCTAAAACATATGAAGGCCTAACAACTAGAGGAAAGCCAATTGAATTAGCAATTTCCACCGCTTCATCCTGAGATCGGGCTGTGTCGTTGACTGGTTGTTTTAAATTAAGTTTTTGAATCATTTTTTGGAAGCGCTCTCTATCCTCTGCAAGGTCTATAGAGTCTGGACTTGTTCCAATGATATTCGCGCCACTTTTTTCAAGAGCCTCTGCGAGTTTAAGTGGCGTCTGCCCTCCATAATGAACAATTATGCCATCAGGCTTTTCAATATCAATAACTTCTAGGACGTCCTCGAGGGTGAGTGGCTCAAAATATAGCCTATCAGACACATCGTAGTCTGTAGAAACTGTTTCTGGGTTGCAGTTAACCATAATGGTCTCATACCCATCTTTCTGAAGTGCCAAAGATGCGTGAACGCAGCAATAATCAAACTCAATCCCTTGTCCAATTCTATTTGGCCCGCCTCCCAAAATCATAATTTTTTTATTATCAGTTGGGCTTGCTTCACACTCAGATTGGTAGGTCGAATATAGGTAAGCAGTCTGCGTATCAAACTCAGCAGCACAGCTATCAACCCTTTTAAAAACGGGTTTAATGTTGAGGGATACTCTTTTACTTCTGAAGTCTTCTTCTGAACAATTTAGGATTTCTGAGAGCCTTTTATCTGAAAAACCTTTCTGCTTAAGTTCACGAATTGTTTCAGGCTTTATGCTTTGTATATCTAGTCCTTTGATTGAATTTTCCGAGAGAATAATATCTTCAACTTGTGTTAAAAACCAAGGATCTATCTTTGAGAGGTCGAATGCATTTTGCACGCTCATGCCCATTCTAAAGGCATCAGCCAAATAAAATATTCTATCGGCACCAGCAGAGAGAAGCTCACTTCTTATTTTTGATTTTGAATCATCGATTGAAATATCTATAATTGGATCTAGGCCAGATTTGTCCGTTTCGAGACCCCTGAGTGCTTTTTGAAGTGACTCTTGGAATGTAGAGCCCATTGCCATTACTTCGCCAACAGATTTCATTTGTGTGGTTAGTCTATCATCGGCCTGGGGGAATTTCTCAAATGCAAACCTTGGAATTTTTGTCACAACATAGTCAATAGATGGCTCGAATGATGTAGGCGTCTTACCCCCTGTTATATCATTATCTAACTCATCAAGTGTATAGCCAACAGCTAACTTGGCGGCTACTTTTGCAATCGGAAAGCCAGTCGCTTTTGATGCTAAAGCAGACGAACGAGACACTCTTGGATTCATTTCAATAATGGTTAACCTTCCATTGTCAGGGTTCACAGCAAACTGAACGTTTGAACCGCCAGTGTCGACACCAATTTCTCTAAGAATCATCAAAGAGGCATTTCGCATGACTTGATACTCTTTGTCAGTCAGCGTCTGTGCAGGGGCTACCGTTATTGAGTCTCCTGTATGAACCCCCATTGGATCAAAATTTTCAATAGAGCAGATGATAATACAGTTATCTTTGTTATCTCTAACGACCTCCATTTCAAATTCTTTCCAGCCCAGAATAGATTCTTCAATTAACAACTCATTAGTAGGTGATAAATCAAGGCCTCGAAGACATATTTCTACAAATTGCTCCTTATTGTAAGCAATTCCTCCACCAGAGCCGCCCATTGTAAATGAGGGACGAATAATTGTTGGAAAGCCTACCTCCTCCTGGGCTTTTAAAGCATCTTCAAGTGTGTGAGCTATCGCAGCTTTAGGCATATCAAGCCCAATTTTGAGCATGGCTTGGCGAAAAAGTTCTCTGTCCTCAGCCTTGTCAATTGCCTCCTTGTTTGCACCAATCATCTCAACATTGTGTTTTTCTAAAACACCATGACGATCAAGATCAAGAGCACAGTTAAGGGCAGTTTGGCCGCCCATAGTAGGAAGAAGAGCATCTGGCTTTTCTTTTTCAATAATTTTTTCTACAGTTTTCCACTCGATAGGCTCAATGTAGGTTGCATCTGCCATTTTTGGATCTGTCATGATGGTTGCAGGATTTGAATTAACCAATATCACTCTGTAGCCCTCTTCTCTTAGGGCTTTGCATGCTTGTGCACCAGAGTAATCAAATTCGCATGCTTGGCCAATGACAATCGGTCCAGCACCAATAATTAAAATACTTTTAATGTCTTGTCTTTTAGGCATTTCTAATCAGAATAATATGTAGTATTTAATTTCATGTCGACATCAGCCCTATAAATTCATCAAATAAGTAACTGACGTCGTGAGGTCCGGGTGACGCTTCAGGATGCCCCTGAAAACTATAAGCAGGCTTATCTTTTATTTTTATACCCTGAATACTTTTATCAA
This sequence comes from uncultured Gammaproteobacteria bacterium, assembly GCA_902513495.1. Lineage (GTDB taxonomy): Bacteria > Pseudomonadota > Gammaproteobacteria > PS1 > Pseudothioglobaceae > Pseudothioglobus. The sequence continues at coordinate 67,940 of CABXNH010000003.1, forward strand.
AAAGAGACCTGTGGCTAATTTCAACATTATCAGGCATATTCTGATCCGAGACTGCAAAGCCATGATTTTGGGATGTAATCATAACTCTTTGAGAATTAAGGTCCTGCACTGGATGATTTGCACCATGATGTCCAAACTTCATTTTTTCTGTTTTTACACCTGAGGCTAGTGATAAAAGCTGATGACCTAAACATATACCAAAAATTGGTATTTCCTTCTCTAATAATTTTTTGATATTATTAATTGCGTAATCACACGGTTCAGGATCTCCAGGACCATTAGAGAGAAAAATACCATCAGGATTATTTTCGAGTATCTCTTCTAGAGGCGTTTGAGCATTGTAAACTGTAAGCTCACAGCCCCGGTCAACAAGCATTCTTAGAATATTTTTCTTGACGCCATAATCATAGACTGCCACTTTGAATTTAGATGAACTCTTTTTAAACGTTGAGTTTTCAATATCAAATGAGCCCTGATTAAAGCTATAAGTTTTAGATGTTGAAACGACTTTAGCTAAATCCATATTTTTGAGACCAGGAAATTCTTTAGCCTTTTGAACTGCTGCACCTGAATCAATAGAATCATAAGCCATAATACATCCTTTAAGCGCTCCATTAATTCGTAAATGTCTGGTAAGCGCCCGAGTATCTATATTAGCAATAGCAACAATATTATTAGTAGAAAGATAGTTATCAAGGCTCATTTCAGAGCGCCAATTACTATAAGCCAAAGGAAGATCTCTTATAATTAAACCAGAAGCATAAACATTTGAAGATTCTTGGTCGACAATATTAATTCCAGTATTACCAATGTGAGGATAGGTCAGTGCTACGATTTGCTGACAGTAGGAAGGATCCGTGAGTATCTCTTGGTAGCCTGTCATTGCTGTATTAAAAACAACTTCACCAACAGTATGGCCAATAGAACCAATTGATTTTCCCCAAAAAACTGTACCATCTTCGAGTGCTAATATGGCAGTTTGAGGCAAAACTTTACTCCTGTCGAGGGATCAAAAACTTGGGAAATTTTACCATGTGTTTGTAGAGAATTTATCTTGAATTTAAGAATCCAATGTTATAATCTACTTAGTATATACAACTCGATGTTTCTGTGAAAATCTTTGTCAATGGTGAGGAAATTTCTCTCCCTCAAAATTCAAATATAGATGACCTTATTAATCAATTAGGCTTTCGAAATAAACGAATTGCTGTTGAGATCAATGAATCAATTATCCCTAAATCAAAGCATTCTTCATTTGTTTTAGAGGCCAAAGACCGAATTGAGGTTATTGATGCAGTTGGCGGCGGCTAAAAATATCATAAAATTCTTAAGAAAATTTTCTAGTTGCTGAAATTCTATACCACTCATCTTTATTGGCAAGCTTAATGTCAGTGAATTTTTGAGAATAGCAACTGACTACTTCTTCAACCTGATCTTTTATAATTCCAGAGAGAAGGATGGTGCCATTTGATTTTAAAAACTCTGAAAAAAGAGGCTCTAATTCAATAATTGGATTTGCAAGTATATTTGCTATAAGTAAATCACACCGTGATGAATTATCTTGGTCCATTGAATGAATGGTATTAATAACATCATCGCAATGATTTTTATTGACATTCTCATGACTCGCAATGACAGCCTGAGGGTCATTATCAATAGCTAAAACGCTTTTAGCTTTAAGCTTTGCAGCTGCTATCGCCAGAATTCCAGTTCCACAACCAAAATCAATGACGTCAAGGTTTACAGGTGGGTTTTTATCCAAGTATTCTAAACATAGACTTGTCGTTTGGTGCGTTCCAGTTCCAAAAGCTAGGCCTGGATCCATCTCAATAACA
>CABXNH010000004.1 GCA_902513495.1 uncultured Gammaproteobacteria bacterium
TAATCCCTAACCGCATGGTTATAAGACCACATGGTTGGTGGAATTGGGTTTTTAGCAACAGAACCCGCACCCTCAAAAACGATATCCAAGATTGCTTGCTTGTTGATAGCCATACTCAGAGCTTGACGAACCATCTTTTGGTCAAATGGTGCCTTCTCAGTGTTAAATGCTAGGTAGCCAACATTTAAGCCTTCTTGTTCTAGGACATTAATTTCTGGATCCGCCTGCATTTCTGCAACATCAGCAGGGTTAGGATAAGGCATCACGTGACATTCTCCTGCCTTAAGTTTTTGATAACGAACACTTGAATCAGTAGTGATAGCAAAAACCAGCTTATCAATGTTAGATCTACCATCCCAGTAATCATCAAAAGCTTCATAACGAATCATTGAATCCTTCTTATAAGACTTAAATACAAATGGACCCGTACCAACCGGTTTGAAGTCAATATCAGCTTGATTTCCAGAACCAGTCAAATTGTCAGCATACTCAGCTGATAATATTGAAGCAAAGTCCATCGCTAGATTCGAAACAAAAGGTGATTCAGGCTTAGTCAAAGTGAACTTAACTGTGTAGTCATCAATTTTATCAATTGACCCAATTAATCCATCCATGCCCATCCATCCAAAATACAAGTGCTCTCCACCTACAGCGTAATATGGGTGATCTTTATCCCATTGTCTGTTAAAGCTAAACATTATGTCGTCTGCGTTAAAGTCACGTGTCGGAGTAAAGTACGGTGTTGAATGGAACTTGACACCTTTGCGTAGGTTAAACGTGTACTCTAGTCCATCATCAGATGCAGACCAAGATTCAGCCAAACCAGGGATTACCTTTGTTGTGCCTGTCTCAAACTGGACAAGGCGATTAAAAATAGTTTGTGAAGAAGCGTCAAACGTTGTTCCAGCTGAGTACAGCGAAGGCGTAAAGCCTTCAGGACTTCCTTCAGAACAAAACACCATTGTTTTGGCTTGTGCTACTCCACTTAATGCCATACTGAGACCAAGCCCAGCAGCAAGCAGTGATTTTTTCATATATTTCTCCTTAATTTTATACCTAGTTTGACTAGGTCATAATATTGCTAAACAAAAAAACCAACTAACAAAAATGTTTGTTGGTTTTACAACAACTATATAGTATCAAAAAACTTTGGTCAAGCTTTTCTCTTGTTCTAAGATAGATATACAGAATAAATATAAGGCTAACAATACTCTAGACAAAAGTAACTTTATATTTCAGGTAAGTTTACATGAATTAATACATATGTTTAAATCTTTATACTTACGGCTGAACGCCTGTCTTCAAGTTTGCCTGCTTGAGAGTTTTGAGCGAACGATTTGATAAGGGCGTTTTAAATATGTCACGGGAACACTCCAAACATGCACAAGCCTTGTAAATGGAAATATTAAGAAAATAGTCATGCCGACTAGCATGTGGACTTTGTAAGCCATCCCAACACTCTCAATCAGAGAAGCGTCAGCCCTCAAAGTGGCAACACTCTTTAAGTATTCAGATAGGAGTAACATCTCAGACACATCTTTTTGAGCGGCGTGATGATAAGAGTCAAAAATAGTATTTAAGCCCAGCCCAGCTGTAATGACAATCAACAAAATGATTGAGGTATCTCTTAAGCGGCTGATTGCCTTCACACGCTCATTTGATAAGCGCCTATAAAAAAGTAAGAGCCCTCCAAATAGCGCCATAATGCCAAGAATTCCGCCAGAGTATATGGCTATATACTGGTGTTGAATATCGGTTGTAATCAGTTGCCACCAGCTGTGGGGCAAAAGCATTCCCAAGGCGTGACCAAAAAAGATACCAATAATTCCGATATGAAAAATATTGCTCCCAATTTTTAACATTTTATTTTCTAGAAGTTGTGATGAATCTGTTTTCCAGGTGTACTGTTCTCTGTCAAATCTGACCCAACTCCCTAATAAAAAAATGGTTCCAGCAATATATGGATAAACCCCAAATGCAAAATTATGTAATGATGTGCTCATAGGATACTCCTTTAAGTAAGTTCGGCAGTGTGTGCTCGGTTTTCAAGAATCTTTGTGAGCTCTGCAAATGGACTATTTGCTTTAGATAAGTTTTTTGTGAGGATTTTTATAATTTTTTTGGCATCAGCCAAAAAAGCCCCCGCATCATGCTCATCAAGCGTTGCTACATATTCTAACAAGAGCGGTAAGTAGTCAGGTATTTCTCCTGGCTTCATCTCAAAACCCTCACTTTTAAAGTGCTCCTGCAAGTCAATAAGGGCTGGACCTCTTCCCTTGTCGTCACCAAAAATATGATGCGTTAAATGAAGGCTGTGGTCTGGCGTCATATCAAATGTTTTGACGTATTCTTGTTGAATTTCAATGACGCTTTGGCCTCTCATCCAGTTAATAAATATTAATAAAGCTTCTTTTTCTGAACGATTGATTTCGAATGAGTTATCAATGATTTGAATTAACTCATCGAGATTCTCAATAATCTCTCGATCAGGATAATCAAGTAGATTTGATATAATTTTATATAGTCTCATAACGGCCTCATTTGCTCTTATTGTTTGACATTGTCTCTACTGGAATAACCGAACTTCTTCGTGGTGAAGGGAAAAGACTAAAACCTTTTCCGCCCTTTGAGCCATAAGAGCTTGAGTTGCCTCCTGTAAATCCGTTGACACCTTGAAACCCATAAGGGTCTTCGTTTCTTATTTCCTCATGCGATGTTGGAATCACAAAGCGATCCTCATAGTTTGCTATTCCAAGGTAGCGGTACATCTCTTCAGCCTGATCAGAGCTTAGACCAGCATCACTTAACACAGACGAAACCTTCTCGTCGTGTACTGTTTTATTTCTTTGATGAGCTCGCATAGCTAGTAACTTAGTTATAGAGCTTAAGATTGGTTTTTCATCTCCTGCTGTAAACATATTGGCAAGATACTGTGCTGGTAGGCGCAAAGAATTTGCTGAAGGAATGACTCCATTTTTATCTGTTTCTAGATTTCCTTTGTCAATCTGACTTTGAACTGGAGATAGCGGAGGAACATACCACATCATCGGCAGTGTCCGGTATTCAGGGTGGATTGGGAATGCTATTTTCCATTCTTTTGTCATCTTATAAACGGGCGATTTTTGAGCTGCATCAATCCATGACTGTGGAACGTTATCATTTAGAGCCTGTTTGATGACGTCTGGGTCATTAGGATCTAGGAAAACACTTAGCTGCTCCTCATAAAGATCTTGCTTATTTTTTGATACAGCAGCCTCACTAATTTTGTCAGCATCATAAAGCATGACTCCTACATACCTAATCCTACCAACACAAGACTCTGCGCAGGCCATTGGCATTCCTGATTCAATTCTAGGATAGCAGCCAATACACTTTTCAGATTTTCCAGATTCCCAGTTGTAGTATATTTTTTTATAAGGACAGCCTGACACACACATTCTCCAGCCACGGCATTTATCTTGATCAACTAAAACAATTCCATCTTCTTCGCGCTTGTAGATTGAGCCGGATGGACATGAGGCAACACAAGCTGGGTTCAGACAGTGGTTACATAGGCGAGGAAGGTACATGTGAAATGTGTTTTCAAAGTCTTTGTAAATCTGTTTGTCAATATTTGTGAAGTTCACATCTTTAGAACGGTTTTTGAATTCACCTGCCAAGTCATCCTCCCAGTTGGGCCCCCATTCAATTTTCTCCATATCCTTGCCAGTAATCTGAGAGACTGGTCTAGCAGTTGGTGTTGCCTCAACTAGAGGTGAGGATTGTAGTTTGTTGTATTTGTAGTCAAAAGGCTCATAGTAGTCATCAATTTGAGGCATATCTGGATTAGCAAAAAGGTTGATAAGTTTGTTTGCTCTTCCTCCGGCTTTAAGCTCTAGTTTATTTTTCTTATTAATTTTCCAGCCACCCTTCCACTTTTCTTGGTCTTCCCAGTTCTTTGGAAATCCAATACCTGGCTTTGATTCAACATTATTAAACCAGGCATATTCAACCCCCTTACGACTGGTCCAAATATTCTTACATGTCACTGAACAGGTGTGACAACCGATACACTTATCTAAATTTAGAACCATTGAAATTTGTGCCCGAATTTTCATTCTGTTCTCCTTGATTAGTTATGAATGCCCTGAGGGTTTTTTTGTGCCTCTTTCTCAGGGTTTAGTGGTCTCTCAAGCCAGTCTACATCTTGATTTATCTTATGAATGACGACTCGCTCATCGCGGTTAGAGCCAATCGGTCCATAATAATTAAACGCATACGATAGTTGTGCGTAACCACCAATCATGTGAGTCGGTTTTAGTACTGTTTTGGTAACCGAATTTAAAATGCCACCTCGCTTTCCTGTGGAGGGTGAGCCTGGCACGTTGATATTTTTTTCTTGTGCGTGATACATCATAGCCATCCCATTAGGAACGCGCTGTGAAACTACAACTCTGGCAACAGTCGCTCCATTCGCATTGACGGCCTCTACCCAGTCGTTATCAACTAATCCAATTGAGCTTGCATCATCTTCCGAGATCCAAAAATAAGGACCACCTCGAAACAACGTTAGCATTCTTAAGTTGTCTTGGTATGTTGAATGAATGCCCCATTTTGAGTGCGGTGTAATCCAGTTAAGAACCAGGTGAGGTTTATTTTTAACGGCCTCTGGAACTGATTCAACTGCCCTTAGGTCAATCGGCGGCTTGTAAGCGCAAAAACCTTCCCCAAAATCTAACATCCATTCATGGTCTTGATAAAATTGCGCACGACCAGTCAAAGTTCTTAAAGGAATTTTCTCATGAAGATTGGTGTAGCAAGCATTGTAACTCACCTCTTCGGACTCAATTCCTGACCATGTCGGAGCTGTAATTATTTTTCGAGGCTGAGCAACAATATCTCTGTAGGTAATCTTGTCCTCATGTCGCCCTTTGTACAAATGAGAGTGATCAATTCCTGTTTTGACAGACTGACTACTCCACGACTTATGCGCAACCTCCCCATTAGTTTCTGGTGCCATTCTCATGATAGCATCACAGACATGAATATCTTCAGATAGTGAGGGTAGTCCTTTCGAGATTCCATCCTCCTTAATGACGCCATTATAGGATGCAATCTCATCAACTTCTTTTTCAGTATTCCAATCAATCCCTTTGATGTTATTGCCAAGTTTTTTCATAAGTGGGCCGAGCGCAATAAACTTAGCATAGGTATTAGGAAAATCTCTTTCTACAACTTTAAATATTGGAGCAGTTTTCCCAGGGATGACATCGCACTCCCCTTTTTTCCAGTCTTTAACTTCTCCAAATGGTTGTGCCAATGCCATAGCTGTGTCGTGCTGCATTGGTAATGAAACAATATCCTTTTGAATGCTTAGCTCATTTTTTGACATCTCTGAGAATTTTTTGGCAATACCTTTAAATATATTCCAGTCAGATCGTGATTCCCATGCAGGATCGACCGCTTTTCCAAGTGGATGGATAAATGGATGCATATCTGTAGTATTTAGATCAGCTTTCTCATACCATGTTGCAGTTGGTAGGACAATATCCGAATTGGCGCCAGTAGAATTTAATCGAAAATTAATATCAACCATAAGGTCCAGCTTGCCGGTAGGCGCCTCTTTGTGCCATTTCACTTCCTGGCATGACTCACCCTCAACTCCGTCACTAAGAACGCCATTTTGAGTGCCCAACAAATGCTTTAGAAAGTACTCATGGCCTTTAGATGAGCTTCCAATTAGGTTAGAGCGCCAGACAAATAGGTTTCTAGGAAAGTTTTCCTCAGCATCGATATCCTCATATGCAAAGCTTAGGTCTCCGTTCTTGAGTTTTTCTGCGACATATTTTGAAATTGCTTCTTCGCCTATTGCACCAGCATCCTCTGCCTCTTTGGCAAGCTTTAAAGGGTTTTTATTAAAGTGAGGTACCGATGGAGTCCAGCCCATTCTCTGGGCTGCAACATTGTAATCTGCAAGCTGATAACCCTTGTATTTAGCCTTAGCAGTTGAGGCTAATAAATCGTCAGCATCAACGCGCTCATAGCGCCACTGATCGGTATGAAAATACCAGTATGTGGTTGAGGCCATGTGACGTGGGGGACGGTTCCAGTCTAAACCAAATGCAATGGGCGCCCATCCTGCCTGAGGGCGAAGTTTTTCTTGGCCTACATAGTGAGCCCAGCCCCCACCTGATTGTCCAACACAACCACAAATATGAAGTAGGTTCATTATTCCACGATAGTGCATATCTGAGTGGTACCAGTGCGTTATTGCAGCCCCAAGGATGACCATTGACTTGCCTCGAGTTTTGGCAGCATTTTCAGCAAACTCCCTTCCTGTAACCGTTATATCTTTTGCAGGCACTCCAGTAATTTTTGCTGCCCAAGCAGGTGTGTACGGAACAGTTTCATCGTCATACGAGGTCGCCAAGTTATCTCCAAACCCTCTGTCTATTCCATACTGGGCAACTTGAAGATCAAAGACGGATGTGATGAGTACTTTTTTGCCTGAATTAATCTGAAGTTTACGCGCAGGAATTTTCCGAACTAGTGTGTCTCCTTCGCTCGGATTGAAATGAGGAAATGTCACGTCAACTAAACAATCATATGAGTCAATACAGCTAAGCTCAGCTTCAATGTCTTGTCCCGCTGACTTCTCTAAAATGTTCCATTTTCCTTCCTCTCCCCAGCGAAAACCTACCGATCCGTTAGGTGCTACAAATGACTGACTGAGTGAGTCGTATACAATAGTTTTCCATTCAGGTTTGTTTTCCTCACCCAGATTATTATCAAAATCAGAGGCTCTTAAAAACCGGCCTGTTACAGTTTTTCCGTCTACATCTTCCAAGATTACCTGCATGGGAAAATCTGTAAAACTACGAGTGTATTCCAAGAAATAAGGGTCTTGATTGTCAATGTGAAACTCTTTTAGGGCGACATGACCCATAGCCATAAATGCTGCTGCATCAGTGCCCTGTTTAACTGGCATCCATAAATCTGCAAACTTCACATACTCTGCATAATCTGGAGCCATGGATACGACTTTTGTTCCGTTATAGCGTGCTTCAACTGCAAAGTGAGCGTCGGGAGTTCTTGTCATAGGTAGGTTTGCTCCACAAACAATAATGTACTTAGAGTTGAACCAGTCAGCTGACTCAGGTACGTCAGTTTGTTCACCCCACACTTGAGGCGACGCAGGAGGTAGATCGCAATACCAGTCATAAAAGGAGCCAACACCTGCGCCAATTAGTGATAGGTATCTAGACCCAGCGGCATATGAAACCATTGACATTGCTGGAATAGGGCTAAAGCCATAAATGCGATCTGGCCCCCATTTTTTAATTGTATAAATATTCGCCGCAGCGATCATCTCTTCAGACTCTTCCCAGGTTGAGCGAACAAACCCCCCAAGTCCACGCACACTCACATACTGATCACGCTTGTGTTTGTCGCTTTGGATTGCTTCCCAGGCCTTTACAGGGCTTTTGCCTTTGCTTTTCTCTTCTCGGTAGAGCTCAAGAAGTCGGCTTCGTACGAGTGGGTACTTGATTCGGTGCGGGCTATACAAGTACCATGAAAAAGAGGCCCCTCTTTGACAGCCTCTTGGCTCGTGATTAGGTAAGTCATCTCGCGTTCTAGGATAGTCAGTTTGCTGCATTTCGTATGACACTAAGCCATTCTTAACAAATATTTGCCATGAACATCCGCCAGTACAATTGACACCATGAGTTGATCTTACAACCTTGTCATGACGCCATCGGTTTCGGTAAACATCTTCCCAGGCCCTATCTTCCTTGGTAACTATGCCGTGACCTTTTGAGTAGGTTGATTCTATGCGCTTAAAGTATCTGAGTCGATCTAAGAAATGGCTCATTTATATCTCCGTTATGATTATGTATTGATTATGGATTTTGAAATTCTGATTTTTTTCTAAGGTAGAACCACCAATTAATTAACATACAAATTAAATAAAATATAGCGAACCCATAAAGAGCATTTTCAGGGGTTGTTGCTTTTATTTGCTCCCCAAAAACTTTCGGTATGATAAAAGCCCCGTAAGCTGCTACAGCTGAAGTCCATCCTAATACTGGCCCTCTTTGCTCCTTGTTAAAAACCTGTGAAATTGTTCTAAATGTTGAGCCGTTACCTACACCGGTTGCTGCAAATAGAACTACAAATAAAGCCAAGAATGGAAAAAAATATATCTCAGGATTTGCTGACACATAAGCCTGTTTCATAAAATATGCCACTCCTAGTGCTGAGGCAACCATAATCGCTGAGATGATCTGTGTTACTTTTGCGCCACCCATTTTGTCGGCGATAGTTCCACCAATGGGCCTTATTAGCGCGCCAAAAAAGGCGCCCATCCAAGCATAAGAAAGTGCAGACGGTGCATTTGGGTTAACCATATCATGGGTCATAACGCCATCGATTAAGACGTGCTGAAAACCAAAAATAACTTTTATTGATAACGCAAGGGCAGCGGAGTAGCCAATGAAAGACCCAAAAGTCATTGTGTAAATAATTGTCATTGCCCAGGTATGTTTATTTTGGAAAATTTTGTATTGGCGTGAAATATTGTTTTTATAGTCTAATCCTAGAGGTAGCAACTTAAGGCATCCAACTGTGAGTCCTATAACTATCGGCAGCACTATCCACTTATTAATCAACCATCCAGAGCCATTTGCCAATTTCGGAAGAAGTAGCCATAATCCAAATGAGGCAGTTATAAGACCAATAATTAACATCATAATGATCTTAATTGTTGCATTAAAAAGTGAGCCTATATTGGGTGAAACATGATCATCAACAATGTTATTCATGCCAATCCAAGAGGCTACAACAACTGGAATTAATATAATTAGCCAGATATACCCTGAATTTTGTAAATATGTTTCAGTGCCAGCAGGAATTTTTCCGATTAGCGTGCCTGAAGCTATCTGCAGTGTTTGAGGCTCAAAAGAAGCTATCGTAAATGTCATTGCTAGAGGGATTAGAATTTGCGTAGCGGTAACACCGAAGTTTCCAAGGCCTGCATTCATACCGAGGCCGTAACCCTGTATTTTGTTCGGAAAGAAAAATGAAATATTTGACATTGAGGATGCAAAATTACCGCCTCCAATTCCTGAGAGTAATGCGAGTATTTGAAAATGCCAAAATGGGGTATATGGATTTGATAAAGCTACTCCAACTCCCGCCGCTGGCAATATAAGAAGCAATGTCGTTATAAAAATGCTGTTTTTACCGCCCGCTAAACTGATAAAAAAGGTTGAGGGAATTCTTAAAGTGGCGCCTGAAAGACCAGCTATTGCGGTCAATGTAAATAGTTGTGATTGGTCAAATCCACCGTAGCCAGTATTGAGCATTTGAACAGTAATAATGCTCCACATAACCCATATTGCAAAACCACATAACAGGCTTGGAATTGAAATCCACAGGTTTCTTTTGGCTATTGCCTCCTGCTCGTTCTCCCATTTTGATTCGTTGTCCGGATCCCAGCCAACTAAATTATTCGCCATTTGAAATTTCCTCTTTATTGTTAATTTATTTTTTCTTGTGTTTGTTTTTGAAGTCGTTGTATCTTTGATTAAGTTCTTCAATTAAGTCAGCCTGTTCTAAAATTGCACGGGCAGATAACAATGCATCTTCCCCATGGGTATTCTTGTATTCCTCAAGCACAATTTCATTTGCTTCATGTATTTTTCTTTCATTCTCTTCTTTGCTAAAAGTGAAATGCATCCAAATTAGTGAGACACCAGTGGCGCCATAAAGAAGCATAAATATGACTGAATTAATATGAGTATGATCAATAAGAATGCCAAACATAATTGGCAATAAGAAGCCCCCTAAGCCACCCGCTAGACCAACAATGCCTGAAGCAACACCTATATTTTGAGGATACTCATCAGATAAAAATTTAAAAACGGAGGCTTTGCCAAAACCCCATGCAATTCCAAGCACAAATAGCAGGGCTGTGAAAATCCAAACATTAAGGCTAATGTCAAACATTGCTTCACCATTAGTTGTTTGAATGATTAAAGCTGTTTGAGGGTAAGACATAAAAAACAGACATACAACTGAAATCCACATAACCCACCATGTGACCTTATAAGCTCCATATTTATCAGAAAACCATCCTCCTAGTGCACGAATAACGCCTGAAGGTAAAACAAATATTGATGCCATAAGGGCTGCAGTAGTAAGATCAAATCCATACTCATTTATGTAGTATTTTGTCATCCACAAAGATAGGGCAACAAAGCCCCCAAAAACCAATGAGTAATACTGCATGTACTTCCATATTTTTGGGTCTTTTAAAATAGATAACTGCTCCTTAATCGTGACCTTTGATGAAACTTTGTGACTTGGATCTTCATAAGTAAACATCCAATAAAGAAGCAAAACGACAATCATTGCAATAGCATAGATCTTTGGTACCATTTGCCAACCGTAAGTAACAACTAGTGAGGGCGCAATAAATTTAGTTATTGCTGCTCCTGCATTGCCTGCACCAAAAATGCCCATGGCAAAACCCTGTTTCCCAGCCTCGAACCATTTGGATGTATAAGCAATGCCAACAGAAAAAGAAGCTCCTGCAACACCAACAAATAGACCAAGTACCAGAAATTGCCAATATTTTGTAGCATTGCCAATAAACCATAATGGTACAATTATTGATAGCATTAAAGAAAAATATACTATCCTTCCCCCCAGTTTATCGGTAAGCATTCCAACCGGTAGTCGAATGATTGATCCTGTTAAGATTGGAGTTGCTACTAATAAACCAAATTGAGTCTCAGATAAACTCAAAAGCTCTTTTATTGGGATTCCAATAATTGAGAACATTACCCAAACAGCAAAACATGCAGTAAAGGCAAATGTGTTGAGTGCTAGTACAGAATTTGCTTGACCTTTCTTTGATCTGATAAACATAATAACTCGTAACCATATAAGTTAGTAGCTATTATCTATATGAAGAAACTATTTATCTTTGATGTAAATCAAGTTAGTTTTTTAAGAGTTAAAAAGAGGGCAGTCGTGAGTCCCAAAAATATTGCAGTCAGATCCGATAACTTTATCACAATATGCACAAAGCTCCTTTCCAGTTCTTTGGACAATGCTTTTGTTTTCTATTTCAATGCCTTCCTCGCTAAGTTTTTTTAATGCTCTTGAGAGGGATTCAGGCGTCATTCCTAAGTACGATGCAAGAAGTGATTTAGATATAGGAAGTTTGCCTAGGTTGTTGTTGTTGACAGAGGCTAAAAACCACCCAAGTCTCTCCTTGGTATTTTTTAAACGCCAAACTTCAGCAGTTACCATTAGGCTTTGGACATTTTCAGCTAACATGTTGATAATGTTTTTAGCAAACGTTAGATTTTCTTTAACTAGGTTGTTAATAGTTTCTTCAGAAAAGTATAGAAGAGTTGTGTCAGTTATAAACTCTGCAGAGACATCATAATAGTGAGAAAAATGCATTGGAGAGACCACTTCATCCTGATCTATGACTCGTAAAATCATCTCATCACCGCGTTCATTTATCTTGGTCAATTTAAATTGTCCAGTAAATACTATATATAGACGAGGCCGATTATTTACATCAAAGGAAAACATTTCGCCTTTTTGGTAATTCTTAACTTTTAGATATGCAACCACTGATTCAATTTCATTTGCCTGCATGTTCTTAAATAGAACTAATTCTGACAAAAAATTAAGGTAGATTTTGTGTTCACTATTTTTGGGATTCATAATGATCTATTATCCCACAAAATTGAAATAAAACTTTTTTTTAACTTGGCATTTTGTTAATAATATCCATTAGTTTTTTAGGGGCGAAGATTAAACATAGTTTTTTTTTATTTTCCATTAATAGTTTTTTTTATTTTCTATTAATTGACCTAAGTCAATTAATATTTTTCAATTATTTGTGATACTTTTCATAGAAGTGCTTTTGGCAAGAATTTAGTTGTATTTTATTATCTGGTTTTTTAGATTAAATATATATGTTGCATTGCACAAAGTTATAAAGTAAAATGTTGCATTGCACAAATTTCAATTCAGATAAATAATTGCAGTATGGAGAAGCAAGATGAATAAGTCTTTGGCAGTGCCAGAATACAATGATGAGATTGTAAAAAAATTTACAGTTGCATCAGTCTTTTGGGCAATTATAGGGTTTTGTGCTGGCCTCTATATTGCGCTTCAGATGGCCTTCCCTGGCCTTAATTTTGAACCTTACTTCACATTTGGAAGACTAAGGCCACTCCACACGTCTGCAGTAATATTTGCTTTTGGGGGGAATGTATTATTTGCTACGAGTTATTTTGTTGTCCAGAGGACTTGTCGTACAAGAATTTGGGGTAGTCGGCTTGCTAATTTTACGTTTTGGGGCTATCAAGTATTCATCGTAATGGCAGCTCTTGGCTACGTTTTTGGTGTGACTCAAGGTAAGGAGTATGCTGAGCCAGAGTGGTATGCTGATTTATGGCTAACAATTGTATGGGTGGTCTACCTTATAGTTTATCTTATGACACTAACAAAAAGAGAGGAGCCGCATATCTATGTAGCAAACTGGTTTTTCTTAGCTTTTATAGTCACAGTGGCCGTGCTTCACCTTGTAAACGGTATTTCAGTGCCAGTATCTTTGACAAGTTTTAAGAGCTACCCCCTTTGGGGAGGGGTTCAAAATGCTATGATTCAATGGTGGTATGGTCATAATGCAGTCGGCTTTTTTCTGACAGCTGGCTTCTTAGGAATTATGTATTATTTTGTACCAAAGAGAGCAAATCGACCCGTTTATTCTTATCGACTGTCTATTCTGCACTTCTGGTCATTAATATTTATTTATATTTGGGCAGGCCCTCACCACCTTCATTATACTGCGCTTCCAGATTGGGCACAGACACTTGGAATGACGTTTTCAATTATATTATGGATGCCGAGTTGGGGTGGGATGATTAACGGTCTAATGACACTCTCAGGAGCTTGGCATAAGCTTCGCGAAGACCCAGTACTAAAGTTCATGATAGTCTCCCTCGCTTTTTATGGTATGAGCACTTTTGAAGGACCTGTAATGGCAATCAAAGAGGTTAATGCTTTGAGTCATTACACCGATTGGACGATTGGACATGTTCACTCTGGAGCTCTAGGATGGGTTGCCTTTATTAGTTTTGGTGCTATCTATCATTTAGTTCCTAAGCTCTGGAAAAGGAAAGAGCTGTATTCATTGAAACTTGTAAATGCGCATTTATGGATTGCCACCATTGGAATCGTTTTTTATATTTCAGCAATGTGGATTGCTGGAGTGATGCAGGGTTTGATGTGGCGGAGTTATGACAGTCTAGGCTATTTGGAGTATTCGTTTGTAGAGACTGTGATGGCGATGCACCCTTACTACATTATTCGTGCACTTGGAGGGGTTTTATTCCTAATTGGCGCCCTGATTATGGTTTACAACTTATGGAAAACTGTTGCTACCAATGACGATAAAGCACAGTTTGTTTCATAATTGGAGTAAATGACATGCTAAACAAACATAGTAAGATCGAGAAAAATTCAATCCTAATGTTGGTTTGTGTTGTTATAGCAATCTCAGTTGGAGGGTTAATAGAAATTGTGCCACTTTTTCGAGTGGAGACCACGATTGAGCCTATCAAAGGAATTAGGCCATATACGCCATTGGAATTAGCAGGTCAGGATATATACATTCGAGAGGGATGCTATGGTTGTCATAGTCAGCAAATCAGGCCACTAAGAGATGAGGTGGAGCGTTATGGCCATTATTCATTGGCAGCAGAAAGTATGTATGACCATCCTTTCCAGTGGGGATCAAAGAGAACAGGGCCAGATTTAGCACGGGTTGGCGGTAAATATTCAGATGATTGGCATGTTGGACACATGATTAATCCTCAAGAGTTTGTCCCCGAATCAATTATGCCGAGCTATAGCGCTATGGAAAGTAGAGACGCTAATCTTGTTGATATTGGGGCACACTTGGCGACCCTAAAGTTAGTAGGTGTTCCTTATACAGACTCAATGATTGAAAATGCCTACGACGATGCCATGACTCAAGCACAAGAAGGGAATAGTGAAAGCGAATCCGCTCTATTTGAGCGTTACGGCAAAAACATAAATATTCGAAACTTTGATGGAAAGAAAGGAGTTGTGTCAGAACTAGATGCGATTATTGCCTATCTTCAAGTTCTGGGAACTATGGCCAATCTTAAAGATTACGATCCAGATATTTTGATTAAAGAAACGAGCCCAGAATGATTGATTATATAAATTCAAATGCAGGCGTCATTGGGCTTTTATTTTTTGTCTGTGTTTTTGTTGGAGTTGCTTTATGGTCTTTCTCCCCAAGTAGAAAAGAGCAAATAGAGTCATACAAATATATACCTATTGTGGAGGATGAATATGATCCAAGACGATAAAGACAAACACATAGATGAGTTCAGCGGCATTGAAACAACTGGCCATGAATGGGATGGCATAAAAGAGTTGAACAACCCTTCACCGCGATGGTGGGTATGGTTATTTATTGTTACAATAGTTTGGGCTATCGGTTACTGGTATGTCTATCCCGCATGGCCAACGTTTTCAGGCGATGGTTTTCGTGGAGGTACTCAGGGAAGAATAAATTGGACTCAATACAAACAACTCGAAGAGAGTCAAAATGAAATTTTATCTCGACGCGCTGAAAATCTAGAACAATTTCAAAAAAATTCAATTGAGGATGTTATGAAGCATCCTCAACTGTTTGCTTTTGCAGTAGCGGGAGGCAAGTCAGCTTTCAAGGAAAATTGTGCCGGTTGTCATGGAAGTGGCGCAGCAGGTGCGAGAGGATACCCCAATCTGAATGATGATGATTGGCTTTGGGGAGGTTCAATTGAAAATATCTATCTAACGATTAAGTATGGCATTCGCACAGACAACCCTAAGACTAGAGCTTCTACAATGCCTTCATTTAAAGGCATGCAAGAGGAAGATTTGAAACAAATTGCAGCATATGTGATGAGTTTATCTAAAGGTTGGCGCTATACTGCGGAAGGAAAAACAAAGTATGAGCAGATGTGTTTGTTTTGTCATGGGCAGGATGGGGTTGGCAACCCAAGTCTAGGTGCCGCAAACATTTCTGACAGCATATGGCTTCATGTTGAAGACAGCAATCCGGGAATAGTTAGCCAAATTGAAAATCCAAAACACGGCGTCATGCCGGCTTGGGAAGGTCGGTTGGATGATGCAACAATAAAACAACTCGCTATTTATGTCCACTCCTTGGGTGGCGGTGAGTAAGTTTGCCCACAAATAATAACAGTAAGCTTTTTGAAAAGCAGCAAAAAGTTTACCCAAAAAGAGTTTGGGGCAAATATCGCAAAATAAAGTGGTTGCTAATGTTCATCACATTGGGGATTTATTATCTTGCACCATGGGTTAGGTGGGACCGTGGATTCAATGCGCCAGACCAGGCAATACTGATTGACATTCCTAACAGTAGGGCGTACTTTTTTTTCATTGAGATTTGGCCTCAAGAGGTTTACTACATTACAGGCCTTTTAATTATTGCAGCAGTAGGACTTTTTTTTGTTACCAGTCTCTTTGGAAGGGCATGGTGTGGGTATATATGCCCACAAACGGTCTGGACAGATTTATTTGTTTGGGTCGAAAGAATCTTTCAAGGAGATCGTCAAAAAAGAATGAAGCTGGACCAATCAAGCTTAAGCTTTAATAAATTTTGGCGCAAGCTAGCCACTCATTTAACATGGATTTTTATTGGATTGATTACTGGCGGTGCATGGGTTTTTTATTATAACGACGCGCCTACTCTGATGAGTCAGATACTCAATTTTGATGTTCCTTGGTCAGTCACAGGTTGGATTATAGCGCTTACCGGTAGCACCTATTTGTTGGCTGGTTTTGGACGCGAACAGGTCTGTAATTACATGTGTCCTTATGCACGCTTTCAATCGGCAATGTTTGATGAAAAGTCTTTGATTATTTGTTATGATGAGTCTCGAGGAGAGCCAAGGAGTCCCTTCAAAAAAGGCACAAGTTGGCAGGGGAGAGGGCACTGTATAGATTGTAAAATATGTGTCCATGTATGTCCAGCTGGCATTGATATTAGAAACGGCCTACAGATGGAATGTATAGCTTGCGGGATGTGCATTGACGCATGCAACAATGTTATGGACAAGCTAAGTTTGCCTCGTGGATTGGTTCGCTATGATACCGAGCTAAACCAGAAATTACTCGAAAAAAACAGAGAGAAAAAAATCAATATATGGCGAAAAAGAACAATTTTTTACTTATCTATTCTTCTTATAACTTCTTCTATTATGTTTTATGGATTGAACTCTCGTTCGCCAATTGAGTTGCATGTATTGCATGACCGAAATCCAATGTTTGTCCAACTAAAGGCGCATAAAATTCGTAACGGCTATGATATTAAAATTCTCAATAAGACTCATGAAGATAAAGTCTATGCACTAACTGTCTCAGGCCTAGAAAGAGCAGAAATAAAGGTTTTGGGGGCCGGCAATATTAGCCCCGAAAATTTAAAAGTATTTGCCGACAGTGTTGGCCATTTTCGTGTCTTTTTGACATCCTATAAGCAAGAACATTTGCGCCAAAATCTCACCTTCTATGTTGAGGATGTTAAAACAAAAATCATACAACAAAAGAACAGTATATTTGTGAGTGGGAAAGAATAATGCAGAATAAAGAGTCATTCAGAGATAGAATAATTCCGCTATATTTTGTAGCATTTTTTGTGGTAATAGCAATCTTTGATGGTATTTTTGTTTACCTTGCTACATCAACACATAGCGGTGTTGTTACAGAAAATGCTTATCAAAAGGGATTAAATTATAATCAGTATATTGATGCATACAATCAGCAGGAGATTGAGGGGTGGGAGGGATATATTGAATTTACTGGATCATCACTAATCTTTGAGCTAAACGATAAACAGGGCCAACCCATCGAAACTGCTGAAGTTGTTGCTCATATATCTCGCGCTACTAAATCAGGTCTGGACTTCGAAGTTTTGCTTGAACATGAGTCTAAAGGTAGGTATGAAAGTAGGGCAATAAACTTCCCCTTAAAGGGGCAGTGGGACATAAGAATATTGGCTCAAAAAAATCAAAAGAAGCATCAAAAGAGTAAGCGCATCATAGTTTACTGAGGGCACTATAAAAGCTTTAGTAAATGAAAGGTATTATTACTAGGAATTTGGGATTTTATGAAGATTTTGGAAAACAGCGACAAAGAACATCCATACAAGGAGGATGAATTTTCCATTTTTGCAGACCAAGACGCTGACGATGGTTATAGCTTAACGCTTTCCATAGAAAATATTCATTGTGCCTCCTGCGTCCAACGCGTAGAAAAGGCACTTAAAGAGCACAAAGAGGTTTTATCAGCAAGGGTCAATATGTCTACCGAAAGGTTAACATACTCCTGGAAGGGTGCACAAAGCTTTGGTGATTTTTTAGCCAATAAGGTTATTGATCTGGGCTATGGCCTTAAGCCCTTTGGTAATAGCATTGAAGGCAATTCAAAAGATCAAGAAAAAACACTTTTACGTTGCCTTGCTGTCGCAGGTTTTGCGATGGGCAATCTGATGATGATTTCTATAGGCCTGTGGTCAGAAGAAGTTGAGTTTATGGGGGTTGCAACTCAGGACTTCTTGCATTGGATTTCAGTCATTATTGCGCTACCTGCGATTATTTATTCTGGAAGACCTTTCTTTTTTTCTTCGCTCAATGCATTGAAAAAAAGACATACAAATATGGATGTCCCAATCTCTTTGGCCATAATTCTTGCAAGCATGATGAGTCTATTTGAGACAATTAATCATGGTGAGCATATCTATTTTGACTCTGCAGTGATGCTTCTTTTTTTTCTATTAATTGGTCGCTATCTAGATATTCGTGCTAAAGGAAAAGCAAAAGAATCTGCCAAGGCTTTGCTTGCAAAGCTTCATGGAACTGCAACTGTTCTTATGGATAGCAAGAGACACAATGTTCCAATTCGAGATATTAAGGAGGGCATGACTATACTTGTTGCACCGGGAGAGAGTATTCCGGTTGATGGAGTAGTTTTCAAGGGAATCTCAGAGGTCGACATGAGTCTAATTACGGGTGAAACAATACCAAATCTGGTCAATAAGGGAGATGCTGTTTTTGCTGGCACAATCAATATTTCATCCGCATTTCAGCTAACAGCATCGAAAGCAAGCCAAGAAAGTTTGTTGGGAGAAATTGTGGCTTTAATGGAGAGGTCAGAAAGATCTAAGTCAAGGTTTGTAAGAATTGCAGATAAGGCGGCAAGTATATATACACCGTCAGTCCATATAATAGCGCTATTGACTTTTTTAGGGTGGTTGGTATTTGATCAAACATGGCAATTAGCGCTTTTGAATGCCGTAACAGTCCTCATAATTACGTGTCCATGCGCTCTTGGATTGGCTGTACCTGTTGCCCAAGTTCTTGCAGGTTCAAGGCTTTTTAAAAGTGGAATATTATTGAAGTCTGGTGACGCATTAGAAAAGCTAGCTGGTATTGATACGGTCATTTTAGATAAAACCGGAACGCTAACTCTTGGAAAGCCTGAACTTATAGAGAAAGGCTATAACGAGTCTCAACTTCAAATTGCAGCGTCGCTGGCAGTCAATAGCAAACATCCATTGTCACAGGCAATCTCAATGGCATACTCGAGGGAGCTGTTAGACGTTAATAATGTAGAAGAATTTCCAGGTTTTGGTGTCCAAGCATTGGTTGGTGACAAAGAGGTTAGGCTTGGAAGGAGGCAGTGGTGTGGAAACGAGAATAATCAGGAGACAGATGAAATAGAGCTATGGCTTTCAATAAATAATGAAAAAATTTGTTTTAAGTTTATTGATGCTTTAAGAAAAGATGCAAAAAATACAGTTCAATATTTTCAAAATATAGGCTATAAGGTCACTCTCCTTTCAGGAGACTCTAACAAAATCGTTAGCAATATTGCAAAAAAGGTCGGAATTGCTGACTATTATGGAGAAGCCTCACCAATAGATAAGTGTGAATATATAGAAAAGTTAAAAAAGAAAGGATCCAAAATATTGATGGTAGGAGACGGATTAAATGATGCCCCATCGCTTTCATTAGCGGATGTTTCGATATCTCCCTCAAGTGCAATAGATATTACCCAAAACACAGCTGATATAGTCTTTCAAGGTAAAGTTCTAAGGCCAATTATTAAGACTATTGTTGTTGCTAAGAAAGCTAAAAAAATAATAATAGAAAATTTTATGATAGCAATTTTCTACAACATGATAGCTATCCCATTAGCTGTGTTTGGTTATGTAACACCTCTTATTGCGGCGATAGCCATGTCAAGCTCTTCATTGGTGGTTATCTTAAATAGCTTTAGATTGAATAGCAAAGGGATAGAATAATGGATGTGCTTGTTTACCTAATTCCTATAGCTCTTTTATTAAGCTTTATCGGTCTCATTTCTTTTTTTTGGACACTTAATAATGACCAGTACGATGACTTAGAGGGCTCAGCAAACAGAATTCTTTTTGATGATGAAAAGACTGAATAAAAGTTGTTAAACTCACTTCTTATTCAAGAATCTAAATATTATTAATAAATCCCGCTAAAACTTAAGAAACTTGACATAGGTCATGTTTTTAATTGAAGTGTCTTGTCATAATTATCCTGAATGGCAGTAGTCATCTTTGCAGAATATAACCCCTAAAGGATCTTCCAATTTTGCATCTGACATGCCACTCAAAGAGTTTTGACGTCTTGAGCGTGAAATAGGTATTTACTGCAGATGAACTCCTTTTTCTTATTTCTTGCTTTTAGACGTCGAAGCGCTTTTTAATAGCAAAATATTTTTTTTGAGGAGTTTATGGACATATTATTTAATCCAATGTTTATGTGCGCATTTTGTATCAGCATTTTTATGGCAAGTTTAATCATCGTTGGTTTTCTATTCAGGGAGCTTGTTTCATATGAATAATCTAGACACTAGAGACATACCAAGAATGGTTGCGTTGTGCCTTGGCGTCATGGCGATCATGTTTTTAGTTGTTTATCTCGGCGTAGTTGCATTGCTTCAGTATTTTCCTGCAGCAGAATCATTTGTAGGATAGAATAAAGTCGATTATTGGGTTCTTGCTTTTCTAGCCAATTTTTTTGTTAATAGTATTAGTCCAGCTAAAACAAAGACAAGTAAATAGTCAATCATAGGGATTCTTAGAACCTCATTGATCTGACTCCAGCCTCTGTCTGAGTATACAAAGACCAAGGCAAATATAAACAATGCTGCTAGAAGCCATTTAGTCAATTTTGACAAGCCTAAGCCATGCATTTGGGTAACAATAAACATCATAAGGAATCCAAAAAGAAACATTGGCCAAAATTCTTGTCCTGCGAGTAAAGCAACCACAACGCCATGAAATAGAACCAAGACTTCTAGGGTAAGTGTCCACCATCGGTTAGTGTGGACTCGAGTAAAAATAAAGCCAGCCTGAATCATTAATAAAAACGTATAGAAAAACCCAAATAAGTGTCCCCACGTCGTTTCCATTGGATGAAACCAAAATGTATAGACTACGGCCCAGGAGAAATAGTAGCCATGATATCGAATTAAGAATGGTCTTATTCCAATGAATTTTTTGCCACCAGATCCAAAAAATAACCCCCTTCTTGGCGCTTCAATCATCAAAACAACG
Source organism: uncultured Gammaproteobacteria bacterium (assembly GCA_902513495.1). Lineage (GTDB taxonomy): Bacteria > Pseudomonadota > Gammaproteobacteria > PS1 > Pseudothioglobaceae > Pseudothioglobus. Next base: position 20,699 of record CABXNH010000004.1, read on the forward strand.
ACTAGCAAAAGTATGACCGATGCTTGAGATGAAAATACAGATACATTTTGTGCCAGACCGTCATACCAGAATGCAGTTTGAATAAAATGCATCAATCCAAATGCTGCGGTACCCCCTAATGCAATCCAATTAATGACATGCATCTTCGATCTATCGCTAAGTTTTTCTCTATTTTTTTGCGCCCAGCTGATAATCCCCCATATGAAAAGCTGATGCGTGATGTAGCCTCCCCATGCAGTTCCTTGAGAGATAAAGTTGGGATCAGTTCTCTTCCAAAAGTACCAAGCAGCCCCTTGATCTGGCAATAAGATGACTTGTTGGAGTTGAGATTCTAGAAGAAGGATGCCGGCTGTTGCTAACGCTGCAAGCATGACGGCAAGAGACCAGGCCTTATAAAGCATTAATTTAGGAGTCTGGGTCAATCGGTTCTGGTGCTAGGACGTCTCTATTGCCAGCACTATTCATTGAGCTGACAATCCCACTAGCTTCCATATCCTCAATAATTCGAGCTGCGCGATTATAGCCGATACGCATTCTTCTTTGAAGACTCGATATTGATGCTCTTCTTGTCGAGGTTACTATTTGCACGGCCTCATCAAAAAGAGGATCCTGCTCACCAGAAGACTGTCCTAGCTCTTTATCACCCATCGACTCTGTTTGTGGATTAAGAACGCCATCTAGATAATTAGGGTTTGAATTCTTTTTAAGGTGTTTGACAACTCTAAGTATCTCAGTATCTTCAACAAAGGCGCCATGAACTCTTGTGAGGTGTGACAATCCTGGGGCCATGTAGAGCATATCACCCATACCCAGAAGCTGCTCAGCTCCAGATTGATCTAGAATAGTTCTGGAGTCTGTTTTCGAGGAGACTTTGAACGATACTCTTGTTGGAATGTTAGATTTGATAAGACCAGTTATCACATCAACACTCGGTCTTTGTGTTGCAACAATCAGATGCATTCCAGCTGCGCGAGATTTTTGCGCTATACGAACAATAAGGCTCTCAACTCGTTTTGATTTAGCCCTATCTTCTTGTGCAAGAGCACCTAACATGTCGGCGTATTCATCAATCACAATAACGATCAGTGGGAGCGCTTCAAGTTCAGGATGTTCCTCGCCATCTTTGGCAGTCTCTGGATTGAAAGATGGGTCTAATAGTGGCTTTCCAGATTTTTTAGCAAGCCGCTGTTTTTCGTTGAATGATTCAATGTTTCTGACGCCAAACTTGGCAAGGAGACTGTAACGCCTTTCCATTTCATTGACACACCACCAGAGTGCACTTGCAGCCTCGTTCATATTTGTTACTACTGGTGTTAGAAGATGAGGTATGTCGGCATACGAGGCGAGCTCAACAATTTTAGGATCAATCATGATCAGCCTGACTTGCTCTGGAGTAGCCTTATATAAGATACTTAAGATAATCGCATTAAGGCCCACTGATTTTCCCATTCCCGTAGCACCAGCAACCAACAAGTGAGGCATTTTTGCAAGATCAACTACCACTGGTAGGCCATTAATGTCCTTACCAAGGCCCATTGAAAGTGTGGATTTTGCCTTAGCAAAAGCCACGCTCGAGAGAATTTCTTTAAGGCCAATCATTTCTCGATTGTTATTCGGTATTTCAAGTCCAATGACCGGTTTTCCTGGAATAACATCAACGATTCTGACACTTTCGACAAGAAGTGCTCTGGCGAGGTCTTTGTTAAGGTTCATAATTTGACTGACTTTAATACCAGGCGCGAGAGATATCTCAAACTGTGTGACAACAGGTCCCGGAGTTACCGCTGTGATGGTTACATCAAAACCAAAGTCTTTCAGTTTAATTTCAACTTGTTGACCCATTTCAACCAAAAATTCTTCAGTGTAGCCGAGTCCAGAATTATCAACATCGTCAAGCAGTGATAAGTTTGGAAGGCCTCCCGAAGCGCCTGATTTGAATAGGTTGCTGCCTTGTTCTTTTTGCGGCTTGTCAGCCTTTTTAGATTTTTCAGCCTTCTCAGTCTTTTTAGGTTTTTCAGCCGTGTTGGATTTTTCTGTTTTTGTTGATGCTGCGAGAGTGGCAGGTTTGGAGCTGATAATTTCTGGCTTTATCTTGTCTTTCTTTGTTTTATCTGGAGTCTTTTCTCTTTTTTTAAGACGATTTTTGAACAGTGAGGTGCTAATATTTTTCCAAGAGGCGCTAGTCGCAATACTAAAACTAACCAGAATGATTCCAACATAAATGAGTGTTGAAGAGTCCCCAAAAAGATCATAAAAGAGAAGTTCATGCATTGACTTACCAATCATTCCTCCAGCCAAAAAGGTTTCTTTCAGTCCATCCATCACTTTTATTTCAGGTGCGTATTGGTGTGCCAGCGCAGCAATAAAGAACACCATTACAAAATAAGATATGAGGCGAATTAGAAACGTGAGTTGACTCTGCCTCTCTTTGTTTGCATCACGATGGAAGTTGTAGCCTAGCCATATGAAAGATATTGGAATGACATAGGCAACATATCCTAGTATCCCTATACTGATATCGCTTAAGTAGGCGCCAAATATTCCTGCGCTGTTCATTACCGGCTTACTTAGGACGGCTCCACCCGTCCACGGGTCTTCAGATGGTGCGCTTGTTATTAGTGATATCAAAAAAATAGCACCAGCGGTCAACAGCAAAATAAAAATAGATTCGCTAACGAGTTTTGAGCGCGGATTATTTATAGGGGTATTTTGAGTGGTTCGTTTGTTATTTTTTTTCAAGACAGCTTATAATACTCATTTGATTAATTAGTATAAAGTATTTCATTATGAGTGATATCAAACATTGCCGAGTTTTGATTGTTGGATCAGGCCCCGCTGGCTATTCTGCCGCAGTCTATGCGGCTAGAGCAAACTTAAATCCTGTGATTGTAAGTGGACTTGAGCAAGGCGGTCAATTGATGACCACGACTGACGTTGATAATTGGCCTGGGGATCATGACGGGCTTCAGGGACCAGATCTGATGGAGCGCATGAAAGAGCACGCACTAAGATTTAATACTGAAATCATTAACGATCATATAACAAGTGTTGATTTTTCAAAGCGTCCCTTTACGCTTCAGGGTGGTGAGACCACCTATACTGCAGATGCAGTCATCATTTCAACAGGAGCAACTGCTCAATATTTAGGTCTTGACTCTGAAGAAGCCTTTAAGGGTAAAGGTGTTTCAGCTTGTGCTACATGTGATGGTTTTTTCTATCGCGGACAAAAGGTTGCTGTTATAGGCGGTGGCAATACGGCCGTTGAAGAAGCCCTTTACTTGTCTAATATTGCGGACCATGTCACAGTTGTTCACCGAAGAGATAAGTTTAGATCTGAAAAGATTCTGTCTGATCAGCTTATGGAAAAAGCGCAAAATGGAAATGTATCCATTGAGTGGGACCACAATTTGGATGAAGTTTTAGGCGATGATATGGGTGTCACCGGTCTTCGCTTAAGGGGGAATGACGGACATACAAAAGAGATTGATGTGCATGGCGTTTTTATAGCGATTGGACATAAGCCAAATACAAGCATCTTTGAAGGGCAAATCGAAATAAACAACGGCTATATTAAAGTTCAGGCTGGATTAGAGGGGAATGCGACTCAAACAAGTGTTGAGGGAGTTTTTGCTGCAGGGGATGTGGCTGACCATGTTTATAGGCAAGCAGTTACTTCTGCTGGCTCAGGGTGCATGGCGGCATTAGACGCCGAGCGGTTTTTAGATAACACATAGATTAGACAAGGTTTACAGCGGTTAAATTCAAACTCAATTATGATTTGCCTTGTGTATAATTACGCGCTTTGGCCATATAGCTCAGTTGGTAGAGCAAGGGACTGAAAATCCCTGTGTCCCTAGTTCAATTCTAGGTGTGGCCACCATTTATAAAAGCCGAACTAGACAAATGTTTAATTCGGCTTTTTATTAACTAGTCAGATGCGCGACACTTCCATAAGAATAGAGCAATAAAAATTACTGTTGGTATCATTCCAAGCGGATCAAATTTAGAGACACCAGTCGACACATGAAATAATTGTACAGCAGCAAAACCAGCGTTAGCATATACACCAATTAACATACCAAATTTCTTAAGGTTGTCAGCAGCCCAAGTTGGCGCCATCCACATAATCACACCTAGTACTGTCATTGGTACTGATACAATTTGACCAAAGGCAACTGATTCTGCAGTTAATTCCCAGCCTGGACCTTGTGCGACCATTGCAGGCGCAAACCAAAACATTACAGCCCATAGCCAAGCAAATATAGCCTGAGCTTTAAAAATGTTTGTTAATGTCATTTCTATACCCCTTATATAGTTATAAAAGTTCTCTCCATAGCAACAATTTCCATTTAGACAAACGATGCTAAGCTTAATTATAAGGATAGTAAGCTATTAAGATTTGGCTAATTAGAGTATTTAAATTATTAGTGGAGCTGAGTGGGGCTGATAAAGTCTTGCTTGGAGGGTTGCAGAGTCTCCTGAATAAAGAGCACGCCTATTCTTACAAACTCAACGATCTCATAAAAATCCTCGGCATTATCATCGGTATCTAGAAGGTCTGCATCAAGCTGAGATATTTCACTGATGTCCTTAATCATCTCAGTCACCTCCTCATCAGAGGTCTCTACTGAGCTAAGACCGAGACCAACCAAGAAGCCTTGGCACCAATCAATAAGCGTATTTGCCTGCTCTCTAAGAGGCGTGTCATCGTCAGCAATTACAGGCCAAAAGTTGAGTGTAGGGTCGGCAAGTTGTTCGCTGGTGTTGTTAAATATTTCAGCAAGTACCTGATGCGCTTCCTTTTCAAGCAGGTTATTAAGATCAATGCTCACTAGGATTTCATTAAGCCATTCATCCAGGTGAATGTCTTGTTTGACACAATAAAAGCCGCAAAGTAGTCCGTGAGCAGAAGAGATTGTATCGTCAGTGTTTAGCTTATGAAGCGCATCTTTTGCGAGTTCATAGTTAATGGACTGGCTCATTATTTAAAAAGCTCCAGCAAGTATTTCCATCACAGCCATGCGAACAGCAATACCGTTTGTGACCTGTTGAAGTATGACCGATTGAGAGCCATCTGAAACTTCAGAGCTAAGCTCTATGCCCCTATTAACTGGGCCAGGATGCATAACGATTGCATCCGGTTTGGCATGCTTTAATCTAGCATTCGTGAGTCCAAATCCTTCAAAATAGGTTTGCTCGTCAGGGATATCTGCAGCAATCATTCTCTCTTTTTGAAGCCTCAAAGAGATAATAACATCAGCCCCTTCGATGCCTTGATCCAAATTATCAAAACGCTCTAACCCTGGGGTCTCTTCTTTGTAGTGAAGTGTATCTGGAGCAATTAAACGAATATCCGTTGTTCCCAAAGTTTTCATAGCTTGTATTCCTGATCGCGCAACACGAGAGTGCCTAATGTCACCAACAATGGCAACAGACAAGTTATGAAACGTTTTTTTATGTTGGCGAATAGTGAGGACGTCTAACAATGCCTGAGTAGGGTGCGCATTGATGCCATCACCAGCGTTGATTATGGAGACTCCTTCTATATTTTCAGCAACATGATGTGGCAGACCATTTTGCTTGTGCCTTATGACAAACATGTCAATCTGCATAGCCTTGAGCGTGAGCATTGTGTCCATCAAGGTCTCATTTTTCTTGGTAGCCGAGTTTGCTAGGTCCACGTTTATTGTTTTGGCGCTAGTCCTCTTTCCAGCAATCTCAAACGTGTTCCGGGTTCGCGTTGAAGGCTCAAAGAAGAGATTAGCAACCGACATATCTCTCAAGATTTTAGTTTTTTGAAGATTACCTTTATGATCGATAAGATCATTAGCTACATCAAGTATCTTTTCAATTTGATTTTTGGGAAGACCTTCTAGGCCTAAAAGATGAATTAATCTTCCATTCGAGTTGAGTTGTGCATCGTTGCTAATCGTGTGTGGTTTCATTGAGCCAAGTCTGCAAAATTAGTTCTGCTGATCGCTTATCTACATCAGCTCTATCAGCATTTTTATGAGCGTAGTGCCATTTTAGTTGGTTTTTTGCTTCTGAAGAGGATAAATATTCATCGATAAAAAAGACACTAATCTTAAAACGCTGCTCCAGCTTTCTTGCGAATGATTTTGCAATGAAAGTCATCTCTTGCTCTTTATTATCTTTATCAAGCGGGAGTCCAACGATGAATCCATCTGGATTGTGCTGATTGATAATATCTTCGAGATCTTTCCAGTTCGTTGAGCCGTCTTTATTGTGAATGACAGTATCAATTCCATTTGCCTGGGAGGTTAGACTGTTTGCAATAGCTATGCCTGTTCGTTTCGTACCAACATCAAAACCAAGATAGGTTTTAATGGTCATTGGAGTTGTTGAAACAGTTCGTATCCAACATAGCCATCTGCAACAAAACCAATATCAGATTGGAATTTTCTAGTAGCCTGTCTTGTTTTGGGTCCAGCCATTCCATCAGGAGTGCCGGTGTCATAGCCCAAGAGGTTCAGGGTGTTTTGAATCTGCATAATATCTTCTCTGCTAAGAAGTGGTTCATCTAGGGGTTTTGCAGAGAGCCTTCCTGCGCCATTAAGTCTGTCTGATAAGTGTGCAACAGAAAGCGCATAGAGAATTGAGCGGTTCCAGCCCATGATTACCTCGAAGTTTCTGTAGACTAAAAAAGTAGGACCCTTATGACCCATCGGAACAATTAAAGAGGCTTTAAAGTTAGATTTTGGAAGGGCGGACCTGTTACCTTTAAGAATGCCAAGTGCTGCCCATTCATTCACCGTCTTTTCAACAGTTAGGCCAGTTAATCGGTAGTCAAAGTTTTTAGGTATTAATGCTTCTCGGCCCCATTTTTCACCTTTTTTCCAGCCCAGCTTGCTTAGAAAGTTTGCAGCACTTGCAAAGATATCTGCCTTGTTATTCCATAGGTCAACCTTGCCATCATTGTTGGCATCAACGCCATAAGCGATGACATTAGTTGGCATAAACTGGACAGCGCCCATTGCACCTGCCCAAGACCCAGTCGCATCAATTGGAATGGTTTTTTTATCCATCAGTTTGAGGGCTGCAATCAGCTCACGCGTAAAAAATTTTGAGCGCCTTGGATTATAGGCTAGAGTTGCTAGAGATTGAACCAGCCTCTCATTACCCATATAGTTTCCATAATTACTCTCAAGACCCATAAAAGCAACAATTAGATGCGCAGGCACGCCATATTTTTGTGAGGTTTTGTTGAGTAATGAGGCGTTTTGTTTCAATGTATCATTGCCATTATTAAGCCGCGTCTTGCTGACTCTTTTGTTAATATAACGCCAAAAATTTTGAGTAAACTCAGCTTGATTTTTATCAGAATCTATAATTTCAGGCTTTGGCTCTACTAGACCAAAGAAAGCCTTATCAAGGGTTGCTTTAGAGACGCCCTGTTCAGTTGCAGATTTGCGAACCTGGTCAAGAAAGTCTTCAAAAGTTTGTGAATTTGCAAAAACACTTGTTGTTAGAAAAACAAGACAAAAAAATCTTAAAAACATATATAAATTATAATGAGACAATACCACCTTATTTTAATTAATCTAAATCAAGATGTCGACCTATAAGCCATTAGCTGAAAAATTAAGACCCTCAGAGCTCAATGAATTTATTGGACAGCGCCACTTGCTTGATTCTGATAAGCCAATCGGAAAAGCTTTGATTGATAAGCAGCTTCACTCAATGATTTTATGGGGACCTTCAGGCGTTGGAAAGACGACCTTAGCAAGAATTATTTGTGCTCAGATGGGCGCTCATTTCGAGCAGATGTCAGCTGTACTGGACGGTATTAAAGAGCTTAGAAATGTTATTAAACATGCTGAACTCTATAAGCAAAATGATAAAAGCACTATACTATTTGTTGATGAGATCCATCGATTCAATAAAGCACAACAGGATGCTTTTTTGCCGCACATTGAGTCGGGATTGATTACCCTTATTGGTGCGACCACTGAAAATCCTTCTTTTGAAATTAATTCCTCAGTTCTTTCGAGGTCAAGAGTTTATATTCTAAATAAGCTTAGTGATGAAGAGCTTGAGAGTATTGCCTTAAGAGCAATGACTGACCAAGGTGTTAGGCTTGAGAGTGACGGCTCTTTGTCTCTCATTATCCATAGTAGTGATGGTGATGCGCGTCGACTCATCAACATTATTGAGCAGTTAACGCAAAAATCTAATAAAGCATTAGATAAAAAAGACATTATCAAAACGCTCCAGCAGAAAGTAAGCAGTTTTGATAAGGGGGGTGATATCTATTATGAGCAGCTTTCAGCCTTCCATAAATCAGTAAGAGGCTCCTCTCCAGATGGGGCTCTTTATTGGATGGCAAGGATGCTGGTTTCAGGTTGTAACCCAAAAATTATCGCCAGAAGACTCCTCGCAATTGCCTCTGAAGACATTGGTAATGCTGACCCAAGAGCACTTCAAATAACGGTTAATGCTTGGGATGTTTATGAACGTTTGGGAGACAAAGAAGGGAATCGCGCGATAGCTCAGGCAGCTGTATTTTGCGCGTGTGCACCAAAATCAAATGCTGTTTATAATGCCTTTAATGAGGCCATCGCAGAAGCAAAAGAAACCAACAACCTAGATGTTCCTGTCCATCTCAGAAATGCTAGCACAAAACTCATGAAAGAGCTCGGTCATGGAAAGGATTATCGCTATGCACATCACGAACCCAATGCATATAGCAAGGGACAAACTTATTTTCCAGATGAGATAGGAGAAAAAATCTATTATGAGCCCACTGATAGAGGCCTAGAGATTAAAATTAAGAAAAAACTTGATCAGCTTAGGTCAGATTTATGAGCACAATTTCATCCATTGCAAGTATCGGTATAGGTGCCTCTATTGGAGCGACCTGTAGATACTATATTGGCGTTTTATCGATTCAATATCTCGGAAAAGGAATTCCCTATGGAGCTCTAATTTCTAATATCATTAGATCATTTATTGCAGGCATTTTAATTGTACTTGTATTAGAAAAACTGTATCTGAGTGAAACCTATCGCTTGATGCTTCTTGTTGGTCTGGCAGGCTCTCTGACAACTATGTCCGCTCTTTCTATTGAATCTGTAGAGATGCTTAGTGCAGGGTATTACTCGCAAGCACTGATTAATATTGTATTAAATTTAGGTCTCTCACTTTTGGCTGCAAGTCTGGGGGTGATACTTGCAAAATATTGATTTAATCTAGCTTAGGGCTAACCTAGTTTCAACTTCATCTAAAATCGTGGCTGATATATTGAGTCCAAACTGTTTGTCGAGTTCCCGAATACAGGTCGGGCTAGTCACATTAATTTCAGTAATATAATCACCAATCACATCCAGACCAACAAATATCAACTCTTTCTCAATCAGCATTGGCGCGATTTGTGAGCATAGGTAGCGATCTCTCTCTGATAAGGGCTGACCAACTCCTTTTGCTCCTGCGGCTAAGTTTCCTTTAAAGCTTCCCTTTGCAGGAAGTCTTGCTAGCGCATAGTCAACAGGCTTGCCATTGATTAAGAGGATGCGCTTATCACCATCTTTTATTTCTGGCAAAAATTCTTGCGCCATGATATAGCGACTCTGGTTATTGGTAATCTTTTTAAGGATCTCGTCAATATTATGATCTCCCTTTGAGAGTTTATATATATCAGTTCCTCCCATACCATCAAGAGGCTTGACGACAACAGTTTGTATATCATCTATAAAGTTATTCAGTTTTTCAATATTTGAGCTAACAAAGGTTTTTGGTATGCATTCTGGAAAGTTAAGAGCAAATAGTTTTTCGTTGGCGTCCCTTAGAGAGCTTGGTTTATTAACGACTAAGATGCCATCTGACTCTAGCTGCTCAAGAAGATACGTAGCATAAATATAATTCATATCGAACGGTGGATCTTTACGCATAAAGACTGCATCCAAGGTACTTAGAGAAAGAGTCTGAGAGTCTTCACAGGAGTGCCAGTTTGACTTAGAATCATTTACCAAAGTTTTTCTTGAATGAGCAATGACCTTACCCTCTGAGTAAAACATATCTGGACTGTCAAAGACATAAATTTCCCAATTGCGCGCTTGTGCTTCAAGCATCATTGCAAAAGTGGAGTCTTTGTGGGGCTTTATGCTGGAAATATCATCCATCAGTACACCGAGTCTAATTGGCTTCATCGGCATATTATAATACAATCAGTTTCAATAATAATTGGCATGATGGCCAAAATATGTTGAAGTAGAGAGGTTTTGGGCGTATAATTTCGCCTCTTTAGTGCGGGGTGGAGCAGCATGGTAGCTCGTCGGGCTCATAACCCGAAGGTCATAGGTTCAAATCCTATCCCCGCTACCAATTTAGACCCCCTCTTTTGGGGGTTTTTATTAGGAGTTTTTTGTGGCTAAGATAGCGGATAAAGTGCTTTCAATTATTAACCCAAGTATTCAAGACTTGGGCTATGAGCTACTAGGTATTGAATATGTTCCTAGTGGAAAGCACTCTATATTGAGGCTTTATATAGACTCAGAGGACGGCATTGGTGTGGATGATTGTGAGATTGTGTCGCGCCAAGTCAGTGCAATAATGGATGTTGAGGACCCAATTAGTGGTCAGTATAATCTTGAAGTGTCTTCACCAGGCATTGAGAGACCTCTTTTTGTTGTCGCACATTTCATGCGTTTTTTAGGGCATGACGTTCGATTGAGAACTTACAGGCCGATTGAAGGAAGAAGAAATTTTACTGGCGCAATTGGAAGTGTTAGTGAAAAAAGTAATTCACTAGAATTAGTGACAGAGCTTGGTCCTGTTACTTTAGATTTAGATTTAATTGAAAAAGCAAATTTAGTTGCTCATTTTTAGGAGAAGCCCATGGATGGCAAAGAGTTATTTTTAATGATTGAAGCAATCTCAAATGAAAAGAACATTACTAAAGAGGATGTTCTTGAGTCATTAGAAGAGGCCTTAGCAGTTGCAACAAAGAAGCGCAGTAATATTGAGGTCCGAGTCGAAGTTGACAGGCATACAGGAGAGTTTAAAACCTTTAGGCAGTGGCAAGTCATCGAAGATGGTGAGGAGTTTGTTGATGATGATGGAACGATGTTTGATGCAGAGCTTCACATTTATCAAGCTGATGCTAACGGGCTAGAAGTCGATGCTTTCGTTGAAGAGCCGATGGAGTCTCTAGAGTTTGGGAGAATCGCAGCCCAAGTTGCCAAACAGGTCATTATTCAAAAGGTTCGTGAGGCGGAAAGAACAGTGGTGGTTGATAACTACTCCCAGCGTGTGGGAGAGGTTGTCATGGTTACTGTTAAAAGAGTAGACCGAGGAAATGTTTATGTAGATATGGGTGGAATTGATGGCATGGTTTCAAAGTATGACCTCATTCCAAATGAGTCAATTAGAAAGAATGATCGTTTAAGAGCCTATATTAAAGAGGTTAAGTCGACCCCGCGTGGTGCTCAAATCTTCCTCAGCAGAACTGCAAACGACATGATGATTCAGTTGTTTGAAATGGAAGTTCCTGAAATTAGTGAAGGCGTTATAGAGATTAAGGCGGGAGCAAGAGATCCAGGCCTTCGTTCAAAGTTGGCTGTCAAAGCTAAAGATAAGCGAATCGACCCAATTGGTTCATGCATTGGAATGAGGGGTGCGCGTGTTCAGGCTGTTTCAAATGAGCTCAATGGTGAGAGGGTTGATATTATTCTCTGGGATGAGGATCCTGCTCAGTTTGTAATTAATGCAATGGCGCCTGCAGAGGTAAGTTCAATTGTTGTTGACGAGGACAAGGGCTCTATGGACATTGCAGTTGAAGAGGAACAGTTGGCACTTGCCATCGGAAGAGGGGGTCAAAATATTAAGCTGGCCAGCAAGCTAACGGGTTGGAAGCTTAACGTCATGTCTCTGTCGGATGCAGATGAATTGCAAGCCCAAGAGCTTCAGAAAACAGGAGAGAAGCTTGCTGAAAAACTAGGTGTCGATGCTGAAGTTGCAGGCGTATTAATTGATGAAGGCTATACCAACCTTGATGAAATTGCTGAGGCAGAATCAGAGGTTCTTTCTAAGATTGAAGAGTTTGATTCTGAGATGGTAGATGAGCTTCAAGAGAGAGCCCAGGATGCTCAGTTGGTTAAGGCATTAAATGATGCAGAAGCTTCAGAGGTTTTGTTAGGTGTTGAAGGCGTTGAAGATTCACTTGCACAAGCTTTGGTAGACGCTGAAATCAGTACAGTCGATGAATTGGCTGAGCTCTCAATTGTAGAGTTATTGGACATTCAAGATATTGGAAATGATAATGCTTCTGCTGTTATCATGGCAGCCAGAGAAAAAGAAGGCTGGTTTGACTAATTGAGAGAGTTGATATTTAGTACTAATAACCGAAATATATAGGTAGAAATATGGCACATACTGTAGAAAGTTTATCAAAATTACTTAAAAAGTCACCTGATCAAGTTATTTCCATCTTGTTAGGTGCAGGTATTTCTGGAAAGACAGCAGAGTCAAATATTTCTGCCGAAGAGAGACAGATACTAATGTCAAGTTTGAGTAAACGCTCAGCAACAAAATCAAGTATCTCTGTATCAAGAAAGACAACAAAACCAGCTGCAAGCTCATCTACAGGTGGCGTTAAAATTCAGGTTAAAAAGAAGCGTGAAGTGCCACAAAGCACGCAATCCGAAGCGGTTGACGATGCTGCAGTTTTAAAGGCCAAAGAGGCTTTGGAGGCTGGCAGACTTGCTGAACAAAAAGATGAAGAGCATGATGCAAAGCGGAATGACATGGTGCGCCAGCAAAAGGTAAAGAGTGAAGAATTACAAGCTCAAAAAACTCAAAGAGAATTAGCTGAGAAAGAAGAGCAGGCCAAAAAAGACAAAGAAAAGCTTGACTCTGAGAAAACTCAAGATAAAAAGAAAGGTCCAAAGAGGTTAAGGTCAGCATCAGATTCAACACCCAAGCGTAAAGAGCTTCATGTTGCAAAGCACAACCCTAATAGAAAGCTTAAGAAAAAAGAAAGAACGCAGATTTCACAAAAGGTCCAGGATGAGCAAGCGCAACATGGTTTTCATAAGCCCGTTGAACCAATAAAGCATGAAGTTTTAATTCCTGAAACAATCAAGATATCTGAGTTGGCGCTTAAGATGACGACAAAGGCTGGAGAGGTTTTAAAAGTTATGATGGGAATGGGCGTTATGGCTACGCTTAATGATGTTGTTGATCAAGATACGGCTATGCTGGTTGTAGAGGAGATGGGCCATACCCCTATTGCAAGCAGCGAAGAAACGGTTGAAGACACCCTTATCCAGGAGTCTAATGATGATTCAGAGTCTACCCCAAGGCCACCTGTTGTTGCAATTATGGGTCATGTTGATCATGGGAAAACATCTCTCCTTGACTATATTCGAAAGTCTAAAGTTGCGTCTGTTGAGGCAGGCGGCATTACTCAGCATATTGGTGCGTATCAGGTTGAACAAAAGGGAAGTCTAATTACTTTTATTGATACACCGGGTCACGCAGCATTTTCAAAAATGAGGCTTAGGGGCGCATCAGCAACTGACATTGTTATTTTAGTTGTGGCCGCAGATGATGGTGTTATGCCTCAGACTATTGAGTCTATTAAACACGCAAAAGATTCAAATGTTCCTATCATTGTCGCTATCAATAAAATTGACAAAGAAGGCGCAGAAATTGACAAGGTGAAACAAGTTCTATCAACCCATGATGTTATAGCAGATGAATGGGGAGGGGACGTCTTAATGGTGGGTGTTTCGGCGCATACAGGTGAAGGCATTGACGAGCTTCTTGAAAGCATTACCCTGACTGCTGAGATGTCTGAGATAAGCGCAGTTGTTGACAAGCCAGCAAGTGGGGTTGTTCTAGAAGCTCGTTTAGATAAAGGCCGAGGCAAAGTAACGACTGTTCTTATTCAGTCAGGCACACTTAAAAAAGGTGATATCGTTATTGCAGGTCTTGAGTTTGGAAAGGTCAAGCAAATTATTGATGATAATGGGAAACCAATTAATAAAGCTGGGCCATCAACACCGGTTGAAATATTAGGTCTCTCAGGTGTTCCAGATTCTGGCGCTGAGGTGCTAGTTGTAGAAAGTGAGAGAAAAGCCAGAGAGGTTGCAGAGTTTAGGAAAACAAAAGATCGTGAGACTAAACTCCAGAAGCAACAATCTGAAAAGATGGATAACTTTTTCTCAAAAATGGAAGAAGGAGAGGTTTCTACAGTTAATGTGTTAATTAAGTCTGACGTAAGAGGCTCAGCGCAGGCTCTTGTTGAGGCTTTAGAAGAGCTTTCAACAGACGAGGTCAAAGTCAAGGTCATCTCTTCAGGTGTAGGTGCAATTAACAATACCGATATTTCATTAGCGAGGGCCTCCGAAGCAATTGTTCTTGGTTTTAATGTAAGAGCAGATGCGGTTGCCAGAAAAACAGCAGATACTGAGGGCGTTAGGATCGAATATTACAGCATTATTTATAACCTAATTGATGACATTAAGGCAATCATGGGCGGAATGCTAAGTCCAGAGTTGAGTGAAAATATCATTGGAATAGCAGGTGTCAAGGATGTATTTAGATCACCTAAGTTTGGTGACATTGCTGGCTGTATGGTTGAAGAGGGGGTTGTCAGGAAAGATAGTCCAATTCGTGTTTTACGAGATAGTGTCGTGATTTATGAGGGTGAACTAGAGTCATTAAGGCGCTTCAAGGATGATGTGAAAGAAGTGAAATCAGGAACCGAGTGCGGCATTGGTGTTCTTAACTATACCGATGTCCAACCAGGAGACCAGATTGAAGTCTTTGAGCGAATCGAAAGAGCCCGCTCACTATAGGGGCATAATCTAAATGCCTCAACAAGCAAGCTTTAGAGCAGAAAGAGTTAATGAGTTGATTAAGCGTGAGCTCGTTCTCTTGCTGTCGAATGGAACCAAAGACCCTAGACTAAAAGATGTCATTATTACAGATGTCATCGTGAGTCGCGACTTGACTAGTGCCAAAGTGTTTTTTTCCATTGATGATGCCTCTCATAAGGACGTCAATCGTCTCCTTAGTAAGGCGAGTGGATTTTTTCGATCTTCACTATCAAAAGCATTAGACCTTAGGCACACACCATCACTCACCTTTATTTATGATACCGCTCCAAATACCGGCGCTAGAATGGACGACCTTTTAAATAAGCTTTAAATCATTGAATAGTGTCTAGACGCATTAAAAAAGGTAGAGACATTAACGGAGTTTTACTTCTAGATAAATCGAGTGGATGTAGTTCCAATTCTGCATTACAAGAAGTTAAATACTTATTTAATGCCAGTAAAGCAGGCCACACTGGAAGTCTTGACCCGCTAGCGAGCGGCCTTCTTCCAGTGTGTTTTGGTCAGTCAACAAAGATCGCGCAGTTTTTGCTTGATGGAGATAAGCGCTATTTTGTGAGAGGCAAATTAGGTCAAGTAAGTGACACTGGTGACTCTGAGGGGAAGCTGTCTGAGTATGGCTCCACTAAAGATGTGGATGAGCCTACTATCAAAAGTACCCTGCTCAATTTTGTTGGTGAAATTAAGCAAGTTCCGCCAATGTACTCTGCCCTGAAAAGAGAAGGAACACCTCTATACAAACTTGCAAGAAAAGGCATAGAGGTTGAAAGAGATGCTAGAGAAATCAGTATTCATGAAATCGTTTTTAAGAGTTTTGATCGAGATATATTAAGCCTTGAAGTTTCATGTTCAAAGGGCACCTATATTAGAACATTAATCGAGGATATTGGTAAATCATTAGGCTGTGGTGGTTATGTGATTGAGCTCAGAAGGACAGGGTTTGCTCACTTTGATATTTCGCAGGGAAAAACTTTTAAAGACCTCGAAGCTCTTAAAGAAGATAGCTTTTCTAATCTAGATTTAGTGCTTATTGGTACTGATAAAATGCTTCCAACCTTAACTAGTGTTTACTTAAATTTGGAGCAATCAAATGATATTAAGTTTGGAAGGAAAATAACATTTTCTGGTTTAGATATTGATCAAAAAGTTAAGCTTTATGATGAGCAAAAAGAGTTTATAGGAATTGGCCAAAGTAATGACTTGTCTGAAGTTTTACCTAAAAGGCTTTTTATAAAGTAGTACATATAAAATAGGAATAAGATGAAAGTTTTAATTATTGGTTCTGGTGGCAGAGAGCATGCATTAGCTTGGCAGTGCTCTCAATTTGATGAAATTGAGCACGTATTTGTTGCTCCAGGAAACGCAGGTTCTGCTTTAGAAAATAAGATATCAAATATTCAAATTGACTCTGAGGACATCCCAGGACTCATTAAATTTGCTCAAAATGAGTCGATTGATATTACAATCGTAGGGCCAGAGGCGCCACTTGTGCTGGGTATTGTGGATGAGTTTCATGACAAAGGTCTCTCAATATTTGGTCCATCCAAGCTTGCCTCACAGTTAGAAGGCTCCAAAGCATTTTGCAAAGATTTTTTAGCTAGAAACAATATACCCACGGCTTACTATGATGTTTTTACTGAAACGGCACCAGCCATTGAGTACGTTAGAGAGAAGGGATTACCCATTGTCATTAAGGCCGATGGGTTGGCTGCAGGGAAGGGTGTCATTATCGCAAACACATTCAGTGAAGCCACTCATGCAATTAATGACATGCTTGATGGTAATCGTTTTGGTGAGGCTGGATCAAGGGTCGTTATAGAAGAGTTTTTGATAGGTGAAGAGGCAAGCTTTATTGTTATGGTGGATGGCAATAACATACTTCCGATGGCAACATCTCAAGACCACAAAGCTCGTGATAATGGTGACAAAGGCCCTAACACTGGCGGTATGGGCGCCTACTCACCAGCGCCAGTCGTGAGTGATTCAGTTTATAAAGATGCCATGGAAAAGGTGATCATGCCAACTGTCAATGCGATGAAAAAAGAAGGTATGCCCTATACTGGTTTTTTGTATGCAGGACTTATGATTGATGATAATGAAAAGGTAAAAGTGCTGGAATACAACTGCAGGTTTGGAGATCCAGAAACTCAACCAATCATGATGCGTTTAAAGTCCAATCTGGCGAAATTGTGTATGGCAGCAACTAAAGGTAATTTAGACCAAGAAGAGGCGGAGTGGGATCATCAAACTGCTTTGGGCGTAGTGATGGCAGCTAAGGGTTATCCAGATTCTTACCATAAGGGTGACGCTATAACCTTGCCGGATGCTTCATCTGAATCCAAAGTTTTCCATGCAGGCACAAAGCTAAAGGATGGCAATATTATAAGTAATGGTGGGCGCGTTTTATGTGCAACATCTCTTGGTGAAAACCTAGAAGAGGCCCAAGAAAAAGCCTACAAGTTAGTCAATAAGGTTAACTGGGATGGGAGTTATTACCGAACAGACATTGGATTTAAGGGTATATAAGTGATCTCATTATGATCATCATTGGTGTTGATGAAGCTGGAAGAGGTCCATTAGTGGGAAGTGTCGTTGCTGCTGCTGTTGCTTTTCCTCCTGGATTTCATATCGATGGACTTACCGACTCAAAGAAACTATCTGAAAAAAAGCGTGAAGAGTTTTATTTACAAATCACAAACGAGTGTTATTGGGCTTCAGCTGAATCTAACAGCATCGAGATAGATGAGATTAATATCTTGCAAGCTACAATGCTGTCAATGAAAAGAGCGGTCAGTGATTTACAGTATCAGCTCACAAGGCAAACAAAAGTGCAAGATTTTAAAGTCCTTGTTGACGGCAACAGATGCCCAGATGTTGACAATTGTGAAGCGATTATTAAGGGTGATTTAATTGAGCCTGTTATATCGGCAGCCTCAATCATAGCCAAGGTGACAAGAGATAGGCAAATGAAGGAGCTAGATCAGGTTTATCCAGAATACGGGTTTTTGAGGCACAAGGGTTATGGTACAAAAGAGCATCTTGAGTCTTTGGCAAAGTACGGCCCTATAGCTGGACAGCACCGATTTACATTTGCACCAATAAAAAGGTTAGTCAGAGCCTAGCTCGTAGAGTTGTTGGTTTAATTCATTCTGTTTAGCCTCTAGCTCAGCTTTTTTAGCCTCTAGCTCAGCTCTTTTTAAGGCCGCTTCTTTTTTCTTGTTGTCTTTTTCAATTTCTTTAGCAGGCCTTACTAGAAGATAATTAAAAAGCTTAACAACCTTCTTTACATTTTTGGCTTTACTCGCGACATTGGTTGCATGCTCCGCCTCTCTTTTGGTGACAGAACCCATTAAGTAAACCACTTTTCTTTCTGTAAGTACTGAAACATGACTTGGGTGAAAAACCTCTTGGTTAAGAAAAAGGGTTTCAATTTGAACGGTAATGACGCCATCTTTAGCCCTATCTATATAGCTACTTTTAGGCATCACCTCAACCTCGTTGATGAGCTGACTTATTTTGGCAGATTTGCTTTTAACAATACTCTCAAGGTAATCTATTACGTTATCATCTGGGGCTTCTCCAGTCATCAATACTGCTTGATTGTAGACATTAAAACTAATATGTGCATCTTCCAGCATTGGGTCTTTTGCAACAAGATTCCCTAAGTCTATATACAGAGTTTTGTCATCTAATATCTCACCCATTGTCCTTCGGTCATTTGACATAGTTGCGACCGTTGTTACAGCAGCAGCGCCCTGAACTATTGGCGAACACGAGCTTAAGATTGAAGAAGTGATCATTATTGCGCACAAGATAATAATTTTTTTCATTGTTGCTCCTTATACCCAGCTTGATAAAGTGAAACAGATTCTATGCCATGTATTTTAAAGTAGATTCATGTTGTTATCGCTCAAAGAGAGATAAATTTAAAGACTAGTTATTACTAATAAAGCATAATACTACAAAGAACAATTATTTAATAAACTATTGATATGAATGGAAAGCTTTATATTGTCGCGACCCCAATCGGAAATCTGAGTGATATAAGCATTAGAGCAGTTGACATCTTAAAAAACGTAGACCTTGTTCTAGCTGAGGATACTCGGCACAGTAAAAAACTATTTTCTCATTATGAAATTGACACCCCTTTGAAGGCATTCCATGAGCATAATGAGAAAGATAAGACTGAAAAAGTCATTAATGAGATTAATGCAGGACAATCGATAGCAATGATTAGTGATGCAGGGACACCGCTTATTAGTGACCCTGGTTATCATCTAGTCTCAAAAGCTAAAAAAGCTGGCCTCAATGTTGTTCCAGTTCCAGGTCCAAGCGCATTGATAGCAGCCATTTCTTCTTCAGGTGTTGCGAGTAGCAGCTTCACATTCTTTGGTTTTCTTACATCTAAACCAGTCGCTAGATTAAAGTTCCTACAATCAAAAGCTAATCTTGATGAGACCATTGTTTTCTATGAGTCTCCTAAGAGAATTCTGTCAACTCTAAAAGATATGTTGGAGGTTTTTGGGAAGAGTCGTGAGGTGTGTCTAGCAAAAGAGATAACAAAATCCTTCGAGACAATTCTGACTGACAAATTGCCAATTTTAATTGAGTATCTTGAGTCTGATTCCGCTCATCAAAAAGGCGAATTTGTGGTCTTAGTCTCCCCTGCTGACAAAATAGATCGAGTAGAGGCTGATAGCCAACTCGATAAATTATTACCAATATTGTGCGCTGAAATGGGCGCCTCAAAGGCTGCAAAGTTAGCAGCTAAGATTACGGGCATAGATAAAAAACATTGTTATAAAAGAGCTTCATCCTTATGAATAATTTTTACAAACACCATATTTTTTTCTGCAACAACGTTCGAACTGATGGCAAGCAGTGCTGCTCCCAAAGTGGCGCGAAAGAAATGTATCGTTATGCCAAGGACAGGTGCCGTGCCAATGCATCGCTCGGTGAAGGACGTTTTGGGGTCAGCGAGTCACGCTGTCTTGGGCGATGTGAAAATGGACCCGTGGCAGTTGTTTATCCAGATAATGTTTGGTATCAATATATTGACGAAGAGGATATTGACGAGATTCTTGAGTCTCATCTTGAGGGCGGAAAAATAGTTGACCGCTTACTAATTAAATAATATTTTTTATTTCAGCTTTGACACTGCTTCAGCAATGTAAGGACTTAAGTTAGTTGCCATAACCTTAATTCCCTGAGCATTTGGATGCTTATAATCGGCCAGTAGCAAGTCTTTTTCTAATGCAACTCCATCCAGCAAGAAAGGCATAAAAATTAGGCTATGCTTTTTTGATAGCTCTGGGTAAATGCTATCAAATTCAGATTGATAATCTGGACCCATGCTCTCAGGTGAGAGCATTCCAGCTAATATCACAATGGCGTTATTTTTTTTAAATTTAGTAATTATTGTATCAAGGTGGTTAGCAGTCAGGGCCGGATCAAGACCTCTCAACATATCGTTAGCGCCCAAACATAAAATCACTATATTTGGTTTATCACCGAGAGACCAGTCTACTCTTGATAGGCCATTTTTAGAGGTATTTCCAGAAATACTGGCGTTAATAAATGTTAATGAAGGATTGTTTTCTTTAAAATTTCTCGTAAGCTCTGAGGTTAAGTTTTCATTTTGAGGTAACCCATATCCAGCCATTAGACTGTCACCATAAAGCATAACTTTTAGAGAATTATCTGCAGATACAGTTGATATAATAAATATAAGCATTGAGCCTAAAAATACTAATCTAAGGCTAATTTTTTTTGAGATAATCATGGCCCGAATTTTATATTAGATTGAGTAATGAGTGCAGCGATACAGTTCAATAATGTTTCATTAAGTTACGGTATAAAAGATGATGCCGTTGAGGTTTTAAAAGCAATCAATTTTTCAGTTGAGAGTGAAGAGGTAATTTCTATTGTGGGCCCAAGTGGTTCTGGAAAGACCTCAATTATTATGCTTGCCTCTGGTCTAGAGACTGCCACCAAAGGATCAATTAAAATTAATAGTCAGGAAATTGTTGGTCTCAAAGAAAATGAATTGTCGGAGGTCAGAAGAAAAAACATTGGCATTGTTTTCCAATCTTTTTACTTGATTCCTAACCTTACCGCGGTTGAAAATGTTTCATTATCTCTTGAGGCAAACCAGCAGTTCAACCTTGAAAAAGATGCTGAAAATCTTCTTGATGAATTTGGCCTTTCTCATAGATTTCATCACCTTCCGAGCGAGTTGTCTGGTGGTGAGCAGCAGAGAGTTGCAATTGCGAGGGCTTTAATCAACAAACCTAAAATTATCTTGGCTGACGAGCCCACTGGAAATCTTGATAGTGCAAACTCAGACAGCATGATGGATTTACTTTTTGATTATACAAAAAAAAGTCAAACTTCACTTGTGATTGTAACCCACGATAATTCAATAGCCAATCGATGTGACCGTATCGTTGAAATCAGGGATGGCGAGATTGTTTAATTTTAATCAATTCAAATTAATTAATAAGTATGCTCTGAGAGACTTCTCAAGAAGCTATAAAAAATTATGGGTTATTACCTCAACTCTTTTTGTTAGTTTATTGCTACTCTCATTAACTTTTTCAGTTAAAGAGGCTTTGAATAGTGAAATTGAAAATAACTCAAAAGAGCTTCTTGGAGGTGATTTTCAGGTGACAAGCGGAATAGATCCTCTCCCTGATGAGATTATTGATCAGTTTAAAGCCTTAGGAGAGGTTAGCTCTACAATTGAGTTTGCGACAATGCTTTCAAAAGAAGGAGAGTCGCCAGTATTTACCGAGCTCAGAGCAGTAGATAATAGATACCCACTCTATGGTGCAATTGAAACAAGGCCGCAAATCGCTTCAGAGAGAATTTTTGTTCGCTCAGAAAAACCATCTGTATTAATCAATGAGAGCATCCAAAAACTACTTAAGCTTAATTTGGGAGATGATGTGGTCATTATGGGACAACAGTTTGAAGTTGCCGGACTAGTTTCTTCGGTTCCAGACCTTGTTGAGAGCGCAGTATTTGGTGAATTTGCAATTATCAGTATGGAGAGTTATGAGAAATTTGGGCTAAACTCAGGGGGTAGCTTTCTTGATCACGAGTACAGAATTAAATTTAATAATTCAAATCAGGTTGAAGAGCAAGAAGAGTTTCTAAGGTCTATTGTTGCATACGACGACTCAATCGAAACGCTACTGCCAGGAGAGAGTGGCCAGAGTCTTAGCAGAGTTATAGATAACTTTTCAAATTTTTTGAACTTAGTTTCAGTTAGCGCAATGGTGATTGCTGGTATTGGAATCAGCAACACACTTCTCTCTTTTGTTAACCAAAATAATACTAGTGTAGCTGTTAAAAAATCGATAGGTTTTTCATCAAGCTTTATTCAAACTATGTATTTTTATGAGATTCTTTTAATTCTTATTTTGACATCAGTTATTGCCTATTTAATCGGGGTTTTTAGTCCGCTTTTGGCGAATGAACTTTTGCCTAAAACTCTTGGAATTGACTTAAAGCCAACGTTTAGTTTTCTCGGTTTTCTCAATATCTTTTTCATTGGACTCTTGGTTGTCTTAATTTTTTCTATACCCTCTCTATACTCAATTAGTGAGATTAAAGCGGGTGCTTTATTTAGAAATACTTTTAATCCTGTAAGCTTAAATTTCTCTTTGAAAAATATTCTTTTATTAATTGTTTTGATTGTTGTCTTGGTAGCCTATTTTGTTTTTCAAACTGAACAGAAGTTTTATACAGTTTTATACTTTGTGGCTTTTTTTGTCACCATTTTTATTTTTTATGGAGTTTCAAAGTTATTAATCCTATTGATGAAAAATGTTTATAAGTTTTCCAATAACAGTTACAGGATTGCTTACAGAAACATTGTTGCTAAAAAGTCACTTGCACCAATTATGACAATCTCCTTGGGAATTGGATTAACCTTACTACTTACCTTAAGTTTTGTTGCTAATAATTTAAAAAAAGAAATTTCAGATAGTATTCCATCAATGGCTCCGGATTTATTTTTTGTCGGTATTGATAGGGATATTCAAAGTAATCTTGAATCCTTTATTAAAGGCGTTGACCCAAATGTGGAGCTTGAATTTAGTCCAATGGCGAGCGCATCATTTATTTCATTAAATGGAATTCCCATAGAGGAAGTGGTTTCTGAGAGCAATAGGTCAGCTTGGGTTGTAGAAGGTGATAGAAGGATATCATGGTCAGAAAAGCCAAAGCCCGACAATCCGATTATTGAGGGTGAGTGGTGGGAACTAGGAAATGAGAACGAGATGTTTATTTCAATGGATAGTCGAGCTGCCTATGACCTAGGAATGAAAATCAACGACAAGATAACGTTAAATATATTAGGCAGAGATGTAACCGGCGTTGTTAAGAACTTTAGAGAAGTCGACTATCGAGATATCTCGATTAATTTTGCTATCATCATCAATAAAGCTTTTGCAAACAAACTGCCTTATGAATATGTTGGCACTTTAAAGTCGGAGTTATCGTCTAGTGATATCTTAGCAAAGGTTGTTGAAAAATTCCCTAATGTTTCAGCAATAAAGATTGATAGGATTTTATCTCAGGTGAGTGATGTTCTAAATAAGGTGTTTATAGCGGTTACCGCTATATCTTTAATTGTTATTGTTATTGGGTTGATCGTTATTGTAAGTGCAGTATTAGTGCAAACAACATTCAGAAGATACAACAACCTAATCTATAAGATACTGGGCGTTGATTTTCCAACGATACTCAAGGCAATGACAATGGAGTTTGCTGTTATATATGGTACTTTAATATTTTTTGCCCTTACAGTTGCAGTGATAAGCTCTTACCTTGTTGTAGAGAATACTTTGCAGCTTTCATGGCAATTTGATCTTGGTTTGACTCTTTGGATTCTAGTTTCAACAGCACTGGTTTCATTCATATTAATTCTGCTTGCAAACCGCAGCATATTTAGCCCGAAGGTTTACCCACTCATCCGTAACGAGTAATTTTTTTGATACTTAATCCGAGTTAAACGAGAGACACAAGCCTTTGATACAGGGCGTCAACTTTTTCTTTAAGATCAATGACTCTAGAATTATTTTCAATAATATCTGTTGGAAGGTGATCATTTAGTTGAAGTCGTTGCTCACGACTAGCCTGTGCCATTAGCATGGTTTTAGCTTTTTCTGAGTCAACGTTATCTCTTTCCATAAGACGATTGATTTGCGTTTTACTGTCACAATCAACTACAACAGCTCTATCAAAAGGCCCCCATAATTGTTTTTCAACCAAGAGAGGGATGACTACAACCATAACACCTTCTTTAAAGCTCTCCATTGAAGACTTCATTTTTTGAAGTATCTTAGGGTGTAATATTTGCTCAATCTTAGCCCTATTTCGTCCCTTTTTATAAAGAACATCTCGAAGATTTTTTCGATCAAGTGATCCGTCACTCAAAAGTATCGAATCACCAAAAGATTCTACTAGCTCATTAAGCCCCTCAGTTCCTGGCAATACAACTTCACGAGATATTACATCTAGATCAACAATATGACAGCCATGAATTTCAAGCAAGTCACTCACTAAGCTCTTTCCTGATGCAATACCTCCGGTCAGTGCTACTCTAAGAACTTTACTGGTCATATTGTTAAGAATTACTAGTATTAAAACTCAAATTTTATATCGAAATGAAGTTGAGACTATTGGAATGATAATATTATTGCTCTAATTTGTTATTTAGCTTGACTTTTGAGGTAAAAATTTCGATAATAGGCGCTCTTTTTGGTTATGTAGCTCAGCTGGTTAGAGCACAGCATTCATAATGCTGGGGTCGGTGGTTCAAGTCCACCCATAACCACCATATTCCATAAGGCTTTACGCCATTTCACTTAAATCTAAATATTGCTCCAGTACACACTCAGTACACAATAGGACTAAAAAACACCCCTTTTCTACACTTCGCTTTAATCCAAATAATTAGATAAATAATAAC
Organism: uncultured Gammaproteobacteria bacterium; assembly: GCA_902513495.1. Lineage (GTDB taxonomy): Bacteria > Pseudomonadota > Gammaproteobacteria > PS1 > Pseudothioglobaceae > Pseudothioglobus. The sequence continues at coordinate 45,536 of CABXNH010000004.1, forward strand.
AATTAAATACATAGTGACTAATAACCGTTGGTTTGAAGTGTATATAACCGATGGTTTAGATAAATACTATGAAAAATCTACCATCCTTCGCATATATATACTGACTTTGAAGGTACGGGGGGAGGCTCATCGACATCGTAGATAGATATATACACCCTCCCTCACACATCAAACGAAATTTGGAATTCCTTTTGAGCTATAATTCAATAATGAAGAAACTATTCCTACTTTTAATTCTATCCTTTTTCTCAACTCAAGGTTTCGCTGGGTCTTGTCCTGATGGTAGTGAGCCAGTTAGGAGTATTTCTGCTGATGGAAGCTACTATGTTAATCAATGTCCATCATTTCAAAAACCATTAATGGAATCAATAGATAAGATTGACTATTCTTATTACGCAAAATCAGATTTTGTAAATTTAAAAATTCCCGAAGATTTCCAATATATTGATACAACAAAACTTAAATATTTGATGTCTAATAATGCATTTAGAAGGCATGCAGAAACATGGTGGTGGGCACCCGGCACCACAACTTCTTGTTTTGATGCTATGAAATACTTCAAAGTAACTACAAGTGGACACGGCTTTGATCAGGTTAATGGGTGTGTTAAGGGCACAGGAGGATTTTTACAACTAGATTATCCATATGTATTAAAAAACATGTCAGATGTTATATTACACCATGCAACGCACAGAAACGTTAAAGCTCAATTCAAACCCGGAGATGCTCCCAATCATCAACACTATGCAAAGTATATGCTAATAGCCAAAACTGCTGAAATATACGCTGTATTCAAGGATTTGATGCCTTTAACCCCAGAAGAACATGAGATTATTACTGCATATTTTGATGAAATATTTATGGGTAATTTATTCCATACACAATTAAATAAGCCACAATGTAATATTAATAACCCTGAACTTGATGCGCCAATACCCTTTAAATATAGTCCTATGGGTGGATGTGGCAGTTATTCATGGCGCTTAGTTTATTCCAGTATTGCCTATTCATTATCTACAAACAACGATAAATTGTTTGAGCGAGCAAAAATGAATTTAACACATTTACTTGGATCATTTGATAACGAAGGAATACATGTGAACCAGGCATCACGTGGCGGTAAAGCAATGGGATACCATAATGCAGTTACAGTGAGTCTAGGAAACATATCAGAACAATTTTATGCAATAGGATATGACTTCTTAGAACATAGAATGCCAAGAAGTAATATTAAAGTAAAAGATGTATTAGATAAGCATTGGGATATATTGCACGACCATACATTATTAGGAAAATATGCAAAATATAGTAAAGGCATACAAGGCAGCGAACCCAATACAGATTGGCACTATGTTTCACATCTGTCAACTCCTAAAGCAATAGCAATAATGCCAAGTAGTTTGAAATGGTGGCAAGTTGCACATGCTAATACACGTTATGTCAAAGAATATAGGACACAACCTACTATGATGCACACTAAAGAAATAGATTGGCAAGCATTGATTAACAAAAATAATGTTGGTAATTTATGGATAACTTCAGTGTTCCCATCAAAATTAATGTATACAGTTAATGAATCTAGAGGGAATGGAGACCTTATAAAAATTGAAGCTGAAAAAAAGAAAGAGAAAAAGAGGATTGAAGCTGAAAAAAAGAAAGAGAAAGATAGGATTGATGCTGAAAAATATCAAGAGCGACTAAAGGTCGAAAAAGAAAGATTAAGGGTTGAAGCTGAGGTTGAAGCTGCAGCATGCGAGGCCAGTCCACTCAACGGCGAGTATGTCGCTAGTTGGTATTTTGGAAATATAAATAATAATCTAGAATTAGAGTTTCAAGGATTAGAAGACTTAATTCTAGAAAATTGTAGTGGAGTATTTGAAGGAAAAGAGAGCTTTCAACCATCAAAGAATTTGAGAAAAGATTTAAACATCACCTTTGATCTGAATGGATCTATCGTGGTTTCGGGAGAACTAGACTTATTTGAAAAAGGTGATGCGAGAAAAACTGAACTCAAGGGCGATATTAATACCGGTGAAATCTCTGGCATCTGGGGATATGGAGACCTTATGAAAATAGAGTTAGTCTATAAATCAAGTATCGAAGATCTTTGTAAGGGTAGCCTGCTCAATGGAGAATATATAGCTAGCTGGTTTGCTGCAAGCACAAAGGATGATGTTGGATGGGAGTTTGTTGGGTCAGAAGGCCTCATCATAGATTGCTGGAAAGGTAGGTTTGAAGCTGTAGAAGATTTTCAGCCCGAAGATTGGTTTATGATGAGTAAGGCACTGAGGAAAGATCTAAATGTATCTGTCAAACCAGATGGAACAATAAATATTTCTGGAGACTTAGATTTGGATTACTCAGAAATAGAAAGAATTAATATCAAGAGCAACACTCAAGGTGGTGAAATTTCAGGATATTTCAATCCAGGATGGCGCTTAAAGGTTGAGTTAAAAAGTAAATAAAGAGCCCAGAAGAAGCAGCTCCAAAAATTGAAGTAAAAAATAGAGGAAACAGTTGTAATTAACCTCCCTCACACATCAAACGAAATTTGGACTTTGGTTCAGGCTTAAGTGGGAGTATGAAACGAAGTGGGAGCTGATTATTTTTTCCCAAACCACATTCTAGATAATAATCCATCTTTCCTGACAAATTGATGATAAATAGTTGCTAAGAAATGTAGGATAACCATAAAAAACAGGATCTTTGTTGCTACAGCGTGAAATACTAATGGCGGAATGCCATCAAAAGTTTCAGGTAAAGCCTCGCCACTACCAAAAAATACAATATCTGGTAGGCCTGCAATCATGGAGGTCCCTATACCGCTAAAGAGGATTCCAAAAATCAGTATATATAATAATATATGGCTGTATTTACCAGCCCTATTAATAAATGAATTTCCAGTATCAATGGCATCAGGAGTATCTGTTTTGCTTCTTAAAATCAACCTAGTCAACATTAAGAAAAGAATAACAATTCCTACTTGTAAATGAGTTTTAAGTGCCGATATTTTTCCAGGGCTGTTATTAGACATCTCTGCTAAAAAATTATCTCCAGTAATCAATTGAAATAATATTAATACAGCTAATAACCAGTGCAAAATCACAAGTAGTGGGTGGTAACGATTAACGTTTGTCACAAGGCTAAATATAAAAAAATAAAAGTGCTTATACTGTTAATGTTTTGAATACCCTACAATGGAGTTCTATTCTTTCTCACACATCAACTATTTACATTTTAGCTCAAGTTGACATATAATTCTAGTATGAAAAAACTACTCCTACTTTTAATACTGTCCTTTTTCTCAATACAAGGTTTCGCAGGAGGATGTCCTGATGGCAGTGAGCCAGTCAAGAGTATTTCTGCGGATGGAACTTACTTCGTATATAAGTGTAGCTCGTCAGACCAAAGTAATGGTTCCGCAAATAGCTCAACTCTTTCTAATAATACTTCATCAGTTTGGAAAGACAATGGTGTTTCAGATAACGTTGCGAAGCAACTCTCCAGAGTTGGAGTGAATTCTGTTATTAACTATATGGGTGAAACCTATTATGACACTATTAATAGCAGCAAAATAAATAATAACATTGATAAAGTAAAACAAGTGTTCAATGATGGATTTAGCCACCATACCTACGTAATATCAAACACAAACAAATTTTATCTTGAGAAATGTGTAGAAGTTGATGGCTGGAATGAAGAAAAAGATATGTGGAATATCATTAAAAGTGATTTTTCAACTTCCTGCCTTGATAAAGATTCCATTTCTTCAATGTCTAAGTCCATTAAAAAGCAAATATTAGAAGTCCTTTTAGAAATTCCAGATGCCGTATTTGTTATAAGCTTGAAGTCTGGATTTGAATTTAAACACTACTTACCAAATGGCATAAACCAGAATATATGGCTCACTGAATTTGAGCAGAAAAAATCTGTAAGGGATGGTTTTAATGAACAATGGAGATTGATAGCTGAAGGGCTCAAAGATATTCCTGGAGAAAATTTAGCCTTCAATCTTCTTAATGAGCCAGAGTTTGAGAACTTTAAAGGGGGTAATGCTCGAGAGACTTGGGAAAAATGGACAACTAATACAGTAGATGTTATTCGAGATATTTCTCCAGAGAGAACTATCATTATTGAGGGTGTTTATAAAGGTCTTTTTGATAGACATAATGGTCCCGCAAACGTCATCAGACCAATTCCAAGAAAAAATATTGTATACGGATTTCACTATTATCCAAATGAAGAATGGGCTAAACAAGATTATTATGGCATCAGAGGAAAAGGCATTCCTATGCCATCACTCAATAAGCCTAAAAATGATTTTAGACAATTAGTTGATTATTCCAATTCTTACAAAGTCCCAGTAGCAATTACTGAGATAGCAGTAGTTAATCCTTGTGAGGGTTATGGCCCTTTACAAAAAGATATTACTAAATATGCCGAAATGGCCTATGAAGCATTAGTACCCAATGGAATCGGCATGACTTTCTGGGCTCTCGAGAGCCTCATGTCTCCCTATAAAAGAATTGAAGGTCGCTGCTATGATATTTTTGATAAAGACTTAATTCCTGATAAGCAGTTATTTAAGGCGTTAAGACTAGCCCCAATAACAACAGAAGCAAAACAACCCTCGAAAGCTGTTGTTGATGCTCTTCAAATAATTTTAGATAATGAAGCTAAAAAAGAAGCTGAGATAAAGGCCTTGAAAAAAGCCAAAGAACACACGTTATTTGATGGACGTTATTCTTTTACTCTATCCCGTTACCATGAAGATGAAGGAAGTCAGCGTCTAGGAAATGGTTATATTGAAATTAACAATGGAATAATGACTGTAGCAAAAGAGGGTCGTACTTTAGATACTGGTTCAATAGACTTGTATGATTCATTTGAGGGTCAAATCGATAAGCAAGGTAACATTATCTTTGGGACACTTAATATAAATATTATGTTTGGTGAAGAAGGCAGTAATATAGTCAGTTTGAAGGGAAACAAAGATAGTCAGTTTGAAGGCGCATGGAATAATGATTGGGATGTGATTTTGAAGTTGAGGAAAAAAGAGTAAGTCAAAACCAACCTCCCTCACACTTCAAACGAAATTTGGACTTTAGTCCAAGTTGACGTATATCAAGGAATATATATACATGGTATTCTATATTTAATTCAATTCGAACCTTGATTCTTGTATGAAAAAACTACTCCTACTTTTAATACTGTCCTTTTTCTCAATACAAGGTTTCGCAGGAGGATGTCCTGATGGCAGTGAGCCAGTAAAGAGTATTTCTGCGGATGGTACTTATTTTGTATACAATTGTGGTGGACAATCATCTTCTTCGTCTGTTGCCAATTCAGACTCTTCAATAAAAGCTGTTAAATATGAATCGTTCGTGGATACTAATACATCCTCAAGCTGTAAAGAGCTTGACAAAAAGTTTTATCGGAACAGTTATAATAAATGCTCAATCATTGCTGTTCTAGATACCAAGCCTAATCCCAAAAATCAGGAGTCTCTTGATTGGTATAAAAACGTATGGCAAACATCAGAGTTACTTATCAATCGAGTTAATAAGGACGGAAATCTTGAAATAGTTGGAAAGGCTGAAAATCGGCAAGTAGATGCAGGAGAGAAAACAGACGGAAAAAAAGCACAAATGCTAATAGCATCTATAGTTGTCAATACAGAAAAACTTGGGTCAAATTCTGTACAAGTGATTAAAAATCCAATTGTAGAATTACGCGGTGCTTCCAACCGACAAGTCATGGTGGATGTTAATCAAGATGGTGTGAATGAATTGGTGATTGCGGGAATGAATGAGGATGGTAGGTCTCATGATTCAAGCTGGAGGGAGGTAAACTACATCTATGACTTTGAGACAGAAAGCTATTCTGAGTTTGGAAAGCCAATGTATTCTCATGACTTCGTCGCTGGAGACTTAGATGATGATGGCTACGATGAATTCATCGATATATCATGGCCAGGACCCCAGGGTGATGGGGTTGGCGTGTGCAATGGAAAAACCTTGAAATGCGTTTATCAGGGTGATTTGCCAAACCTTTCAGTATCTAAAACATCACTCTCTGTTTATCCAAACAAAAAAGGTGGAATCTTGTTTGGTAATTGCGGCAAGGGGTTTGGTGGAGGTGCAAGTTTAAAGTGGTGTTGGTCAGAAGTGACTTACAAAAACGGCAGAATACAATTAAAATTATTAGACAGCTATATGGCTAGCAAAATGCCTGATAAAGAGGTGCCATATTTAACCTGGCAAAATGAGATAGGCACGATGAAAGGTTCGCAAGTGTCTGGATACAAAACGAGTGAAAGAATTTTGCTCCTGGGTGAGTCATATCGTTCCCATCAATTTGATATGGATGATGATGGAGACTTTGATACAGTTACCTATACACTAAACGTGCTTTGCATAAAATCAGCTGATGAAGAAGCATTCAATCAAATTACTCAATGCAAGGAGCATATTGTAAAACTTATTTTCTTCAGAAATGATGATGGTAAGTTCACTGTTTCGGATATTCATGATACGGATTTAGGAACTGATGGAGCAGCAGTAGGTTTATATAACTATGACATAAATAAAGATGGCCATATGGATTTTTATATATTTAGGGATCAATTTCATACGTGGGAGACCGATTGCCATAAGCAATTTAATAATATCTATTTTGGTAACGGCGATGGAACTTTTAGAAGGCCGTCAGTTGAAGAGCAAAGTGAAATATTTGGGAACTATGGCTGCGAGATACAATCGTATTTCTTCGACTTCGAGGGTGAAAGCTACAGAACTTTCTTTACTCACAAGTACTCAAAGCACTTCTCTGGCACTAGAGCAGTATATGTAGGTGTGGAGAAAATTGCTACTAAGGCAGAAAAAGCCAAACGTATCGCTGAAGAAGCCACTAAGGCAGCAGAAACCGACACTGTTGATACTGAGCAATCAGTAGAAGATGAAATCGCGGCTTTTGAAGCAGAACTGGCAGCGGAGCTTGGTGAGTAATTAGCCTCCCTCACACATCAAACGAAATTTGGACTTTAGTTCTAATTGACATATAATCCTAGTATGAAAAAACTACTCCTTCTCTTAATTCTATCCTTTTTCTCAGCTCAAGGTTTCGCAGCAGGTTGTCCTGATGGCAGTGAGCCAGTAAAGAGTATTTCTGCGGATGGCACTTATTTTGTCTACAACTGTGGTGGTAATTCAAATCCAAATGCTGGAACAGTAAAAGTGGAAATGAAACCCTTTAGCGGTGATTGGATGAATCACTCTATTTATCCTGCGACCTTGAAGTATAGATTGAATTACAAGTACAGGTTGATTTTAGGGATTTTCTATGGTGATATGGATAATGATGGAATTGATGATTTTGTTGTCTTAGCATCGCCAAAAGAGGGCAAGAAACTTTCAGGTGAGGATGTGTCACATATAACTAAACACGAGGTCTGTGATATTACTGTAGAAGAATTTAACTGTTATGATGAACGGAATAACATAGAGATTTATTCATTACAAGATGATTTATCTTTTAAGGTATACGACAGAAAGAGAAATATAATGCGAAAAAAGTCTGGTTTCGGGGCAACCAACATATCTGAACGATTAGTCAATAACAATCCAATCGATATGAATTTAGAAGGTCCAAATGCTCTGAAACTTGCAGATTTTAATGGTGATGGCGTACTAGACATTTTTGCCAGTGATGGAGGAACAAATACTTGGGATGGAAAGGAAAACAAACAAAAGGAGAAGAATGATTTGTATTACTTATCGCAACCAAATGGTTCTTGGTTAGAATCCACTGTCACTCACGTTACTGGACACGGCGTTAAGAAAGGTAAGGGTTTGGCAAACTATACGCATAATGCAACAGTTGGCGACATCGACAATGACGGTGATATTGATATTGTTGTTCCAAGCAATAAATGGGTTGGACACAACGGTGAAATATTATGTTATATCAATCAAGGTGATGGTCATATGGTAGTTCGTCGATGTGGTGACCAATGGGGCTTCGAGGTAGAACTGGGCGATATAGACAATGATGGTGATTTAGATATCGTAGCTGGTGGTTCGCTTCACAATTCAATGGAAGCGTGGGGGTTCTCCAATCCAGACCCACAGAGGTCATATCACGGAATCTTGTTAAACGATGGCACAGGTAACTTCTATGAACGTGGCTTTGAGTTTCCTCAACATAAAAATAGTAATGGATTTTGGTACTCAAATGTTCCTAATATATCAGTTGCCGACTTAGACGGTGACGGAGACTTAGATGTTATTAATGGCTTGGTAGGGGTTCATTATCAAGGTACCGCTATGGTAATCGAAGAAAACATTGGCAATGGACAATTCAGGACGGCATTAGTCGATGAGTGGTGTAAAGGCCCACCATCTAAAGAAGAATGGCCTCAGTGGGAAGGTGGCGATTATGGCTGTTTTCAAATTAGTTTACTATTAGGTGACTTCAATGAAGATGGATTTATTGATATTGTAGTTGAAGGGACAACATTTGAAAGACCTTCAAATCCTAAACGCATAGTATCCGGCACAGTTTTTCTTAGTACAGGAAAATTTACGTACGATACTATAAATCCTGATGATAGAAAAAATCCATTAGTTGAAGTGGGGGATTGTTCTGGCCTCACTAAATGTATTGAAAATTAAGTAATATAACCTCCCTCACACATCAAACGAAATTTGGACTTTAGTCCAAGTTGATATACAATCCTAGTATGAAATTGCTCAAGTTAGCACTAGCATTTTTTCTTTTGGCGATAATTATTCAAATTGTCTATGGTTTATGGGTGAATGTATTATGAAAAAACTACTCCTACTTTTATTACTATCTCTTGGCTTAATTGGTTGCTCAAGTACAGCACCTTTACAAGTTGAGGTTGGTAGTGAATCTTATGACTGGAAGAAGTGGGATTGTTATGACCGATATGATGGTTATTATCTATTGAGTGTTGGATATATTCCTGAGATTTCAGACTCTAAAGGTGTCTTATTTCTAAAAGATGCTGAATCACCAATTGATACAACGCATACACTTGAAGGCGTTCAACACAGGTGGGATTGGGATGACTACTCAATAGTTATTCAGGCTAATGGAGGAGGTGCTTTCTATGATTTCTCTGGTGCTAAATCTGGCGAAACCAGAACTGCTAGGGAAGTGTACGAATGTACATCTAAGCCACTTGAGAAATTGATGTCGGATATTATTTGATTATAACGATTAGGGGTTTACTGCGTGGGTACTGTTAAGACTTTATTCTTTAGTTAAGCAAAGACCTTACTAGGCATCTATAAAGCCTACAGAGGGGCCTGAAACGACATCTTTCCATAGGTTTCCATTCAAAGTAAATCATCTAATTCTCTCACTCATCTTTTGATGGAAATGTATGGACGAGTGTGACTTAAGAATCTTTTTATATATGGGTTTGAGGTCGATTCACCTTACACATTTCTCAATACCCAAAAAAATGGGTATCGAATGGGTATCGGACGGGATGAAAGAAATTTCCATACAGCGTATCTTTAACGCCATGTCTTTCCAATAAAGGGAAGATAGGCGCTTCAAATGAAGCATTTTATAACCCTTTTAAAAGGAGTTAAGATGGAAATAATAAGTAGGTTGTTCGACACGCACCAAGTAGCTGAGATGTTTGGCATTGAGTCAAAGACTTTAGCAAATTCGAGAAGTTCTGGAGTTGGAATTGGTTCAATTCCATTCGTGAAGTTTGGACAAAACGGAGCTGTCCGTTATAGAGAGTCCGATGTATTAGATTACATCGAAGCAAATACTGTTAATCACACAGGAGAAGTAAAGGTTACATACTTTGGGTTGAAAAAAGTAAATTAAATAATAAAGTTCTTGACTTTGGGTCAACAAAAATGTTAACTTGATTATGACGCTATATGAACAGGGAGAATGTTATGACAAGGGCAGCAAGTGAAACAGACTTTGATTATAAAGACATTGATACTATGGAAACTGCATTATTAGTGGGGGCAGAACGGATACAGTATTTACCAGAACCGCTTGAGGAAGAGACCTCAGAAAAATTAACAGAGATTGCCGACTGGGGATTGCTTCTTACAAAGTTCGTAATTGAACAGGCAAGATATACAAGGTACTTGCTTATTAGAGAAGTACAAGAAACAGATCGATGATTTTAAAGATGTCTGAAGAACTTACAAAGAAAGAGGCGAAAAGAAAAAAATCTCTAGGTGAACTCGGAGAACTTTTTGGTATTAAGGCACTTGTTGATAACAAATTTGAGAAAATTGAAAATCTCAATGACACGAAAATGAATTATCCCTTTGCTGATTTATATGCAGAGAAAGATGGTAAAAAATACGTCATTAGCATAAAGGCCAGAAACAAATACCAAAAAAATGGTAGGACTTTAAACTCTCGCTATAAACTCGGTAGCAATGCATACAGCAAGGCCAAGTATGCTGCAAAAGAAAAGGATGCAGAGGCATATTGGATGGCAGTGCAATTTGATGAGAAAACAGTTTCTATTTATTTTGGTTCATTAGCCGATCTTAACCAAAGTAATGGCATACCCCTGAAAAAATGTATGAATCGTACTGTTGGTAAATGTTTAGTAGAAGATAAAAAGCACTATTTTGACTTTAGTTATTTCGATAACAAAGAATAGGTAAGGAGAGAACATGAAAGACAACAAAGACAGAGATGAAGTCCTAGCGGCGGTCAAGAAGGATGGCTGGGCTCTC